>JAPKHL010000045.1 GCA_026646875.1 Rhodocyclaceae bacterium | reverse complement strand
CTCATCTCGCGCATCCTGCAGGGGGGCGACACCAACGGCATCGAAGGCCTCAAGTGGATGGACGCGCCGACCGTGGCCGACCTGATCAAGAACGAGCATCCGCAGATCATCGCCACCATCCTCGTGCACCTCGAACACGACCATTCAAGCGAAATCCTCAACCATTTCACCGAGCGCCTGCGTAACGACGTGGTGCTGCGCATCGCCACCCTCGAAGGCATCCAGCCCGCCGCCCTGCGCGAACTCAACGACGTGATGCTGCGCCTGCTGTCCGGGTCGGCGAACATCAAGAAGGCCGCCATGGGCGGCGTGCGCACGGTCGCCGAAATCCTGAACTTCATGGGCACCGCCAACGAAACCACGGTGATCGACTCGATCCGCGAATACGACCCGGACCTCGCCCAGAAGATCCTCGACGAAATGTTCGTCTTCGAGAACCTGCTCGATATCGACGATCGCAGCATCCAGCTGCTGCTGCGGGAGATCCAGTCCGATTCGCTGATTCTCGCCATGAAGGGCGCCTCGCCCGAATTGCGCGAGAAAATCTTCAAGAACATGTCGCAGCGCGCTGCCGAGATGCTGCGCGAGGATCTCGAGGCGCGCGGCCCGGTGCGCGTCTCCGAGGTCGAGGCAGAACAGAAGGAAATCCTGAAAATCGTCCGCCGTCTGGCCGACGAGGGCCAGATCGTCCTCGGCGGGGCCGGCGGCGAACAGATGATCTGAGACCCGGCGTACCATGACCGGCTTCATTCCAAAGGAAAAGCTCACCGCCTACCAGCGCTGGGAACTCGCCGCCTTCGACGAGGAGGAGGAAAGCCCCAACACGCAGGCTGCCGAGCCCCCCATCCTGGAAGAGCCCGCGCCGGCTCCGCCCGAGGAGGAAACACCGCCGGCACCACCACCGCCCCCCCTGCCAACCGCAGAGGAAATCGAGCGCATCCACACCGAGGCCCACGAAACCGGCTACGCGGCCGGTTACGAAGAGGGGCTGGCACTTGGCCGCGAAGAGGCGGCGCGCATCGATCGCCTGCTGTCGTCGCTGCACGCCGCGCTCGGCGAAATCGACCGCACGGTCGCGGAGCAGCTGCTCGCGCTGGCCGTCGAGCTGGCCAGCCAGGTTCTGCGGCAAAGCCTGCGCCTGCGTCCCGAACTGGTTCTTCCCACCGTGCGCGAAGCGATCGCCGCACTGCCGCCACACCACGGGCATCCGGCGCTGTTCGCCCACCCGGACGATGCCGCATTGATCCGCAAGCACCTGGGCGAGCAGCTCTCGCACAACAGCTGGCGAATCATCGAGGACGGCAGCCTGACACCGGGCGGTTGTCGCGTCGAGCTGGGGGCCAGCGAGGTTGACGCCACGCTCGAGACACGCTGGCGGCGTGTCATCGAAGCCATCGGCATCAGCCAGGACTGGCTGGACTCCCGCCCCTGAGAGGGCGCAGGCGATGGACGGCACCTCCCACAACGCACGCTGGCACGCCTTTCTGGACAACTGCCGGCATGCGGTGGCCCAGGCCAGCCCGCTGCTGTCGAGCGGCCATCTGACGCGCATCAACGGACTGGTCATGGAAGCGGCCGGCCTCAAGCTTCCGCTCGGCGGCTCCTGCCGCATCCTGCCGGCGGGCGGCGCGCCGATCGAAGCCGAAGTAGTCGGATTCAACGGGGAAAAACTCTTCCTGATGCCCTCCGACGACGTCTATGGACTCTCGCCGGGGGCCCGTGTCGTTGCCCTGGAAACCCCGGCCATCCTGCCCCGGCTGGATCAGGCGCCGACCCCGCGCCGGCGAGCGATCGACCGCGGCAAGCTGTTGCCGGTCGGCGACGCCCTGCTTGGCCGCGTGGTTGACGGTGCCGGACGTCCGCTCGACCGCCTCGGACCGCTGCAGGCGGACAGCCTGCGCCCCCTGCAGAGCCGCCCGGTCAATCCGATGTCGCGCGCGCCGATCGAGCAGACGCTCGATGTCGGTGTCCGCGCCATCAACGCCCTGCTCACGGTCGGACGCGGACAGCGCATGGGCCTGTTCGCCGGCTCCGGCGTCGGCAAGAGCGTACTGCTCGGAATGATGGCGCGCTACACCGAGGCCGAAATCATCGTCGTCGGACTGATCGGCGAGCGTGGCCGCGAAGTCAAGGAATTCATCGAGCAGATCCTCGGCGAGGAGGGCCTGCGACGCTCGGTCGTCGTCGCCGCGCCGGCCGACGTCAGTCCGCTCATGCGCCTGCAGGGCGCCGCCTACGCGACAACGATTGCCGAGGATTTCCGCGACCGGGGACGGCACGTTCTGCTGATCATGGATTCGCTCACCCGCTACGCGATGGCGCAGCGCGAGATTGCCCTCGCCATCGGAGAACCCCCGGTGACGCGCGGCTACCCCCCCTCGGTGTTCGCCCGCCTGCCGCAACTCGTCGAGCGCGCCGGCAACGGCGCCGAGGACGGTGGCTCGATCACCGCCTTCTACACCGTGCTTGCGGAAGGCGACGACCAGCAGGATCCGATCGCCGACTCGGCTCGCGCCATCCTCGACGGCCATCTCGTGCTCACCCGCACATTGGCCGATGCCGGGCACTATCCCGCCATCGACATCGAGCAATCGATCTCGCGGGCCATGATCAATCTGATCAAACCCGCCCATCTCGAACAGATCCGCCGCTTCAAGCAACTCTACTCACGCTACCAGCGCGCGCGCGACCTGATCAGCGTCGGCGCCTACGTGGCTGGATCCGATCCGCAGCTCGACCAGGCCATCGCCCTCTACCCGCAGTTCGAGCGCTTCCTGCAGCAAACGCTAGCCCAGCGCGCGGGCTTCGAGGAAAGTGTCGGACAGCTGCACGCGCTGTTCGGCAGCGCCCCCTGATCGACCGGGCCCGGCCCGGCGCTTGGGCTACAATGAAAAGCAAGGCAGGTCGCACCCATGAAACCCTTCACGCTGCAACCCATTCTCGAGCTGATGCAGACGCGCGCCGACGAGGCAACCCGCCGGCTGGCCCGGCTGATCGCCGCCGAGCAGGACGCCCGCAGCAAGCTGCAGATGCTGCAGCAGTACCGCGACGAATACGCAGCCCGCTTCCGCGACGCAGCCCGCAACGGACTCGCGCAGCGCGAATGGCGCAACTACCAGGCCTTCCTCGACCGGCTCGACGAGGCCATCGGACAACAGGGCAAGGCGGTCAACCAGCAGGTCCAGCACACCCTTGCCGGCCAGAACGAATGGCAGGCGCACCGCACCCGCCTCAAGGCCTTCGACACGCTCTCCGAACGCCACCGCGCCAGCGAGCTTGCCGAGGAAAACCGGCGCGAGCAGAAGCTGCAGGATGAATTCGCCACCCGCCGGGACGACACCGTCGACAAGAAGTTCGATACCCGCTGACCGTTGCGGGATACCCTGACCGGAGGCGCAGCGAGTCCTCGCCGATCATTGGCATGCTCCTTGCTCGAACGAGGTCGATACCGACCCAGAAGGAACGCCGATGCCGATCGCCATCGCAACCGCCCTCCCCGCCTCGCAACCCCTCACCCCGGTCGACACGACCCAGGCAAGCAGCGCCACGGGCGCTCAGGCAGCGAGCGCGGATTTCGCCAGTTTCCTGCTTTCCCAGCTATCGGCCGGGATCACTCTCGGCGTCACGCACGAGACCGGAACGTCGCCCGCCGACAGCGAAACCGCCACCGAGGAAGCGACGACGGACGAGGCCGCGCAGCTTTTTGCCGCGCTCGGCCTCCCCCTGCCGGCACAACCCGCCCAGACGGCAGCGGCCAATGCAGCTCCGCAGGACACGGCGCGCAATGTCGCGCTCGACGCCGGGGGGCTGCCTTCGCCCGCCGGCGGCATGGCGCAGGAAGCGGACGCTGCCGGTGGCGACTCGCTGGCGGACACACTCGCCGGCGAGCGCCAGACCTCCTTCGCTGCCGGTCTCGCCAGCCCCACGGCCAACGACCGGTCGGCAAGATTTGCCGCCACGGAGGGCAACGCCACCCTGCTGCCGGCGGAAACCGCCACCGATACGCCGCGTCCGACCACGGTACTGCATCACGCACCGACCCAGCAGGCCACCTCGGGCGTCCGCAACGACGCCCCGTTGCGCGTCGATACCCCGCTGCACGATCGGCAGGCCTGGGCCAGCGATTTCGGACAGAAGATCGTCTGGATGGCCGGCAACGAGCGTCAAAGTGCACAGCTGACGCTCAATCCGCCGCAGATGGGACCAATCGAGATCTCCCTCAATGTCAATCGCGACACCGCCACGGCACTCTTCGTCTCCGCCAACCCCGAGGTCCGCGAGACGATCGAATCGGCCCTGCCACGCCTGCGTGAAATGCTCGCCACCGCCGGCATCACGCTGGGCGACGCCAACGTCAGCGCCGAGTCGTCGCGCCAGCAGCAGACCAACAGCGAGCAGCAGGCGGGGGGCGGCACGCGCCGCTGGCAGGGCGATAACGCTATACTTGGGGGCGATACCGGCGAGACGGCGGGGCTGTCGGCAGGCGGCATGCGGCGCGGCAACGGACTGGTCGATCTCTTCGCCTGACCCCCGCCGGAAGACATAACGAAGCGAAAGAGGAGGAATAGCGAATGTCCAAGGACGCCAAGCCGGTCGAAGGCGATGCCCCGCCCAAGAAGAGCAAGAAACTGCTGATCATCATCGTCGCCGCCGTCGTCCTGCTCGCCGCCGCCGGGGGCGGTGCTTTCCTGCTGCTGAGCAAGAACGCCGACCACGAGGACGACGAGGAAGTCGCCACCGAAAAGGCAAAGCCCGCCAAGAAGAAAAAGGGCGAGAAGGCCGCGCCGCCGGTCTACGTCCCGTTCGAGGCCTTCACCGTCAATCTCTCGCCGGAACAGGGCGAGCAGTTCCTGCAGGTGGTCATTTCCGTCGAGGTCGAGGACCTGGCGACGGGCGACAACCTCAAGCTCTTCATGCCCAAGCTGCGCAACCGGGTGATGCTGCTGCTCTCCGACAAGAAGGCCTCGGAACTGATGAGCAAGGAAGGCAAGGAAAAGCTCGCCGGCGAGATCCGCGACCAGATGAACGAGGTGATCGAGCCGCCGGCCAAGGGTCAGAAGCCCGAGGGTCCGATCAAGGAAGTCCTGTTCACTTCCTTCATCATCCAGTAAGCACGCAAGATGTCGGCCGATTTTCTTTCCCAGGACGAAGTCGACGCGCTGCTCAAGGGCGTCACCGGCGAGTCCGACGAACCCGAGCAGGCCGCCGAGGCCGCGGACGGGATTCGCAGCTACAACCTGGGAACGCAGGAGCGCATCGTTCGCGGGCGCATGCCGACGCTCGAACTGATCAACGAGCGTTTCGCCCGCTACCTGCGCATCGGCCTGTTCAACTACATGCACCGCAACACCGAAATCTCGGTGGGCCCGATCCGCGTGCAGAAATACAGCGAATTCATCCGCAACCTGGTGGTGCCGACCAATCTCAACCTGGTCGCCGCCAAGCCCCTGCGCGGTACCTCGCTGTTCATCTTCGACCCGAATCTCGTGTTCCTCGTGGTCGACAACATGTTCGGCGGCGACGGGCGTTTCCACACCCGCGTCGAAGGCCGCGACTTCACCGCGACGGAACAGCGCATCATCCAGGGCCTGCTCGGCGTGGTCTTCGCCGAATACAGCCGGGCCTGGAAACCGGTGTACGAGATGAACTTCGAGTACATCCGCTCCGAGATGAATTCGCAGTTCGCCAACATCGCGACCCCCTCGGAAATCGTCATCTCGACCTCCTTCTCGCTCGAGTTCGGGGGCTCCGCGGCGGACATGCACATCTGCTTCCCGTACTCGATGCTCGAGCCGATCCGCGATCTGCTCTACAGCGCCATGCAGAGCGACCAGCTGTCCTCCGACAGGCGCTGGATCGTCATGCTGCGCAAGCAGCTCAAGGATGCCGAAGTGGAAATCGTCGCCCAGCTGGCGACCTCGACGATCACCCTCGGGCAGATCCTGCACATGAAAGTCGGCGACGTGATTCCGATGGCCATCCCGGAGACCATCGTTGCCAGCGTCGACGACGTCCCCCTGATGGAATGCCGTTACGGCCAGCAGGGTGGACAGTACGCACTGAAAATCGAACGCTTCCTCTCCTCGGAAGGACAGGAGCAGGAACCGGCTCTCGGAGAGAACGATGTCTGACGAAAACGAAAACCCCGCAACCGACGATGCCATCAGCGAAGACGACTGGGCGGCCGCGATGGCCGAGCAGGCGGTGGCCGACGCGGCACCCGCCGCCGCTCAGCCGGCGCAGATCTTCCCCTCCTTCGGCGATCCGGGCAACAAGGCCTCGATGCTCGGCGAACTCGACATGATCCTGGACATCCCCGTCCAGATCGCCGTCGAGCTCGGCCGTACCAAGATCACCATCAAGAATCTCCTGCAGCTCGCTCACGGCTCGGTCGTCGAACTCGATGCCATGGCCGGCGAACCGATGAACGTGCTGGTCAACGGCACGCTGATCGCCCAAGGCGAGGTCGTCGTGGTCAACGACAAGTTCGGCATTCGCCTGACCGATATCATCACGCCCTCCGAACGCATGCGCAAACTCGGGCGCTGAGCCCGCCAGCCGCCGCCGCCGGCGTGCAACCGGCGGAAAAGTGGCGCATTTGGTTTAAGATAGCGGCCATTCTCACGACCCCGGCCGCGCACCGTGAACCGACCCTCCCGCCTCCTTGCCCTTGCGGTTTCCGGCGCCGCCGCGCTCGCCGCTGCGCCGGTCCTGGCGCAACAGCCGGCCACGGAGACGCCGGGGGTTCCCTCCGGCGCCCTGCTGCAGATGGTGCTCGGCCTTGCGCTGATCCTGGCCCTCCTCTTCGCCGTCGCCTTCATCCTGCGTCGCATCGGCGCCCGCCGGGGATTCGGCGGGAACGGGCCGCTGCGCATCGTCGGCGGGCAGATGCTCGGCACCCGGGAGCGCATCGTGCTCGTCGAGGTCGGTGATACCTGGCTGGTGGTCGGCATCGCGCCCGGACAGCTGCGCACCCTGCACACGATGCCGAAGGGGGAACTGAGCACACCGCCCACGGGCGACAGCTCCTTCGCCCGTGTTTTCAGACAGATCGTCGATGGCAAGCATGAAGCCCGCTAGACGGCCCGGCGGGGTCGCCCTGCTCGTACCGCTGGCCGTGCTCGCACTGATGCTGCCGCTCGGTGCCTGGGCGCAAGCCGGCGGACTACCGGCGCTGACCAGTACCCCCGGTCCCGGCGGCAGCCAGACCTGGACCCTGACGATCCAGACGCTGCTGACGCTCACCGCGCTGACCTTCATCCCGGCGGCACTGCTGATGATGACCAGCTTCACGCGCATCATCATCGTCCTCTCGCTGCTGCGCCACGCCCTCGGCACGCAAACCTCCCCCCCCAACCAGGTACTGGTCGGACTGGCGCTGTTCCTCACCTTCTTCATCATGTCGCCGGTGCTTGACCGGATCCATACCGAGGCCTACCAGCCCCTCTCCGAGGATCGCATCACCTTCGTCCAGGCCATCGAGCGCGGCACCGTGCCGCTGCGCGCCTTCATGCTGCGCCAGACGCGCGAGACCGACATCGGTCTGTTCGCCCGCCTGGCGCGCGTGCAGAAGATGGAATCGCCGGACGACATTCCGATGCGTGTGCTGATCCCGGCCTTCGTGACCAGCGAACTGAAGACCGCCTTCCAGATCGGCTTCGTCGTCTTCATTCCCTTCCTGATCATCGACATGGTGGTCGCCAGCGTCCTGATGTCGATGGGCATGATGATGATGTCGCCGGTGATGGTTTCGCTGCCCTTCAAGCTGATGCTGTTCGTCCTCGTCGATGGCTGGCATCTGATCCTCGGCTCGCTGGTCCAGAGTTTCGGCCCATGACTCCCGGCGTCGTCATGGAAATCGGCCGCCAGGCCATCGAGATCACCCTGCTGCTGGCCGGACCGCCACTGCTCGCGGCGCTGGTCACCGGCCTGATCGTCAGCATCTTCCAGGCGGCAACGCAGATCAACGAAGCCACCCTGTCCTTCATCCCCAAGCTCGTGGTGATGTTCATCACGCTCATCGTCGCCGGGCCGTGGATGCTGCAGCTGACGGTCGACTACATCCGGCGGCTGTTCGAGAGCATTCCCCAGATCATCGGATAGGCCCCCGCGATCCCGTGAACACGACTGCCGCGCCCAGTTCCCTTCGCTATCGCCGCGCAGCTCCCGGGCGACCATGATCAGCTTCACCACCGCCGATCTCAACGCCTGGATCGCTGCCTTCTTCTATCCGCTGGCGCGCATCCTCGCCCTGCTCGTCGTCGCACCGCCCTTCAACAACGTCGCCATCAACGTGCGCGTCCGGCTGCTCACCGGCCTCGCCATCGCCCTGGCCATCGCGCCCGCGCTGCCTCCGCTGCCGGCGATCGAGCCTTCCTCGGGGCGGGGGCTGCTGATCCTCGCGCAGCAGATGCTGATCGGCTTCGCCATGGGCTTCGTGGTGCGCCTGGTGTTCAGCGCCATCGACATGGCCGGGGTAATGATCGGAATGCAGATGGGCCTCGGTTTCGCCACGCTCTACGACCCCGAGGACCGCAGCCAGACGCCGGTGCTCTCGGAATTCCTGGGGCTGGTCGCACTGCTCGTGTTCGTGACGATGAACGGGCACCTGCTGATGATCGCCACCCTCACGCAGAGCTTCAGCCTGCTGCCCATCGGCGCCCCCCTGCCGGCCAGTGCCAGTTGGCGCAACGTCGCCGGCGCCGGCGCGATCATCTTCACCTCCGGGCTGGCGCTATCCCTGCCGATCGTGCTGGCGCTGCTGATCACCAACGTCGCGCTCGGCGTACTCACGCGCGCCGCACCGCAACTCAACCTCTTCGCCGTCGGTTTCCCGCTGACACTGACACTCGGCTTCGTGATGCTGATTCTCGCCATCGGGCACCTCAGCGGCCCGTTGCAGCAGCTCTTCGAACACGGACTGCAGTCGATGCTCGGTTATTTCGTGCCCGCAGGCACGGGCGGCGGGTAGTCGGCGGCGGTCCGGTCGGCAGCGTCAGGGCGTGGCGCTGCGCACCAGCAGGACGGTGCCCTCGGAATAACGCTGCGTGAACGGCGTGCTCGACTCGATGCCTTCGCTGAAATCGAGGATGCGGTAGCTGGCATAGCCCCGTTCGCGCTGCAGCTGCTGTGCCCGGCGCCGCAGGATCTGCAATGCCTCGCCGTCGCCGCCGGTGCGGAAACTCTTGGCACGCATCGACAGCGCGTAGGTATCGCCCCCCAGCGCCGTCTCCTCGATCTTCCAGTTGGGCGCCAGCGGATCGTAAACATGGTAGGCCAGCGCGACGGCCGCCGCGCTCACGGCGATCTTCTCGAGGGCGATGGTCTCGGAAGGACTGACACGCACGGCGGCATCCGGGATGATCGCCGTCTTGCGCGGATACTCGCCGTGAATTCCCGAACAGGCCGCCACCAGCAGGGCAGCGGCCAGGGCCGAAAACCGCGGGACGGGAGGCATCATAGCTGGTTGAACAGGCCGAGCCCGGTGATCGTCATGAAGGACTTCTGTGCGGCGTCGAGGATGATCTGCTGCTTGCTCAGCGTCGAGATGGCCTCGGCGTAATCGAGATCCTGCAGGTCGGACAGGGTGCCCTGGTATTGCAGGTCGCGGTCCTCGGCCGTCGACTTCAGCGACTCGAGCTCGGCCAGGCGGGCGCCGACCGAGGTCTGGATGCGCGAGGTATTGTCCAGCGCCGCGTAGAAATTCTCGAGCGCCTGGTCGTGCGCCGGATTGAAGGTCGTCGCATCGAACGGCGTCGTCTCCAGCGCGGCGATGAAGTTGCCAAGACTGGTGAACACGCTTTCATCGGTGACCGCACCGCTCTTGTCGCGGATGCGCACGAAAATGTCGCTGCCCGGCTCGCTCACCGTCATCACCCGGCTGGATTCGACCTGCAGCTCGCGGCGGCCGTCGTCGCCGCCATACACCGTGGCCCCGGGGGGAACGGCCACGCCAGGCATGACCACGCCGGGCACCGGCGAACCGGTGGGCGCGTTGCCGACGGGCGTCGTGGGGAAAGGCTGTGTCGCGGTGCGGAAACCGGAGAAGATGTAGTTGCCTTCCCCATCCTGCGTGTTGGCGAGCGCGCTCAGTTCGTCGTAGCGCATGCGCAGTTCGCGCGCGATCATCTGCCGCTCGGCGTCGCCGAGCGTGCCGTTGCCGGCCTGCACCGTGCGGTCGATGACGTTCTTCATGAGCTCGGTCATCGATCCCAGGGTGTTCTCCAGGAACGACAGGCTGTCCTTCGCCGCGCCCTGGTTCTCCACGTAACGCTGGTTGACCTGCTGCGACTGGGTGACCACCAGCGCGCGCGCCGAGGCCACCGGATCGTCCGACGGCGTCAGCACGCGCCGCCCGGTCGTGATCTGGGTCTGCGTCTTGAGCATCGCCGCCTGGTTTCGGGTGATCCCGTTGATGCCGGTATCGTAGATCTGCGCGGTACTGACACGCATGGCGTCTCTCCTTGCTTAACTGCCGATCGACAGCACGGTATCGAACAGGCGGGTGCCCACTTCGAGCATCTTCGCCGCTGCCTGATAGGCGTACTGGTAACGCAGCAGGTTGGCGGCCTCCTCGTCGAGGTTCACGCCGGATTGTGCATCCCGTGCCGCCTGCGCCTGCTCCAGCAGGCTCACCTGTGCAGCAGCGGTGACCTGGATTTCACGCGTCTTGTTGCCGACTTCCGAAACCATCTGCGCATAGACGCCCTGGAACGATGCCTTGCCGCCGGAAGCGTCGGCGAGCATGGTGTTCTGCGTCTGCAGCTTGCCCATCAGCACGGCATTGCGCGAATCGGCGACGCCGCTGGTGTTGGCGTCGATCACGAAGCGGTCGCCGTTGGCCGGGGTACCGGTGATCGTGAAGCTGATGCCGTCGAAGGTGAAGCTGGTGCCACTCGGGGAATACGCACGCGGGTCCGGGCCGCTCGGAAAACCCGAGAATTCCTGTGTCACCGCATTGTAGGTCAACTGGATCGGGCCGGCCGGCAGGGTGTAGCCGGGGGCCACGCTCGGGGCCGAGATGGCGCCGTTGCCGCTGTTCGGCAGGCCGGTGCCGGCGTTGAGCCCGACCGAGGAGTTCACCGGCGCGGCAGCGGCCAGCAGACGGCCGTCGGCGGAAATCAGGGGATTGACGCGCAGATTGCGCGCCACCTCCCGGGTCGGCTGGATCGTGAATTTGTCGCCGTTGGCACCGACCGCGGTGATGTCGATGGAGACACCGTCGAAGGCAACCGTACCGACCCCGGTGCCGCTGGCCACCTGCACCCCGTCGGTCAGGCGCTTGACGGTGTAGTTGCCGCCGGCGGTGAAGGCCAGTTCGTAATCCGCGGCCCGCAGCTGGGTGTTGAAATTTCCGCCGGTCATCGCCGCCGCCAGGTAGCCGTCGGTCTGCCCGGGCTGCGTGGCCGGCGTCGGGATGATCGCGCCGGCACCGGTGTTGAGCGTGTTGGTGATGATCTTCGGCACATTCACCGAATCGAACAGGAAGATCTTGTCCGCGAATCCCGCGTCACCGACGGTCTGCCCGAGCAGATCCTGTCCGAGGCTCTGCTGTGCGTTGAACACCGAGGCCACCGACGCGGCCACGCTGCCGAGCGAATTGGCCGCCTTGTCCAGCGTTTCGCTGCGAAAGCGCAGATACCCCGCCAGATTGCCGCCGGTGATCAGCGATTCCGGCAGTTCCTGATAGGCCGCCCCGTTGGTCAGACCAACGGTGAACCGTTCGCCATCGGCAGCCGAGGGGCGTGCATCCAGCTGGTTGGCGCGCTGGCCGACGACCAGCTGCTGGCCGGTGCCGATGAACACCGACAGGCTGCCGTCGCTCTCGGTCACCGTGCTCACCTTCACTTCCTTGTTGAGCTCGGTGATCAGGCGATCGCGCTCGTCGAGCAGATCGTTCGGTGGCTGGTTGGCGCCCGCCTGCGCAATCACGATGCGCTCGTTGATCTTGGCGATCTGCTCGGCGTAGGAGTTGATCAGCGAGACGGTGCTGGTCACCTGCTCGTTGACCCCCTGATACATCTCCGTCAGCCGCGCTTCCAGCGTCTGGAAACGGGTGGTCAGGGCCTGCGCCGAGGAAATGAAGGCCTGGCGCGCGGGAATCGACGCCGGGCTGGTGGCCATCTGCTGCACGCCCTTGAAGAATTCCTGGAGGGAAGGCGAGAGGCCGGCATTCACGTCGGCCAGCAGGTTGTCGATCTGCTTGATCTGACTGGCATAGGTATTGAGCTCGCTGGCCGTCGTCTGCGAGGTGTTGATCTGCGACTGGAGGAACTCGTTGTAGATGCGCGCAACCGTCTGTACCCGGGTCCCCTGCCCGATGAAGCCAGCCCCCGTCTGCAGGGCGATATTGGTCGTCTGCCCGATGCGCTGGCGGTTGTAGCCGGGCGTATTGGCATTGGTGATGTTGTGCTCGGTGGTCAGCAACCCGATCTGGGCGGCATGCATGCCGGTGATGCCGACACTGAAAATTCCTGTACTCATGGAGTGACCTCGTCTTCCATGTTGATTACGGCAGCACTGCCGGATTGTTTAGCCTGTCGCCCGGAATCAGCCGGCAAGCGCCTGACGCAAGGTACCGCCGTTGATGATGCGGGCCAGTTTGTCGGCATACTGCGGATCCGTCGCGTAGCCCGCGTTCTGCAATGACCGAGCAAACTGCGTGCCATCCTGCTGGCCGAGGACCCCCGCGAATCGCCCGTTGTTGCGCAGCAGGCTGGCGTAATCGGCAAAGGCTTCGGCATAGGAGCCATAGGCCCGGAATTTTTCGCGCACCGACTGGGCAACACCGTTGACGTACTCGGTGGTCTGCACCTCGACGGTCGGTCCGCTCCAGCTGCGCCCGGCCTTGACGCCGAACAGGTTATGGGTCGGGCTGCCATCGGCGCGACGGATCTCGCCCTTGCCCCAGCCGCTCTCCAGGGCGGCATGGGCCACCAGGAAGTGGGGCGGAACGCCGATGCTGGCGGCGGCCTCGGTGGCATGCGGCCACAAGGTATTGACGAAATCCCCCGGTCCGCTGCGGGCAGTCTCCGAAGGGGATGCCCCCGCCTCGACGGCGCCGGTGCCGGCCGGGCTGCTGCGTACGCGCGCAGCGCCGCCGGCCACCGGCTGCTCGGCGGCAGAACTTGCCGCCCGGCGGGCCAGCAGGGCCTGTTGCAGGGCTTCGAGGGAGACGGCGGGCACCGTGCCGGCGGCATCGTCCGCCACGCTGGAAGGCGGCAGCTGCGCCCCGAGCTGCTGCTCGATCAGCCGGGCGAAGCCCAGCTTGCCGCTCAGGTTCTGCGCCAGTTGCTGATCGAGGATGCCGGTATAGAAGCGGCTCTGGTCGCTGTCCATCAGACCGTCCTGCGCGGTCGTCTCGCGCATGCTCTTGAGCATCATCTGCAGCAGCATGGCCTCGAACTGCTGCGCGGCCTCCTTCAGCCCGGCCTGCGGGTCCTGCTTGATGCGCGCGCGCAGATCGCCGGCCGTCTTGAGGTCGAGGACGAAGCGTTGCGAGGAGAGATCGTCGGCTTTCATGCCGGTCTCCCGAGCAAATTACATGCCGGAGCGGGGCATCGGAAAATCAGGCGGCCCCGGAGGCAGCGGAACTCAGATGATCTCGAGTTCGGCGCGCAGGGCGCCGGCCGCCTTCATGGCCTGCAGGATGGCCAGCAGGTCCTGCGGATTGGCGCCCAGCGCATTGAGCGCCTTGACCACGTCGGCGAGGTTGACGCCCGGCTTGACGTGCATCAGCGCCCCGCCGCCCTGCGTGAGCTGGATATCCGCGTTGTTGGTCACCGTCGTCTGGCCGCCGGCCAGCGGGTTGGGCTGGCTGACCTGCTGGTCGTTGCTGACGACCACCGAGAGATTGCCGTGCGCCACCGCGCAGGCGTCGATGGTCACCGACTGATTCATCACGACGGAACCGGTGCGCGGATTGACGATGACCTTGGCGACGCCCTGCACCGGACGCACCTCGAGATTCTCCAGCCGGCCGAGGAAGGCCACGCGGCTGTTGGCATCCTCCGGCGCCTGCACGCGGATCTGGCGGCCGTCGACGGCTTGCGCCACATTGCCGCCCATCTCCCGGTTGATTGCCTCGACGATGCGATTGACCGTGCCGAAATCGGCGTTTGCCAGCTCGTAGTGAATGAATGCGCCCTGACCGAGGGCGGTCGGCACTTCGCGCTCGACCGTCGCGCCACCGGCGATGCGGCCGGCCGAAAGATGGTTGACGGTGACCTTGCTGCCGCCGGCGGAGGCGCCGGCGCCGCCGACCAGGATGTTGCCCTGGGCGATGGCGTAGATCTGCCCATCGGCACCCTTCAGGGGGGTCATCAGCAGCGTGCCGCCGCGCAGGCTCTTGGCGTTGCCCATCGAGGAAACGGTGACGTCGATCTGCTGTCCGGAACGGGCGAACGGCGGCAGGCTGGCGGTGACCATCACCGCCGCCACGTTCTTGAGCTGCAGCGACTGCCCGGGCGGCAGGGTGACGCCGAGCTGCGAGAGCATGTTGATGATGCTTTGCGTGGTGAACGGCGTCTGTGTCGTCTGGTCGCCGCTGCCATCGAGACCGACCACCAGCCCGTAGCCGATCAGCTGGTTGTTGCGCACTCCCTGGACACTGGCCAGATCCTTGATCCGTTCGGCCCAGGCCGGTGCGCTGGCCAGCGGCAGGAGACAGCAGGCAAGAATTGCCGCGCGTCGCAGGATGTTGCCGGTTTTCATGGTCATGATGCCGCCCGTCGCTGTCGATGTCGTGCCGTTCAGAATGGCATGACGTTAAGGAAGAAACGTGCCAGCCAGCCCATCACCTGGGCCTCGCTGATGTAGCCGCTTTCCTTGTATTCGATGCGCGCATCGGCGATCTGCGCCGAGCTGATGGCATTGGCCGAGTCGATGAAGGCCGGATTGACGATGCCGGACAGGCGGATGTACTCCTGCCCCTGGCCGATGGCCACCTGTTTCTCGCCGGAAACCAGCAGGTTGCCGTTCGGCAGCACTTCGATGACGGTCACGGTGATCGAACCGGTGAATACGTTGTTCGCAGCCGATTCGCCCTTGCCGTCGAGCTTGTTCGAGCTGCTGGCGGCCAGCTCCATGCCCTGCAGGCTCTTGCCCGGCAAGCCGACGATCGGGCCGGCCGAGGCGCTGATGCCGCCGGTCCGTTCGGCCTTGCTGTTCGACTTGGTCGAGGCCGAGGTGTTCTCGGTGATGTTGATCCGCAAGGTGTCGCCGACATAGCGCGCGCGCCGGTCCTCGAACAGCGGGCGCGCCGCGCCGCCCTGGAAGATGCTGCCATTGCTCGCGGCCACTTCGGCGCGTGCTTGCGGACGGGCGGTCATCGGCTGGTGGACGTTGGTCGGCGGCACGGTGGTGCACGCGGCAAGGCCGAGGACGGACAGTGCGGCGAGGAGGCGGAGGTTCATGGCGATCTCCTTACAGCTGCGACAGTCGCGCCAGCATCTGGTCCGACGTCGACACGACCTTGGAGTTGAGCTCATAGGCGCGCTGGGTCTGGATCATGGTGACCAGTTCCTCGGCGACATTGACGTTCGAGGTCTCGACGTAGCGCTGGTTGAGCACGCCGGCACCGTTGGTGCCGGGGGTGTTGGGGGTCGGCGTGCCGCTCGATCCGGTTTCCAGATATAGATTCTCGCCAATGCTCATCAGTCCGCCGACATTGACGAAGGTGGCGAGCTGGACGGTGCCGATCTGGATCGGGGTGGTGGAGCCGGGCTGCGTGACCGTGACCACACCGTCCTTGCCGATGGTGACGCTCAGTGCATCGGCCGGGATGGTGATGTTCGGCTGCAGCGGGTAACCGTTGGCGGTGACGATCTGCCCCTGGTTGTCCTTCTGGAACGAGCCGTCGCGGGTGTAGGCGGTGGTGCCGTCCGGCAGCAGGACCTGGAAGAAGCCGTGACCATCCACCGCCACGTCGAGATCGTTGCCGGTCTGCTGCACGGCCCCCTGGGTATGGATGCGCGCGGTGGACACCGGACGGGCACCGGAACCGAGCTGCAGTCCGGAGGGAATCTGCGTCTGCTGCGAGGACTGGGCACCGGGCTGGCGCAGCGTCTGATAGAGGAGATCCTCGAAGACGGCGTGGGCGCGCTTGAAGCCGTTGGTGCTGACGTTCGCCAGGTTGTTGGCGATCACGTCCATCTGCGTCTGCTGGGCGTCGAGTCCGGTACGGGCGATCCAGAGCGAGCGAATCATGGGCGGTTTTCCTGTTAACGACTCATCGAGAGGATCTGGCTGGCCTGCCGGGCATTGGCGTCGGCGGTCTGCAGCATCTTGATCTGCATTTCGAACTGACGGGCGAGGCTGATCATGTTCACCATCGAATCGACCGGGTTGACGTTGCTGCCCTCAAGGCTTTCCGGCGCGAGGCGGACCGTTTCGTCGGCATCGGCGGGGTTACCGTCGCGCAGGCGGAAGAGGCCGTCGCCGCCGCGCACGAGCTGATCCTCGGGCGGGTTGACGAGCTTGATGCGGCCGACCACGTTGACGTTGTTCGGCACGCCGAACAGGGGCACCACCGAGACCGTGCCGTCCGGCGCGATGGCCACGCGGTTGTCGGGCGGGATCGCCAGCGGGCCGCCGTCGCCGACGACGTTGTAACCGGAAGCGGTCTGTAGCTGGCCGTTGGCGTTGGTCTGCAGGTTGCCGGCGCGGGTGTAGGCCTCGCTGCCGTCCGGCCCTTCGACGGCGATCCAGCCGGCGCCCTGGACGGCCACGTCGAGCGGCCGGCCGGTGGCCATCAACGGCCCCTGATCGAAGACGTCGGCAACCGAGGCATCGACGACGAAGGCGCGGGTCGGCGCGCCTTCGCCCTGCACCGGAACGGCCCGGAACTTGTGTTCCATGGCCCGGTAACCGGTGGTCGCCGCGTTGGCCAGGTTGTGCGCGACGCCCGCCTGCTGCAGGAAGGCGTGCTTGGCGCCGGTCATCGCGGTGTAGATCAGGCGATCCATGGTGTCGTCCGCTCAGTGTCCGATCAAGGCGATCAGCGCAGGTTAACCAACGTCTGCATGACCTGGTCCTGCGTCTTGATGGTCTGCGCATTGGCCTGGTAGGAACGCTGCTGGGTGATCATCTTGACGAGCTCGGCGGTCAGGTCGACGTTCGATTCCTCCACTGCGTTCGACTGCACGGCGCCGAGCTGTCCGGCACCGGGCACGTCGACCGTCGGCTGGCCGGACACCGAGGTCTCGATCCACTGGTTGCCACCAATGTTGGCCAGTCCGTTCGGGTTCTGGAACGAAGCGAGCACCATCTGGCCGATGTTGCGCGTCTGGCCGTTGCTGTAACGGCCCTGGATGACGCCGTCGGCGCCGATGCCGAGACCGGCGAGGTTACCGGAGCTGTAGCCGTCCTGCAGCAGGCGGTTGGTCGAGAACGCGGAACCATACTGGGTGGTGCCGCCAAGGTTCATGTTGAAGGTCAGCGGCGAGGTCGCGCCCCAGTCCGGGCGGCCGAGGTTGGTGGCAACGTTGGTGAGATCGACGCTCAGCGCCAGATCGGGCACCGCGCCGGAGGGCGGCACCGGCGTGCCATCCACATCGGTGAGGCGGCCGTTGCTGTCGAAGGTGACGGTGATCGGGGTGCTCAGATTGGGCACGTCCCCGGCGCCGTCGCTGAGCGTGCCGTCGACGTTGCCGTAGATTTCCCACTGCCCGGCGGTCGCCGTCTTCACGAAGTAGAAGCTCATGGTGTGGGGATTGCCGAGCGAATCGTAGATCGACAGAGCCGTCGAATAGTTGTACATCGTCGGGTCGATGTTCGGGATCGCTCCGGTCGGCGGGGTCCAGGTCTTCTGGTTGGAGCGCGAATCGAGGTTGGTGCTCATGCGGATGCCGGCGTATTCGCCACCGACGCTCTGACCGGTGGCCACCGGCGAGAGCTTGAGCAGCTCGGCGGTCAGCTGCAGTTCGGCCGGCGTCTGCGCCTGGATGGTGCCGTCCTGCGACGCCGGGTAGCCGGTCAGGCGCAAGCCCTGGTCATTGGTGAAATAACCGCTCTTGTCGAGGTGGAACTGGCCGTTGCGCGAATACGAGATCGAGCCGTTGTTGCTCAGCCGGAAGAAGCCGTTGCCGTTGATCGCAATGTCGAGCGGGTTGTTGGTGGTGGAAATGTTGCCCTGGGTGAATTGCTGCGCCACCGCGCTCAGGGTGGTTCCGATGCCCACCTGCAGGCCGGAGCCGCCAGTCAGCGACGCGGCATAGACGTCGGCGAAATGCGCCTCGGACGACTTGAAGCCGACCGTCGTCGAGTTGGCGATGTTGTTGCCGATCACGTCCAGTGCGCGTGCCGAGGTGTTGAGCCCGCTCAGACCTTGTTGGAATGACATGTTCTGCTCCTGACCAGAATGACTAGAGAATCTGCTTCACGTCCGAGAAGGGCACCTGCCCCGCCGTTCCGAGATCCAGGGTGAATCCCGTCGTCCCGCGAACCACAGCACTAACCGTGCCAGCCTGCAGCGCCTTCACCGTCACTGCGGCATTGTTCGACGAGGCTTCGACGCTGAAGGTGTAGTTGCCGTCGGGGGCCTTGGTGCCGCTATCGGTGCTGCCGTCCCAGACGAAGGCGAAGGAACCGGCGGGACGCTGCCCGAGATCCTGTGTGTAGACCGTCTTGCCGGCGCTGTCCTTGACGTTGACCTTGACGCTGCCGGCCGAGGCGGCCAGATCGACGCCGGCAACGGCAACGCCCTCGCTGAGCGCGATCTTGTCGCCGGGCACCAGCACCAGCTTGCCGATCATGCCGGCGGCCTGCATCGACTGCCCGGTATCGTAGATGTCGAACAGATTGGACAGCGTGGTGTTGAGCTTCTCGAGACCGGTCACGGTGCTGATCTGCGAGAGCTGGGTGGTGACCTGGGCATTGTCCAGCGGATTGAGCGGGTCCTGATTCTTCAGCTGGGCCACCAGCAGGGTCAGGAAACGATCCTGGATTTCCTGCTGCGACGCTGCCGCGGTGCTGCCCGCCGATTTGCCGTTGAGCGAGGCATACACCGCGGAGGGATCGGTGCTCGATTGAACGCTTGCCATGGAATTCTCCCGGAGGTTTCGGATTACTGACCGAGCGTCAGCGTGCGCAGCACCAACTGCTTGGCGGTATTCATCACATCCGCGTTGGTCTGGTAGGAGCGCGAGGCCGAGATCATGTTGACCATCTCGTCGACCACGCTGACGTTGGGCATGGTGACGTACCCCCTGTCGTCGGCGGCGGGGCTGCGCGGGTCATAGACAAGGCGACCGGGACTGGCGTCCTCGACCACCTGCCGGACGCGCACGCCCTGGGCTGCCTCGCCGGCCATCGGCGTGGCCTGGAAGACTACCTGCTTGGCGCGATAGGGCTTGCCGTCGGCGCTGACGGCACTGTCGGCGTTGGCCAGATTGCTGGCCACCGCGTTGAGGCGCATCGACTGCGCGGTGAGCGCGCTGCCAGCGATATGAAAGACGTTGAACATGCTCATGCTTATTGTCCTTGCAGTGCCGACATCAGGCTCTTGATCCGTCCGGTCAGGAAGGTCAGCCCGGCTTCGTAATGGACGGCGTTCTCGGCGAACTGGGCACGCTCGACATCCATGTCGACTGTGTTGCCATCGACGCTCGATTGCGTCTCGCTGCGGTACTGGAGTTCCGCCGGACCGCGCGCCGCCCCCCCGGAGAGATGCCGCGACGAGGTGGTGGCCAGGCGCAGGTCGCCCGTGTTGCGCCCGGCAACGGCTTCCTTGAGCGCAGCGGAGAAATCGAAATCGCGGGCCTTGTAGTTCGGCGTATCGGCATTGGCGATGTTGCCGGCCAGCACCTGCTGCCGGTGCGCGCGCAAGCCCAGTGCCTTTTCCTGAAAGAGGAACGCCTTGTCGAGTTTGCTCATCATGATGTCGCGGCTCCGGATACGTTTGGCCAACCATCAAGCAATAGTCACGCCAGACCTTGCTGAATCTGTCACTCGGCCAGGCAGGCGGCCTCGCTCACGAGGTGCTTCCACGAGGCGCGGCAAGAACGGCAATTCTTGCCGCCACGGAACGGACAGGCTGCATGCGTTTCGATATCGGCGCCGGATACGGCAAAATACGCCCATGCCCAGCCTTGCACGCCCTCACCCGCCCCAGCGGCACCACGACATGCTTGCCCGTCTGCTTTTCCTCATGCTTATCACCCTGTCGGGAAGCAGCGGTGCGACCGATGCGCTGCTCGCCACGGTGGATCACTTCGTGCGCACGCATACGCAGGGGCTGCCCGGTACGGTCAGCCACCGGATCGATCCGCTCGATCCCCGCACCCAGATCGGCCCGTGCACGGCGCACGAACCCTTCCTGCCGAACGGCGGCCGCCTGTGGGGGCGCTCGACGGTCGGCGTGCGCTGCCTGGGGCCATCGTCATGGACCGTCTATATCCCTGTCCATGTCAGCGTCAGCGGCCGCTATTACGTCAGTGCCCGTCCCCTCGCGGCCGGCCATGTTCTCGGCGAGGGCGACATCGCACCACGCATCGGCGATCTGACCTCGCTGCCCGGCACCATCGTCACCGATCCCGCGCAGGCCATCGGCAAGACGGTGCGTAACGGCATGGGCGGCAGCCAGGTGTTGCGCAGCGATTTATTGAACGCGCCCTGGGCCATCCGGCAGGGTCAGACCGTGAAGCTGGTTTCGCGCGG
>JAPKHL010000044.1 GCA_026646875.1 Rhodocyclaceae bacterium | reverse complement strand
GCCGAAATCTACAAAGAAATGACCGCGATGGGACAACTGCCGAGAGTCCGCTACGAATATGAAGCGCCGAAGACCCAGCCGCTGGGGACGGGCATTTCTTTTAATTTTTGGAGAGGTGTTTGATATGTTACACCAATCGTAAAAAGGACCCGCCTCCTTTCCATCTGCTTATAGTTATGGATACGGGAACTTGTAAGGCGGGAGTTGGGAAAAACGATTTGCTCACCAGCTACGCTTGTGATTCTTGTTGTTTTTACACCGATGTTTTCAACAATTCCCATTTTATCATCAACAATGATAAAATCACCAACCTGGAAAGGACGGTCAAAAAATATCACAAAGTAACCAAAAAAATCACTTAATACCGCTTGTGCTGCAAAAGCTACAGCGATACCACCAATGCCAAGTCCCGTTATAATTGCTGAAATCCTGAAATCAAGATTATCTAGAAGGAAAAGAAGGCCGAGTCCCCAAACTACAATAGTTACAATAGTCGATATCCCCCTCAAGTTTCTCATACTTTCTTTATCGCCAACCCTCTTCTCCCAATAATATTTAAAGACATAGTGGGTAATCACAACAGTAAATCGAATGCGTTTCCTACCGCTCGCGGATCGAGTACTCGCTGGAGGGCAGCCTCGCCACCGCCGTGCCCGGAGGCTCGGGGCCGGCGCGCGCCAAACTCGAGACACCGGACATGTTCTTCCTGAGTGTCGCGCAGACGCTTTCGGATCGCTGGGAGATGCTCGGCGACATTTCCTGGACCGGCTGGAGCTCGATCAAGCAGATCGACATCGTGCGCAGCGATCTTGGCGCCACGGTGCAAAGCCTGCATCCGGCATTCAAGAACAGCTGGCGGGTCGCGTTTGGTGCCAACTACCGCTATAACGAGGCGATGACGCTGAAATTCGGTGTTGCGCGCGACCAGACGCCGGTCCCGGACGCCGAGCATCGATTGACCTCGCTGCCGGACAACGATCGCACCTGGCTTTCCTTCGGGATGCAGTACAAGCCAAACAAGACGTCCGCTCTGGATGTGGGTATCGCCCGCCTCTTCGTGGGGGATACGTCGATCAACAATGCCGACGGCGCGACCCGCGGCCTGGTCAACGGCACCTACGATTCGAGCGCCTGGCTGCTGGGCGCGCAGTACTCGCTGTCGTTCTGATCCGAGCGCGCGGACAGGAAAAACGCCCCGGACGACGACGGGGCGTTTTTTTTATCCTGTGGGCTTGACCTTCGGGGGTGACATCGTATAATTCAAACGTTCGTTTTAGCTCGTGCGCCGACACCGGAGATGATCAGCCGTCGCATCAGTCGAGAGTCCCTTCAGACGAACCCAGACATCAAAAGGAGAACAGCTTGAGCAACTTCATCGTACGCAAGGCCGCCGTGCTCGGCGCAGGCGTGATGGGTGCGCAGATCGCCGCGCATCTCGCGAATGCCGAGGTCCCCGTGGTGCTTTTCGACCTGCCGGCCAAGGAAGGCGATCCGAACGGGATCGTCAGGAAGGCCATCGACGGGCTCAGGAAGCTCGAGCCGTCGCCGCTGGCCACCAAGGATCGCGTGGCCTACATTGACGCCGCCAATTACGAGCAGCATCTCGAACAGCTGCGCGGGTGCGATCTGATCATCGAGGCGATCGCCGAGAAGATGGAGTGGAAGGATGATCTGTACCGCAAGATCGCTCCGTTCATCGCGCCGGACGCCATCATCGCCTCGAACACCTCCGGCCTCTCGATCAACCGGTTGTCCGAGGCCCTGCCCGAAGCGCTTCGGGCCCGCTTCTGCGGGATCCACTTCTTCAATCCCCCGCGCTACATGCACCTCGTCGAACTGATCGCCACGCGGACGACCGCGCCGGCCATGCTCGACAACCTCGAATCCTGGCTCGTTTCGCGGCTGGGCAAGGGCATCGTGCGCGCCAAGGACACGCCGAACTTCGTCGCCAATCGCGTCGGTGTTTTCTCCATCCTCGCGGTGATGCATCACACGCAACAGTACGGTCTTGGTTTCGATGCGGTCGACGGACTGACCGGTCCGCTGATCGGCCGTCCGAAGAGCGCGACCTACCGCACCGCCGACGTTGTCGGCCTCGATACGATGGCGCACGTCATCAAGACCATGCAGGACACCCTGCCGAACGATCCGTGGCACGGTTACTATGCCGCGCCGGCATGGCTTTCCGCCCTGATCGGCAAGGGCGCGCTCGGTCAGAAGACCCGCTGCGGCATCTTCCGCAAGGATGGCAAGGCGATCAAGGTGCTCGATCTCGGCCTGCAGGACTATCGCGAGTCGAATTCCGACGTCGCTCCCGAAGTCCTGGCCATCCTCAAGAACAGGAACCCGGCCGAGAAATTCGCTCAGCTTCGCGCCAGCAGCCACCCGCAGGCGCAGTTCCTCTGGGCGATCTTCCGGGACATCTTCCACTACGCCGCCTTCCATCTCGCCGATATCGCCGACAACGCGCGCGACCTCGATTTCGCCATGCGCTGGGGCTTCGGCTGGGCGCAGGGTCCGTTCGAGACCTGGCAGGCCGCCGGCTGGCAGGCCATCGCCGAGGCCGTCAAGGCCGACATCGACGCCGGCCGGGCGATGTGCAGCGCGCCGTTGCCGGCCTGGGTGTTTTCCCGCCCGGGCGTGCATGCGCCGGAAGGCTCCTACTCGGCGAGCGCCGACACCCTCAAGCCGCGCTCGACGCTGCCCGTCTACCAGCGCCAGCTGTTCCCCGAGCGCGTGCTCGGCGAGCAGGCCGTGCAGGGCAACACGCTGTGGGAAAACGCCGGGATCCGTCTGTGGACGCTGCCGCAACTCGACGACACAGTCGGCATCGTTTCCTTCACCACCAAGATGCACGCCCTCGGCCGCGATGTCATTGAGGGCCTGCAGGAGGCGGTGGCTCGTGCCGAACGGGATCTCAAGGCGCTGGTGATCTGGCACGAGGCTCCCTTCGCGGTCGGTGCCAACCTGAAGGAAGTTGCCGAAGGCCTGGCGGCTGGCAAGTTCGACCTGCTCGACCAGTACGTCGGCGAATTCCAGAAGGCCTCGATGACGCTCAAGTACGCCAAGGTGCCGGTGGTGGCCGCGGTACAGGGCATGGCCCTGGGCGGAGGCTGCGAATTCCTGATGCACTGCGCGAAGCGTGTCGTCGCCCTCGAGTCGTACATCGGCCTGGTCGAAGCCGGGGTCGGCCTGATTCCGGCCGGCGGCGGGTGCAAGGAGTTCGCCATCCGCGCCGCCCGCAATGCGGCCATGACCGGAGGCGGTGACGTGTTCGAGTTCATCCAGCCGGTATTCACTACCATCGCCATGGCCGGGGTGTCGAAGAGCGGCGCCGAAGCCCGCGAGCTCGGCTTCGTGCAGGAAACCGATCGCATCGTCTTCAATGCCCATGAGTTGCTCTATGTCGCCGTGCGCGAGGCGCGCGCCATGGCCGAGGCCGGCTACTACCCGAAGCTGTCGCCGCGCGGCATCAAGGTCGCCGGGCGCACCGGCATTGCCAATTGCGAAATGATGCTTGCCAACATGAAGGAAGGCGGCATGATTTCCGCGCACGACTACCGGGTTGCCAAGGCTGCCGCCACCGCCCTCTGCGGCGGCGATGTGGAGACCGGATCGCTGGTCGACGAACAGTGGCTGTTGACCGTTGAGCGAACGCTCTTCGTCGAGCTGCTGAAGACGGAAAAGACCCAGCAACGCATCCAGCACATGCTGGAAACCGGCAAGCCGCTGCGCAACTAATCAGGCCAGGAGAACAGACAAAATGAGCAAACAGATTCAGGATGCCTACATCGTTGCCGCGACGCGTCTGCCGGTCGCCAAGCGCAAGGGCATGTTCGGTCACGTCCGTCCGGACGACATGCTGGCACACGCGATCAGATCGGTGATGGCGCAGGCTCCCGGCCTCGATCCGGCGCTGGTGGAAGATGTGATCGTCGGCTGTGCGATGCCGGAAGCCGAACAGGGCATGAACGTCGCCCGCATCGGCGTGCTGCTGGCCGGGCTGCCGAACACCGTGCCGGGCATGACCATCAACCGCTTCTGCTCGTCGGGGGTGCAGGCCGTCGCCGATGCCGCCGCGCGCATCCGTCTCGGCGAAGCCGACGTGATGATCGCGGCGGGGACCGAGACGATGTCGCTGATGAACCAGATGATGGGCAACAAAATCGCCATCAACCCGGCCATCTTCGAGAGCGACGAGAACTACGCCATCGCTTTCGGCATGGGGCTGACCGCCGAGAAGGTCGCCGAGCGCTGGAAGGTCACCCGCGAGGAGCAGGACGCCTTCGCCGTCGCCTCGCACCAGAAGGCGTGCGCGGCGATCGCCGCCGGCCACTTCAAGGCCGAAATCACGCCTTACACCGTCACGACGCGCACGCCGGATCTGAAGACCGGCGCGGTCAAAGTGAAGGAATTCCTGGCCGATACCGACGAGGGGCCGCGCCCGGATTCGTCGCTGGAGAAACTGGGCAAGCTGAAGCCGGTGTTCGCCGCGCGTGGCTCGGTGACGGCGGGCAATGCCTCGCAGATGTCTGATGGCGCGGGGGCTGTGCTGCTGGTCTCGGAGAAGATCCTCAAGCAGTTCAATCTCCGGCCGCTGGCGCGCTTTGCCGGTTTCTCGGTGGCCGGCGTGCCGCCCGAGATCATGGGCATCGGTCCGATCGAGGCGATTCCGAAGGTGCTCAAGCAGGCCGGGATCGGCCAGCAGGACGTCGACTGGATCGAACTCAACGAAGCCTTCGCCGCGCAGGCGCTGGCGGTGATGCGCACGCTCGAGCTTGATCCGGCCAAGGTCAATCCGCTGGGCGGCGCCATCGCGCTCGGTCATCCGCTCGGCGCCACCGGCGCCATCCGCACGGCCACGCTGGTTCATGGCATGCAGCGTACCAAGGCGCGCTACGGCCTGGTGACCATGTGCATCGGCACCGGCATGGGTGCCGCCGGGTTGTTCGAATCGATCCTCTGATCCGTTTTTGTTGTGAGCGTTTGGGAGGTCGGCGCAAGCTGACCTCCTTTTTTTTCGCCCGGATTTTGTCGGCCGGCCTCGCCCCCGGTGCTAGAATCGCGTGCTTGCCGCAGCGCACCAATCCGATCGACCCCCCTCTTGATCCGTGGCTCCGGGCCGCTCCGCGGGATGAACGAAGAACTCCACCACGCCGACGCCGACGAACTGCAGGAGCGCCTCGCCGAGGTGCAGACCCTGCTCGCCCGGCACAAGCTCGTCGAGGATCTCGTGCATCGCCAGGAAATGGCGCGCAACGAGCGGCACGATCTCGTCGAGGGGCTGGTGCACAAGCAGCATCTGAGCGAGTTGCGCCATCGCCTCGACAAGATGCACCCGGCCGACATCGCCTACATTCTCGAGGCCCTGCCGCCCGACGAGCGGCTGATCGTCTGGGACCTCGTCAAGGCCGAGCGCGACGGCGACATCCTGCTCGAGGTTTCCGATTCGGTCCGGGAAAGCCTCATCGCGAACATGGATTCGCACGAGCTCGTCGCCGTGGCCGAAAGCCTCGATACCGACGAACTCGCCGATCTCGCGCCGGACCTGCCGCACGAGGTCATCCAGGACGTCTTCCGTTCGCTCTCCGCCGAAGAGCGCGAACAGCTGCGCGCCGCGATGTCCTACCCCGAGGATTCGGTCGGCTCGATCATGGATTTCGACATGGTCACCGTCCGCGAGGACGTCACGCTCGAGGTCGTGTTGCGCTACCTGCGCCTGTTCGATGAACTGCCGGATCACACCGACCAGCTTTTCGTGGTCGACCGCGAGGAGCACCTCAAGGGAACGCTGCCGCTCAACCGGCTGCTGGTCTCCGACCCCGACACCGAGGTCCGGGCCCTGATGCAGACCGAAGTCGTCGAATTCGAGCCGGATGACTTCGCCGAGGAGGCCGCCAAGGCCTTCGAGCGCTACGACCTGGTTTCGGCGCCGGTGGTCGACGACGCGCACCGGCTGATCGGCCGCGTCACCGTCAATACCGTGGTCGATTTCATCCGCGAGGAGAGTGAGGCCGAGCAGCTGGCGCAGGCGGGCCTGAAGGAGGAGGAGGACATCTTCGCTCCGGTCTGGGACTCGGTGAAGAACCGTTGGGCCTGGCTGGCGATCAACCTCGTCACGGCCTTCGTTGCTTCGCGCGTGATCGGTGCCTTCGAGGATTCGATCGAGAAACTGGTGGCACTGGCCGCGCTGATGCCGATCGTTGCCGGCATCGGCGGCAATTCGGGCAATCAGACCGTCACCATGATCGTGCGTGCCATCGCCATCGGCCAGGTCCAGCCGGACGCCATCCGCCGCCTGCTGCGCAAGGAGGCCGGTGTGGCGTTGATCAACGGACTGGTTTGGGGCGGGCTGCTCGGGCTCGCCGCCTGGCAGATGTACGGCAGCCTCTCGCTGGGTGTTGTGATGACCGCCGCGATGATGCTCAACCTGCTGCTCGCGGCAGTTGCCGGCGTCTCGATCCCCCTGCTGCGTCAGCGCTTTGGCGCCGATCCGGCGGTTGGCGGCTCGGTGTTGATCACCGCCCTCACTGATTCCGGCGGCTTCTTCATCTTCCTCGGTCTCGCCACCCTGTTCCTGCTCTAGCCTGCGGGTTGCAAGGTCGTACCATCAGCCGCCGGTGCGGCCGTAGCTGTCCTCGAGGCGGACGATGTCGTCCTCGCCGAGGTAGCTGCCCGACTGCACCTCGACGATTTCCAGATCGATGCGACCCGGGTTCTCCAGCCGGTGCACCACCCCGAGCGGAATGTAGGTCGACTGGTTTTCCGTCAGCAACAGGGTTTCGTCGCCGCGCACTACCTTCGCCGTGCCCCGCACGACAACCCAGTGCTCGGCGCGATGGTGGTGCATCTGCAGGCTGAGCGTGGCGCCGGGTTTGACCACGATGCGCTTCACCTGGTAGCGCGGGCCGCTGGCGATGCCCTCGTAATTTCCCCAGGGGCGGTGCACCACGTGCTGGAATTCGGCCTCGACGCGGTCTGCTTTCCTGAGGGCGTCGACCACCTGGCGGACTTCCTGCGCCCGCGACTTGTCGGCTACCAGCACGGCGTCCGGCGTGGCCACGATGACCGTATCGCGCATCCCGACCGTGGCCACCAGCCGCCCCTCGCTGTGCACGATGCAGTCCTCCGACGCCACCGTCAGTACGTCTCCCCGCAGGGTGTTGCCGGCGGCGTCGCGCTCGCCGAGCCCGGCCAGTGCATCCCAGGAACCGACATCGCTCCAGCCGGCGTCGAGCGGTACGACCACGCCGTCGTCGATCCGCTCCATCACCGCGTAGTCGATCGAATCCGCAGGGCTGGCGCAGAAGCTGTCGTGATCGAGCCGCAGGAAATCGAGGTCGACGCGGGCTCCGGCGTGCGCCGCGCGCGCCTGGCGGAGAATGTCCGGGGCGTGGCGCGCCAGCGCATCGAGGTAGACATCCGCACGGAACAGGAAAATGCCGCTGTTCCAGTAATGGTCGCCCCCATCGATGTAGGCCTGGGCTGTCGCCCGGTCAGGCTTTTCGACGAAGCGGTCGAGCCGGTAGGCATCCGCCAGGGCCGCGCCGCGACGGATATAGCCAAAGCCGGTTTCCGGCCGTACCGGGAGCACACCGAAGGTGGTCGCCGAGCCGGCGCAGGCATGCGGGATGGCGGCCAGAACCGCGCGCTGGAAGGCAGCGATGTCGACGATGTTGTGATCGGCAGGGAGCACCAGGAGCAGTGGCGGGGTGTTCGCTTCAGCCTGGGTGCAGGCATGCACGGCCGCGGCGGCGAGGGCTGGCGCCGTGTTTCGCGCAGCCGGTTCGAGCAGGATGTCGGCCGCGATACCGATCTCCTGCAGCTGTTCCGCCAGCAGGAAGCGGTGCGCCTCGTTGGCGACGGCGATCGGGCGCGCCAGCCCGGGCAGCCCCTCCAGGCGGCGCAGCGTATTCTGCAGCAGCGAGTGGCGATCGACCAGGCGGAGGAACTGCTTGGGGTAATGGGTCCGCGACAGCGGCCACAGGCGCGAACCGGATCCACCACAGAGCAGGACGGGGCGAAGCGGGGGAAGGGTCATCTTGCGGCCTCCAGGATGAGCCGGGGTGCGATCGACCGATCGGCGCCCGGACAGGGTCAGGGAAACACCTCCGCGTTGCGCAGGGCTGCGCCCTCCCGGTCCTTGGCCGAGAGCTGGATGCTGCTCCGGTCCGGCCAGTCGATGCCGACCTCCGGGTCGTCCCAGGCGATGCAGCGCTCGTGCGACGGTGCATAGTAACCGGTCGTCTTGTAGAGAAATTCGGCGGTTTCCGACAACGTGAGGAAGCCATGCGCGAAACCGGCCGGAATCCAGAGCTGGCGTTTGTTCTCCGCCGAGAGACGGGCTCCGACCCAGCGGCCGAAGGTCGGCGAGGCGCGACGGACATCGACCGCGACGTCGAAGACCTCGCCGGCGATCACCCGCACCAGCTTGCCCTGCGCCATTGGCGGCAGCTGGTAGTGCAGGCCGCGCAGCACGCCCCGCGTCGAGCGCGAATGGTTGTCCTGCACGAAGTCGACGTCGAGGCCGGTGGCCTCCCTGAATGCCGTGCGGTTGTAGCTCTCGAAGAAGAACCCGCGTGCGTCGCCGAAGACGCGCGGTTCGAGCAGGACGACTTCGGGCAGGTCGAGTCGGGTGGCTTGCATGGTCAGGACGTGCTCATGATGGGTCGATATTCCGTGAATTTACCGTGAAAACGCCCTAGAACACCGCTTCGTTGAGGATGCGGAGCAGGTACTGACCGTAGCCGTTCTTGGCCAGGGGCGCGGCCAAGGTCTGCAGCTGTCCGGCATCGATCCAGTGCCGGCGGAAGGCGATTTCTTCCGGACACGCCACCTTGAGTCCCTGGCGCTTTTCCAGTGTAGCGATGAACTGGCTGGCTTCGAGCATGGATTCGTGCGTGCCGGTATCCAGCCAGGCGTAGCCGCGTCCCATGATCTCCACGTTGAGCGTCCCCTGCTCGAGGTAGAGGCGGTTCAGATCGGTGATTTCCAGCTCGCCGCGCGCCGAGGGCTTGAGATGGTGGGCCAGGTCCACCACCTGGCGGTCGTAGAAATAGAGTCCGGTCACCGCGTAGCTGGATTTCGGCACCGCAGGTTTTTCCTCCAGCGACAGCACCTTGCCGCTCGCGTCGAATTCGGCGACGCCGTAGCGCTCCGGGTCGTGTACATGGTAGGCGAAAACGGTCGCACCCTCCGCGCGTCCGGCCGCGCTGGCCAGGAGATGATGGAAATCGTGGCCGTAGAAGATGTTGTCGCCGAGCACCAGGGTGCACAGCGCATCCCCGATGAACGGTGCGCCGATGATGAAGGCCTGCGCCAGGCCGTCGGGCGAGGGTTGCACGGCGTAGGTCAGGCGGATCCCCCATTGCGTTCCGTCGCCGAGGAGCTGCTCGAAACGGGGCGTGTCCTGCGGCGTCGAAATGATCAGGATGTCGCGGATGCCCGCCAGCATCAAGGTGCTCAGCGGGTAGTAGATCATCGGCTTGTCGAAGATCGGGAGCAGCTGCTTCGAGACCGAGAGGGTGGCCGGATGCAACCGGGTGCCGGCGCCGCCGGCGAGGATGATGCCTTTGCGTTCAGTAGCCATTTGCATTCTTGAGAGCCAGCAGCTGCAGCATGCGGTGAAGGAAGGGGCGCCAGTCCGGCAGGTCGAGGTCGAAATCCTGTTCGAGCCGACGGCAGTCGAGGCGGGAGTTTGCCGGTCGCCGGGCCGGGGTGGGGTAGTCGGCGGTGGCGATGGCGGCCACCGCCTCGGGGGGCGGCAGCGCGTCGAAACCCGGCACCGTCGCCGCGAGTCGCAGGATCTCCTGGGCGAAGCCCCGCCAGCTGACCGGATTGGCCGCCGCGAGATGGTAGAGGCGGGGGCCGTCGATGGCACGACCACGATGCGTTGCGGCGAGGATCTGGCCGGTCACGTCGGAGATCAGTGCCGCCGGGGTCGGCGCGCCGACCTGGTCATCCACGATGCGCAGGGTTTTCCCCTCGCGGGCGAGCCGCAGGACGGTCTTCACGAAGTTGTGCCCGCGCGCGCCGAACACCCAGCTGGTACGCAGGATCAGCGAGCGCCCGCCGACGGCGGCGATGGCCCGTTCTCCCTCGAGCTTGCTGCGCCCGTAGACGGAAAGCGGTCCGGTGGCGTCCGTCTCGACATAGGGCGTGGACTTGCTGCCGTCGAAGACGTAGTCGGTGGAATAGTGCACCAGCAGCGCGCCGAGTGCGCGGGCGGCTTCGGCCATCGCGCCGGGGGCCTCGGCGTTGATTGCCCGGGCCGCGTCGGGTTCGCTCTCGGCGCGGTCGACCGCGGTGTAGGCCGCGGCGTTGACGATGATCTCCGGCGCCAGCGTCGCGATCTGGTGGCGGACGGCGGCCAGGTCGGTCAGGTCGCAGGCGCGGCGGTCGAGCGCGGTGACCGTGCCGAGCGGGGACAGCGCGCGCTGCAGCTGCCAGCCGACCTGCCCCTCCGCGCCGAAGAGCAGGACCCGGGGCGGCGTGCGGCTCATGCGCTTGCTCCGTACTGGCGGTCGGTCCACTGCCGGTAGGTGCCGGAGGTCACGTGCTCCACCCAGTCCGGGTGGTCGAGATACCAGCGCACGGTCTTGCGGATGCCGGTTTCGAAGGTTTCCGCCGGGCGCCAGCCCAGTTCGCGTTCGATCTTGCCGGCGTCGATCGCATAACGCCGGTCGTGGCCCGGACGGTCCTTCACGTAGGTGATCTGCGTCGCGTAGGGCTGACCGTCGGCACGCGGACGCAACTCGTCAAGGATGCCGCACAGGGTGTGCACGACGTCGAGATTCGGTTTTTCGTTCCAGCCACCGACGTTGTAGGTCTCCCCGAGCCGCCCGTCGGCCAGCACCCGACGGATCGCCGCGCAGTGATCGCTCACGTACAGCCAGTCCCGCACCTGCAGGCCGTCGCCGTAAATGGGCAGGGGCTTGCCGGCCAGCGCGTTGTGCAGGATCAACGGAATCAGTTTTTCCGGAAACTGGTAGGGGCCATAGTTGTTCGAGCAATTGGTGGTCAGTACCGGCAGACCGTAGGTGTGGTGGTAGGCGCGCACCAGATGGTCGGAGGCCGCCTTGCTGGCGGAATAGGGGCTGTTCGGTTCGTAGCGGTTGCTTTCGGCGAAGGGGGGCGCCTCCGGGGCCAGCGAGCCATAGACCTCGTCGGTGGATACGTGCAGGAAGCGGAAGGCGCGCGCCTCGCTTTCGCTCAGCCGCCCATGATGCGCGCGCGCGGCCTCGAGCAGGCGGAAGGTGCCGATGATGTTGGTCTGGATGAAATCTTCCGGACCGTGGATGGAACGGTCAACATGGCTTTCCGCTGCGAAATTGACGATGGCGCGCGGCCGGTGCTGCTCGAGGAGCTGGGTAAGCAGCGCCGCGTCGGCGATGCTGCCGTGGACGAAGACATGGGCGGGGTGCTCGCGCACGCTGACCAGGTTCTCAAGGTTGCCCGCGTAGGTCAGGGCGTCCAGATTGACCACCGTCTCGTCGCTGCCGGCCAGCCAGTCGAGCACGAAATTCGCGCCGATGAAGCCTGCGCCGCCGGTAACCAGGATACTCATGCAAACACGCCTTTCCAGTTGTCTTCGAGCTGTTTTCGATGGGGGCCGCGCCCCGGGAACTGCCGGCCTGCCGGCGGGCGCGACCGGGGCTCGCGCGGAGGACGGGGCGGGCAGGTGCATTCGCGGGCGGCGCCCGGCATTCTATCAGCAATCCCGGGCGGCCTCCGGCGTGCCGGGCTCAGGCGGCGCCGGCGAATCCCCGCTGGCGCCACGCCTCGAACACCGTGACCGCGACGGCGTTGGAGAGATTCAGGCTGCGCTGGCCGGGCAGCATGGGCAGGCGCAGACGGCGTTCATCGGTGAAGCCGGCAAGCACCTCCTCGGGCAGCCCGCGCGTCTCGCAGCCGAAGACGAAGACATCGTCGGGCGCGAATGCCTGGCAGTCGTGGCGCAGGCGCGCGCGCGTCGTCATCGCGAACAGCCGGCGGCCGCTCAGCGCCAGCTGGCAGGCCGTCCAGTCGGCGTGGCGGAAGACCCGGGCGAACTCGTGGTAATCGAGCCCGGCGCGTTTCAGGGACTTGTCTTCCCAACGGAAACCGAGTGGTTCGACGAGATGGAGTTCTGCGCCGGTGTTGGCGCACAGGCGGATGACGTTGCCCGTGTTGGGCGGAATTTCCGGCTGGTAGAGGACGACGGCGGTCACGCAAAAATCCTGTCGGGCGAAAATTTTCGAAAATCGGCTAGAATCAGACGATTAAAAAATATATCTGGCGTGATTTCTTCAAATTCAGGGGTGGGTGATGGCGCGGCCGGAAAAAATTCGACTCGGTGACCTGCTCATTCAGCAGGGCCTGCTGACCGACGAACAGCTCAGGTTCGCGCTCGATGAGCAGAAACGTAGCGGCCGCAAGCTCGGCCGTATTGTCGTCGAAAGCGGCTTCGTCACGGAAGAGGCGATCTCGCAGGCCCTGGCCAAGCAACTGCGCATCGCCTTCGTCGATCTCAAGCACTTCAGCCCGCAGCCCGAGCTGATCCGCCTGCTGCCCGAGGCGCAGGCGCGACGCTACCGTGCCGTCGTGCTCGACGAGGCGGGCGGGCGGCTGCGCGTCGGCTTCGTCGACCCGACCGACCTGCAGGCCTACGACGAACTCACCCGCATCCTGCGTCGCGACATCGATCTCGCCGTCGTCACCGAAAGCCAGCTGCTGGCGCTGGTCGACCGCGTCTACCAGCGAACGGCGGAAATCTCCGGCCTGGCCAAGGAGCTGACCGCCGAACTCGGCGACGTTCCGGTCGAATTCGGCGAACTGCTCGGCACCGCGCCCGGCGCCGAGGAAGCCCCGGTCGTCAAGCTGCTGCAGACGGTGTTCGAGGAGGCCTTGCGCACTCGCGCGTCCGACATCCACATCGAGCCGCAGGAGCGCTCGCTGCGCATTCGCTTCCGCATCGACGGCGTCCTGCACGTGCAGACCGAGGCCGACGCCAAGATCGCCCCGGCGATGGCACTGCGCCTCAAGCTGATGTCCGGTCTCGACATTTCGGAGAAACGCCTGCCGCAGGACGGCCGTTTCGCCATCAAGGTACGCAACACGCCGGTGGATGTCCGGATCTCGACGATGCCAACCCAGTACGGCGAATCGGTGGTGATGCGCCTGCTCAACCAGAGCACCGGCCTGCTCGGTCTCGACCGGCTGAACATGCCGCCGCGCATCCTCGAGCGCCTGCGCCACTGCGTGCGCCGCCCGAGCGGAATGGTGCTGGTCACCGGTCCCACCGGCAGCGGCAAGACGACCACGCTCTACGCCGCGCTGGCCGAACTCAACAGCACCGAAAAGAAGATCATCACCGTCGAGGACCCGGTCGAATATCGCCTGCCCGGGATCAATCAGGTACAGGTGCATGAAAAAATCGACCTGACCTTCGATCGCGTGCTGCGCTCCGCGCTGCGCCAGGATCCGGACATCGTGCTGGTCGGCGAGATGCGCGACCAGACCACCGCCGAGATCGGCATGCGCGCCGCCATCACCGGTCACATGGTGCTGTCCACGCTGCACACCAACGACGTCATCTCGACGCCGATCCGCCTGCTCGACATGGACGTGCCACGTTACATGGTCGCCCTCTCGCTGCAGATGGTGCTCGCCCAGCGTCTGGTGCGGGTGATCTGCGAGAACTGCGCCGAAGCGCACGTGCCGGCGCCGCACGAGCACGAATGGCTGCGCTTCGAGCTCGGCGAGCGGGTCGACAGCCACCGTTACCTGCACGGCCGCGGCTGCGCGCATTGCGGCGGCACCGGCTATCAGGGGCGTACCGGCGTGTACGAGATGCTGGAGATGACCAACGAGCTGGTCGAGGCGATCAACAGCGACGATACCGGCATCTTCGTGCAGGCTGCGCGCCAGCAGATGGCCGGCGAGACGCTGCGCCGCGACGCCGTCCGCCTTGTCGTGCAGGGACGCACGACGATCGACGAGGCGATGCGCATCAGCAACCAGTTCGAGGACTGAGCGTCGTGCCCAGCTTCGCCTACAAGGGACGCAACGCCGGCGGACAGCTCGTCGAGGGCGTGCTCGAGGGCGCCACGCCGGGCACCGTCGCCGAACTCCTGCTCGGGCGCGGCGTCGTGCCGGTCGAAATCCGCGAAACGCGCAAGGCCGCGATCGCCTCGCCGGGGGCCGGCATCACCCTGTTCAAGCCGAAGGTCGGGCACATCGATCTGCTGCTCTTTTCGCGGCAGATGCACACGCTGCTCAAGGCCGGCGTGCCGATCATGCGCGCGCTGATGGGGCTGCAGGAATCCGCGATCAATCCGGCGATGAAGTCGGTGATCCAGGACGTGCGCGAAGGGCTCGAGGCCGGCCGCGAGCTGTCGGTGGCGCTCGCCCGTCACCCGCGGGTGTTTACCCCCTTCTATATCTCGATGATCCGGGTCGGGGAATCCACCGGCCTGCTCGACGAGATCTTCCTGCGCCTCTTCGAGCATCTCGAGTTCGAGCGCTACATGCGCGAGCAGGTGAAATCGGCCCTGCGCTACCCGATGTTCGTGGTCATCGCCATGGCCATCGCCATCGTCGTCATCAACATCTTCGTGATTCCCGCCTTCGCCCGCGTCTTCCAGGGCTTTGGCGCCGAGCTGCCGCTGATGACACGGATCCTGATCGGGTTCTCCGACTTCATGGTGGCCTGGTGGCCCCTGATGCTGCTCGCCGTCGTCGGCGCCGTGGTGGCGTTTCGCGCCTGGGTGGCGACCGTCCCCGGACGCTACCAGTGGGAAGCCATCACCCTGCGCCTGCCGATCGCCGGAAAGATCGTGAGCAAGGCCGCGCTGGCCCGCTTTGCCCGCAGCTTCGCCCTCGGCACGCGCAGCGGCGTGCCGGTGATGCTGGCGCTGAGCAATTCCGCCCAGACCGTCGATAACGCCTTCATCGCCCGCCGCATCGAGGCCATGCGGGAGAACGTCGAGCGGGGGGAAAGCGTGCTGCGCGCCGCCATCTCCTCCGGCATCTTCACGCCTGTCGTGCTGCAGATGGTGGCGGTCGGCGAGGAATCCGGCGCGCTCGACGACATGATGGAAGAGATCGGCCAGATGTATCAGCAGGAGGTGGAATACGAACTGAAGACGCTCGGCCAGCAGATCGAGCCGATCCTCATCGTCTCCCTCGGCGTCCTGGTGCTGATCCTGGCTCTCGGGGTGTTCCTGCCGATGTGGGATCTCGGCAAGGTGGCGATGGGGCGCAAGTGAGGCGCCATGCCTGGGAAGGCGCATGGCAGGGATGGCGCTGGCTTTCCTTCTCCGTTTCCGCCGTCCTGCTGGCGCTGCTCGCCTGGGGCGCGCTGCGGGCGCTGGAGGATGCCGAGGAGACCAGCGAGCGCTTCGTCGTCGATGTCACCTTGCGCAATCTGCGCAGCGGATTGCAGCTGGCCATGGGCGAGGCGATGATCGAGGGCCGGGAGAACGAATTCGCCAGCTGGGTCGGCAGCAATCCCTTGCGCTGGCTCGGCACGCCGCCGGGGGGGTATGTCGGGACCTGCCCCGCACAGGCCGCCGGACTGGCCCCGGGAGGCTGGTGTTTCGACGAGACAGCGGGAGAACTGGTCTATCGTCCGCGACACGGCATGCGACTGCGCCTCGCGTCGCCGGTGGCGGACCCCGCCGACCAGCGCCTGCGCTGGCGGGTCGAGGCGACCTCCCGGCTGCCCGGCGGGCGGATTACGGGATTGCGCGTGCAATCGGTCACGCCGTATGCATGGGATTGACTCTACAATGCGAGGTTGCTATGACCAAAGTTAAAGAATGGCGCCAGAAAACCGATACCTTGTCGGGAGGGCGCCCACCGGCGCGATCGCCGCACACGGAGGAGGCAGGGCAATGACTGCACGCATGAAGGGCTTCACGCTCATCGAACTGATCGTGGTCGTGGTGATTCTCGGCATCCTTGCCGCCGTCGCCCTGCCGCGCTTCATGAACCTGGACCGCGATGCCCGCATCGCCCAGCTGAAGGCCATGGAGGGATCGATGAACGCCGTCGCCGAGCTGGTCTACGGCAAGGCCAAGGTGGCCAATCCGCCGGTTAACCTCAATGCCGCCAACCAGTCCCTGCCGATCAACGCCGACGGCGTCGTCAACGTGCAGATCGATTACGGCTACCCGGACGACGTGGCGGCGGGCATCGACGCCGTCCTCGACTTCAGCACCGTGGACTGGACCGTGACGGCGGCGGCCGGCACGCGGCAGTTCCAGTGGAAGAACTACACCAACTGCTATGTGCGCTACGACGCGCCGACGGTGGCGGGCGGCGTGCCGCTGATCACCGTGAACAACACCGGCTGCTGAACGGAGGCCCGCAATGAAGCAACGTCATTTCCCCGGTCAGCGCGGTTTCACGCTCATCGAGCTGATCGTCGTCATCGTCATCCTCGCCATCCTTTCGGCGATCGCCCTGCCGCGCTACATCGGCATGCAGCGCGAGGCGCGCATCGCCCAGCTGAACGCCATGGCCGCTTCGCTCAAGGCCGCCGCGGTACTGGTGCGCGGCAAGGCGGAAACCAATGCCATCGACGTGAATAGCGCGGCCACCAGCATCGCCATCAACGCCAACGGGATCACCACCGTCGATGTCGTCTATGGCTATCCGGCGGCCAGCGCCACCGGCATCCAAGGCGTGGTCAAGGTCGGCGGCGACTGGACGGTCACCGGCGGCAACACTTTCCAGTGGGGCAGCTTCACCAATTGCCAGGTCGTCTACGCCGCCCCGGCGGCGGCCGGCCAGCGGCCCACGATCACCGTTACCGATTCCGGCTGCTGAGCGCGCCGGCACCCCGATCCACCCAAAACCTTCATTCAGGAGCAACGACATGAAATCCCTCCGTTCCGCAGCCGGCTTCACCCTCATCGAGCTGGTCGTCGTCATCGTCATCCTCGGCATCCTCGCGGCCACTGCGCTGCCGCGCTTCGTCGACCTCACCGATGAGGCGAGCACCGCCTCGGCGGCCGGCATCGCCGGCGGCATCTCCTCGGCGGCCTCGGTCAACTACGCCGCGCGCAAGGCCAGTGGCGGCACCAAGGGCGTCGCCTACAACTCGGCCACGCCGTGTACCGCTGCCGCCCTCAACACGATCATGCAAACTGCGCTGCCGACGAGCGGCTACACCTTCGCCCAGGTGGGTGCGATGGATTGCTCGGTGGCTGCCAACGATGGCCAGGCTGCGACCTGCTCGGTGACCCCCACAAAGGGTACGGCCGCCAACGCCACGGTGATCTGCGTCCAGTAAGCCACAGCGGCGGGGAGCGGCGGGCCGCCGTCGCTCCCGGGGCCGGCGACGCTGGGGGTCTACATCGTGCCAGACTGGCTGCGCGCCCTTCTCTGGGTCTGTCTCGTTGTCCTGCTGCCCCTGCCGGCGCAGGCGGCGACCTACGCCTACCGCAACGACACCTTCAGCTACGACACGCCGTCCGGCAGCGCCGCGACGGTCGGCTGGCACGGCAGCGGCGGCGCGCCGGCCTGCACCGGCTATCCGAACGGCGACGACGACTGGGCGGACGTGAGTTTCCCCGGTGGCTTCGCGTTCACCTTCGGCGGCGTCAAGTACACCGGCGTCCGCATCTACTCCAACGGCATCCTGGCCTTCGGCAACGACGTTTCCGGTTTCCACCGCGACTACCAGCCGGAAGCGCTGCCCGCCTCGTCGGACATGACGCAGTCCGGCTGCCCGACCGCCGCGCCGCTGCGGGTCATGCTCGCCTACTGGATCGACATCGTGGCCGGCACCGCCAACAGCACCAGCGGCGCCTCGGTGAAATACGAGCTGCTCGGCACCGCGCCGAACCGGCGTTTCGTCATCTCGTGGGTCAACGTCAAGCTCTACAACACGAGCACCCGCTACAACTTCCAGGTGGCGCTCTACGAGAGTGCCGACGGGGTCAACGGCAATTTCCGCTACCAGTACACCTCCGGTTCCAGCACCGGCGTCGACGCCACCGTCGGCGTCCAGCTCGATGCCAGCGACTTCACCCAGTACTCCTACGACCAGGCCTTCATCGACACGGTCAACGGCACCGCCATTCTCTGGTACCCGGCCAACCAGCTGGCCACCAAAACCGCCGAATACCGCTTCGACGAAGGCGTCTGGGCCGGCACGGCGGACGAGATCAGGGACACCTCGGGCAATGCCCTGCACGCCGCCCTGCTCGGCAATGCGAGCAACGTCGCCGGCGGCCGCCTCTGCCGGGGCGGCAGCTTCCCCAACAACACCACGGCGGCCACGCGCGACGCGGTGGCGACGCCGGTGGCCCCGGGCAACAGCGGTTCGATCGACTTCTGGTTCAACTCGAACACCGCCTGGAACAGCGCCGACGCCATGCTCTTCGACGCGGGCACGCTGGCCAACCGTCCCTTCTTCCTGATGAAGCGCAGCACCGGTGCCTTGCGCTTCGCGGTGGCCGACAGCGCCGGAACGACCCTCACCGCCAACACCGGTAGCTACACCTTTGCCGCCAGTTCCTGGCAGCACGTCGGCGTGACCTGGAACATCCGCGCGGGCAGCAACCTCTCGCTGATCCAGATCTTCGTCAATGGCGCGCTGGTGGCCTCGCAGCGCGGCACGCTGAACGGCGTGCTCGGCACCTCCGGAGCGATCGTCATCGGCGACAATGCCACCGCCGGGGTGACGCCGAGCGGCGGCACGGCGCGCAGCGCCAACGGTCGCATCGACGAGTTCTACGTGTACCCGATCGACGTCAGCGGCCCGCAGTTCCAGGCCGACATGGCGCTCACCCGGCCGGTGTGCACGGCGCTCGACCACTTCCGCATCGAACACGACGGCAGCGTCGCCTGCGGCGCCACGGCGCGCATCACCATCACCGCGCATGACCAGAACCACGCCCCCTTCTCGCTGGCGGGCACGACGATGACCGTCTCCACCAGCACCGGACACGGTACCTGGAGCACGGTGACCGCGATCAACCCGATCGGCAACCTCGGCGGCGGCGCGGCGAACTACACCTTTGCCAACGAGAGCAGCGTGGTCCTCGGACTGAGCAACCCCTACACCGAAACGCTGAACATCAACGTTAACTCCGGCGGTATCACCGAAAAGAGCGGCGCAGCGGCGGCCTGTGTCGCCGCCGACCACACCCACGGCGGCGTCTGCGATGCCGACCTCACCTTCCTGTCCTGCGTCTCCGGCTTCGAATGTCTCGCCACGGGCGTTGCCCACACCAATCTCGCAACGGCTTCCGGCGGCCGCAACCCGCTGTATACCCGCCTCGCCGGCACGGCCTTCGGCTTCGACGTGGTGGCACTCGACCCGGCGGGCAACCGGCTGACCACCTATGCGGCGGCGGCCGACTCGGCAGTGACCGTCGAGCTGGTCGACGGCAGCGGGAGCACGGCCTGCACCAGTCGCACCGCGCTGACGCCGGCCGCCAGCCAGACATTGACCTTCACCCAGGCCGCGCAGCCGACCGAGCAGGGACGCAAGGGGGTGTCGTTCACCGTGGCGCGCGCCTATCCGGAGCTTCGCTGCCGGGTGACCGACAGCAATGTGACGCCCGCCGTCCAGTCCTGCTCGAGCGACAGCTTTGCCCTCCGCCCGGCATCCCTGACGATCGCCTCGACGGCCAATGCCGATCCGGCCGGCGGCAACACGACAGCCACCCCGCGGGTGAAGGCGGGAAGCAGCTTCACGCTGAGCGCGGCGAGCGGTGTCGCCGGCTACACCGGCACGCCGAAGGTCGATGCCGGCAAGCTCGAGGCGCACGCCGGCGCCGTCCAGACCGGTACGCTGAGCGGCACCTTCGGCGCCGCAGCGGCGGCTACCGGCACGGCCAGCGGCAGCGCGTTCGCCTACAGCGAGGTGGGTTATTTCCGCTTCGCCGCACAGGGGATTTACGACGATGCCTTCACCGCCGTCGATAGCGCCGCCGGCGACTGCACCGACGATTTCTCGAACAGCGCGGTGAGCGGCCGCTATGGCTGCAAGTTCGGCAACACGGCAGCCAGCGACCATATCGGACGCTTCGTTCCCGACCATTTCGACACCGAGGTCACCCACGCCTGCGGCAGCTTCACCTATTCCGGCCAGCCCTTCCCGTTCCGTGCCTTCGCCCGCAACGGCAGTGGCGCAACCACACAGAACTATGCCGGCAGTTTCGCCCGGGCGGCGACCTACAGCAACGCCGGCGGCGCGGCAGGCAGCTTCAGCCCCGCCTCCCTGCCGGCCAGCGCCTTCAGCGGCGGCGTTGCCGACCTGACGACCCCGCCGCAGCTGCGCTTCACCTTCCCCGCCAAGCTCACGGCGCCGAGCGTCCTGCAGGTGCGGATCGCCGATCCGGACACGGTGTCCTCGGCCGGCGGCAGCGAACAGACGACGCCGATCCGCTCCGGCCGCCTGCGCCTGGGCAACGTCTATGGCTACGCCGCGCCGCTGCGCATGCCGGTGCAGGCCCAATACTGGGGCGGTGTTTCGTGGATACCCAACGACAGCGACAGCTGCACCGTGCTCGCCGCCGGCAACCTCAAACTCACGCCGGCCGGCTGGACTGTCGGCGCGCCGGGCGCCCTGGCCGGGGGCAACGGCTTCATTACCCTGACGCCGACAGGGGCCGGCAGCGTCGGTGTCTGCGTCGACCTTGGCCCGGACAACGGCGTCAGCTGCAGCGCGACGGGCGCCAACGCCGCCTGGCTGCAGTCGCGCTGGCCGGGGGGCGCGGGACACGACAACGATCCCTCGGCAACGGCTACATTCGGCGTGTACAGCCCCGAGGGCCGGCGCGGCATCTATAACCGGGAGCTTTACTGATGCGGCGGACGCTGCGCGGATTCACGCTGGTCGAGCTGGTCACCGTGTTGATCCTGGTCGGTATCCTCGCCGTGGCCGTGCTGCCGCGCCTCGATAGTGTGGGCGCCTTCGCCGAGCTCGAATACCGGGACGAGATTGCCGCCACCCTGCGTTTCGCGCAGAAATCGGCCGTAGCGCA
>JAPKHL010000043.1 GCA_026646875.1 Rhodocyclaceae bacterium | reverse complement strand
GGTAAATCTCCAGTTCGGAAACCTTCTGGCCAAATAGGAAAGCTCTGCGCCAGCGCCCAAGCCGACACAAAGCATGCGGGCAGCCTGTGGTAGTTCTGAAAGAATCCATTCGAGTTGAAAGTAGAGACCTTCGTGAATTGACGCAAGTTTCCTTTGCTGGCCCTCATAGCCAGAGGCTTGCTTATCAAAAACGGCCTTGAGTTCTTCTTGATTCATGTAGTAGCTCCTATGCCGTATTCAGAAGCGCAGCTTTTGGGCGTTCGGGTTGAGCGTAGGCTTGGGGGGCAGGCCGCATACATTCATAGGTGCTTTGCCGCTTTTCTGTGGTGACGACGGGATAGACGCCAAGCTTCCAAGCGACAATTAGCCTCGGCGACTGCGGTCCATTGGGCAGTGCCAATGAGGCCGGCAACCAGAACGCCAAAGACGGTGCCGTTCGGGACAAGCCACGACAGAAGGGATAGTGGCAGCCCGGTGACCGTGAGCCATAGGTGGGTGGAAATACCGTACTCACCATGGCCACTGTGGCAAACATGACGGCCAGAGATGCAAGGGTTGTTAAGCCCGAGATGATGGCAATCGCGAGATTGATTTGGTCGGCAGTCTGCATGTTTTTATGAGTTGGTGGATGTATGAGCGAAAGGCCTAACGTAAAACTAACCGGCGCTGCGCGGGTTTATCGTGCAGCGTCCAGCGACTGAAAGGAGTGAGGTTGAGTGCCGGGTTAGGCATCGGTTTATTCCTCGCTTTCAGTTGGGTACACCGATAGGCAAAGAGATACACCGACCAGCCCTGACAACGACAATAACTCCGGAGGAAACGTGAAAGAGGCCCAGCCAGGCGGATGAATCTCAGCCCCAAAATCAAGAACCGCCGATTCAACGCCAGGGTATGAACACAGACGTTTAATGTTCTCTTGGTTACGCTGAAGGAACGCAATGACATCTTCGATTTGTTGCGACAACTCAGAAAAATCGGCTTCACTTGCCACGATTCGAACGCCTGATGATTCATTGATTCTTTCGTTTGAGGTGCTATTTGGGAAGCATTTCTCTCCCTTGCGCCACAACGAATCAACCGTCAGTGGAACGCTCGCGATGAAGCTATCCACGTCGAAAACTTGACCAGCAGCTCGGAGCATGCAACTCATAGATGCCTAACGTCGAAGCTCAGGGGCGCTGCGCGGCTTTATCGCGCAGCGTCCCTTGGAGCGTAGTGTTAGCCATTGACGCCCCGAAGATGTTCTTTCGGTGCCAGTCCAGAAATGCAAAGTGTTCGTCTGTAAGAGAGTCAATTTTCTCTGCTCCTGTGATTCCCAATGCCGCGGAATCGGCTTCGATTCTTGGCGAAAGCATAATCTGTCCATCAGGTCGAAAACTGATCAATCCGAGATCGAACGCGGCATCGTAGACAGGCGATAACGCGAGGCCGTTTGCCGGATTTAGTCGTTCTTCGTTTGTTGCTACGCGCCATGGTTTGATGTGCGAGGCACGAATCAACAAGCTTGATCCAGTGATGGCGCACTTGTTGTCGAAGAACTCAAGAACCTCGCGACGAAACCTCTGCTGCCCGATCCTTACTTGAAGTTGCTCAAGCTTGGTTGTTGCCGGAACGTCAGGGTTGCGAACAATCTCGATTACCGACGGATCGGAGCTTTGGTCTCGGTAGTCTTGGAGATTGGCAAGAAGGTCGTCATAGAACTTGATGGCTGAGTAAGCGGCCTCATCCGTTGAGATGTTTCGAACGCCGAGAGCTGCAAGGAGACCAGCACGACGCGCCTCAATTGCGAGGCGAAGTGCGCCGACCTCGCCGTAAATGCTTATTGGAAACTTCTTGTTCTCGACGCCGCCCCCCGGTGCGGGATATGTCGTCTGCCACAGTGGGCCGCTCTTCTTCCTCTTCTCGGAGCGGTTTACTCCGACGATGCCGCTCGTGTTGTTGCGGGGCAACGTGGGGCTGAATCGCGCGCCAATACTCCGGAGATAGCGCTTTCCCTTGTTTTCTTCGATCCACTTGTCTCGATAGTTTCGAGCAGCGGCCAGAGCGTCATCGTGTGAGGCAAAGTCTCTGAAAGCAAAAAGTTTGCTGTGCCACTTTCGGTTTTCATAGCTGGCATCGGGGTACCACGATATGCGCACAAGCCAACCCGCCAAGCCCTCGTAATCGTACGGGGCGATAAAAAGCATGTCCTTCGCGGCTTTCTCTTCCGGAGTCATCGCTATTCGAAATGGCTAACGTGGAAGTGAGCGGCCTGCGCGGCTTTTCGCGCAGGTCCGCTCGACTGCAGGGTTAGTCGGCTGCATACGTTTCAACGAACCGAGGTTCGCCTGTGGTTACGCATGAAACTGCAGCAGCCGACGCCGAGAAAATAGCGCCAGACGTAAAAATAAGGCTGACTGACACTCGACCGGACGCGGAGAACGGCAACGGAATAAGTGACATTGATTGGCCGTTCACCGAGAGTTCTCCAGCGGAGATTGCACCAGAGCAACTGGTAGCTGGCCCAGCCCAGGATGAGCGAGACAAAACCAACTCGGCGGGCTGAATGTATCCAGCACCAGCATCGACGCCAGGGCGCCCGGCAGAACGGTGAACATACGCACCGGAGAATACGACGCGAAGTGAATCGCCGGACGGGACAATTTCTTCAACATCGGAGTCGTGGAATTCGAGCGCGGAGTTCATTTGAGACGGCTAACGTAGAGCTAACCGGCGCTGCGCGGCTTTATCGCGCAGCGTCCAGCGACCGAAGGGAGCGAGGTCGACCGCAGGGTTAGGGGTCATGAGCGTTCCTCGCAGTCGCACTTTGAGCAGTAGCAATACAGATCAAAGTCAACAGACACCCCTAGAGCGTCCAGGCGACCTATTACGCTGCGCGAAAAATGGAAACCAGGATTTGCACTGTAGAAGTAGCCGACGCAGTTGATACCGATATCGCATTCCTTGGCAATGGATTGGATTGCACCGGCACATGGCTCAAGAAGATTAAGCAATGCCTCAACATAAGAGTCGAGAACTTCCTCGCCCCGTGGCAAAGGACTGAGCACCTCCCAACTGTTGGCTCGCCGTACGCGCTTGCCAGCAAGTGGCTCACCCTTAAGGTGGACCTTGGACGCTGTGATGCCCAGTCGCTCGGATATTTCCTCCGGGGCACAATCAAAGCCCTCGATCCAGAAGTAGGCGTATGTATCGCGGCGCTCTTCCATTGGCCTGACCCCTAACGTTTGAATTCACCGGCCTGCGCAGCTTTTCGCGCAGGTCCGGTGGAATGATGGGTTAGCCCGCGACTATGCATTGTGGTTTGCGCTTTCAGTTACCTAAGTGTCACGGACTTACGGCGTGGGCCGCAATACCTCTCAGTGGCGGAGCTTCGTTGAACCGTTTGGACTAGGTGAATCTGGACATACTTCCCTTTCTGTCCAAGGCCGCAAAAGTACAGATTGGCCAGACCCTCAAGCGGGATGAACGCATAGATATCACGAAGCGCAAAGTCTTGCGGCCATTCAGGATAGGCGGAGAGGAAGTGATTTAGCTGAGATGTGCCAAGGAAGCTGCGGATTGCTTCATGTGGATTCTCGGCTTGAAATTGCGTTGAGAAGGAGCCGATGCCCTCGCAACTGATGAATAGGGAGAACAGCGCCATAGCGGGCTAACGTAGAAGTGAGCGGACTGCGCGGCTTTTCGCGCAGGTCCGCTCGACTGCCGGGTTAGACGGCAACGGGGGAACACAACTCAACGAGTGTGCCCTCCTGTGAACGAACATACGCGACAACCTGCCCCCACGGCTTCTGTTCGGGAGCATGGAGCGGCGTAGCACCGGCTTCGACAGCCTTGGTATAGGCGGACGCAACATCTTCGGTGACAAAAGCCAACTCGATGCCCGGTGGTGTTGCCGTGGCAGACACAGGCACGAAGTTATTGCCGAAATTCATTTCGCCGACCGCGTGAGAGGCAAAGGCGAGAGTTGTTGAACCGGACTCCAATTCGCCGTACTGCCCCGATTCGTGAAGGAAACGAGCCTGAAATCCAAATGCTTTCTCGTAGAAAGCCAGGGCGTCAGGAACAGAAGGGACGTAAACGATGGCATAACCAAACTTCATTTTGCATTGCCTCCGGTAATGGCGTTCTTCCGAATCTCGGTGAATTCCCACCAAGGGCGAGATGGTTCGCCATTCAGAAAGCGCGTAATGGACATGAAAACATCAATGACGCAGGGATCGTGACGCTGACCGGTTTCCCGGCAAAGGCGTTCGTACATTTCAAACGGGCATTCACCGGCGAGTTGCTCAGGCGAATGGAAGCCGAGCAGGCGCAGGTCACCAGCGGTGGCTTTTCCGACGTTCGGCAAGTCGGTCAGTTTCTTCACTCGGGAGCGATCAACTTTGTGCGGGCTCATGACGGCTAACGTAGAAGTAACCGGCGCTGCGCGGCTTCATCGCGCAGCGTCCGCGTTGACTGCCGAGTTAGAAAACTATTTCGCACGAAGGTACAGGACTTTTTGATTAGACCCTGGGGCTTGCCGCTCTTCTGTTACGAAGAGGTCGGTCTTGGCCTTTACAAGATCAGAGAGCTTTTTGTAACCGTATAGTCTGGAATCAAAATCTGGCTGTAACTTGGTAAGGTAGCTACCGAATGTACCAAGGTGTGCCCACCCAGCGTCGTCAATTGACTGTTCAAGTGCTGTTAGAACGAATTGCTTTGGAAATTCAAGCTTGGCCTCTGTTGCTTCGTTAGTTGTCTGTGGCGGAATAGGCTTTTGTTCAACTTCAGTTCTTGGTGGCAAATTTACCGATTCGGCTGTTGCGCCGGGGCGAAGTACTTCTGTGAACACAAATTTGTGACAGGCATTACGAAACGCTTCGGGCGTCTTCTTTTCACCAAACCCAAGAACCGTCAGTCCCTCCTCGCGCAACCGCATCGCAAGGCCCGTGAAATCACTATCGCTGGTAATCAAGCAAAAGCCATCGAATTTGCGCGTATAGAGTAAATCCATAGCATCAATAATCAGTGTACTGTCTGTGGCATTCTTTCCGGTCGTGTACGCAAATTGCTGGACCGGTTTTATCGCATATCTCTGTAATACCTTCTTCCAAGAGGAACTCGTTGGGGAAGTGAAATCACCATATATGCGTCTGACAGTTGCTTCCCCAAATCTTGCGATCTCCGCAAGCAACCCCTCGATGACAGCGGCCTGAGCGTTATCAGCGTCAATAAGCACAGCCAATCGAAGCGTGGGCTCTTCAGATTCTATTTTTGCAACCAGTCGTGGGGATACCAAGATGTCTCCTGTTTTCTAACTATTAAGTAGACCTCCTAAAAAAGAAGGCCAAAAACCTCTGTCGAAAAACAAAGCTCATGAAAATCAACAAGGAGCGCTAAAATTAGGGCCCCTAATACGCTTTCAGATGCCTCGCATGGCGGAGCCTCCGAAGCTGCTGGGTCGCGTGCGTGAGAGGTGCGTGAGAGGATTCGCCTGAAGCACCACAGTGTAAGGACCGGGGAGGTTTATGTGCAATGATGGGTAAGGTGCTTCGTGCTTCATCGCGGCAAGCGTCACCCGGCGCAGATGGGGAGCTGCGGAGGTCGAGACCTTCCTGACGCCTCTCGCGGTGGTCGGGGGGGTTCCGCGGCCACGCAGAATCGGGCGCGTAGCGCGCTGTTGTTCCTCTGCAAGGAAGTGCCGGGCAGCGCCTTGCCCTGGCTCGTCCTCGCCGAGGGAAAGTTCAGCGGCGGTGCGCGCACGGCGGCAAGTTCGGGCCGGTGCCGTACGACTTCGGGGATGGGGGGCAAGGCCTCCGCCTCCGGCGGGGGAGGGGGCGGCGGCGCTGTTTCCTGCCGCAAACGCATCCGGCATTTGAGTTTCCGCTGTCCGGGGTGCTACAATCCGCGGGTTTTGCCGACCCGGGTCGGTGAAAACACGGCGCGCCATGGTGGCGCGCGGGGCGTGCCGGCGACGGCGCGTCGACGTTTCATATCACGCACATTCGCCCGTTCGAGGGTGTCCGCCAGACAAACAACACGGCGGGCGTAGCTGGGCGAATGGTGGTTCAACCCTTTGGAGCAATCAGTATGTCCGCAACCATGCGTCAGATGCTGGAAGCCGGTGTTCACTTCGGCCACCAGACCCGTTTCTGGAATCCCAAGATGGCTCAGTACATCTTCGGTGCCCGCAACAAGATCCATATCGTCAACCTCGAGAAGACGCTCGCCAAGTACAACGAAGCCATGGCCTTCGTGCGCAAGCTGTCGTCGAACAAGGGCACCATCCTGTTCGTCGGCACCAAGCGCCAGGCTCGCGAGATCGTCGCCGAGGAAGCGGCGCGCGCCGGTGCGCCCTGTGTCGACCAGCGCTGGCTGGGCGGCATGCTGACCAACTTCAAGACCGTCAAGCAGTCGATCAAGCGCGTCAAGGACATGGAAGCCATGGCCGAGGACGGTTCGCTGGACAAGCTGGGCAAGAAGGAAGCGCTGATGATGCAGCGCGAGCTTGCCAAGCTGCAGAAGTCGCTCGGCGGCATCAAGGAAATGAACACCCTGCCGGACGCGCTCTTCGTGATCGACGTCGGCTACCACAAGATCGCCGTGACCGAGGCCAACAAGCTCGGCATTCCGGTCATCGCCGTGGTCGATACCAACCACTCGCCCGAAGGCGTCGATTACGTCATTCCGGGTAACGACGATTCCTCGCGCGCCATCCGTCTGTACGCCCGTGGCGTTGCCGATGCGATCCTCGAGGGCCGCAGCCAGGTGATCAATGAGATCGTCGCGGCGGGTGCCGAGGACGAGTTCGTCGAAGTCGAAGACGCTGCCGAATAAGGGCCGTTCCGGCCGCGGCTGAGCCGCCGGCCGGATCTGCCGCAGCACCGGAGGGATGCGGGCATCCGCTCCGGTTCGTTTTGAACATGGCGCGGCCGGATTTCCCGGCCGTGTCCGCAAGTGGAGAGAAAAAATGGCGGAAATCACCGCAGGCATGGTCAAGGAACTGCGCGAGAAAACCGACGCGCCGATGATGGAATGCAAGAAGGCGCTCACCGAAGCCGGTGGCGACATGGACAAGGCCGAGGAAATCCTGCGCGTCAAGCTGGGCAACAAGGCCACCAAGGCCGCGGCCCGTGTCACGGCCGAAGGCGTGGTCGGCATCCATATCGCGGCTGACGGCAAGCTCGGCGCCATCGTCGAGGTCAACTGCGAAACCGACTTCGTCGCCAAGAACGACGACTTCCTGGCGCTCACCCGCACGCTCGCCGAGCTGGTGGCCACCCGCAACCCGGCCGATGTCGCCGCGCTGTCGGCGCTGGAGGTCGATGGCCAGAGCATCGAAACCATCCGCAGCGCGCTGGTCGGCAAGATCGGCGAGAACATGACCATCCGCCGTTTCGTCCGCGTCGAGGCCAAGGGCAAGCTCGCTTCCTACGTGCACGGCGGCGCCAAGATCGGCGTCCTGCTCGACCTCGTCGGTGGCGACGAGCAGCTGGCCAAGGATCTGGCCATGCACATCGCCGCGTCCAAGCCGAAGTCGCTCGATTCGACCGGCGTGGCTCCCGAGCTGATCGAGAGCGAGCGCCGCGTGGCCATCGAGAAGGCCAAGGAAGCCGGCAAGCCGGAGGCGATGATCGAGAAGATCGCCGAGGGCTCGGTGCAGAAGTTCCTCAAGGACGTCACCCTGCTGGGCCAGGTCTTCGTCAAGGCCGAGGACGGCAAGCAGACCATCGAGCAGCTGCTGAAGGCCAAGGGCGCTTCCGTCGCCGGCTTCACGCTGTACATCGTCGGCGAGGGCATCGAGAAGAAGGTTACCGACTTCGCCGCCGAAGTGGCCGCCCAGGCTGCCGCCGCTGCCCAGAAGTAATTCCTCCGGAGGCCGACGACCATGACCCAGCCGCAGCCCAGATTCAAGCGCATCCTGCTCAAGCTCTCGGGCGAGGCCCTGATGGGCCCCGATGCCTACGGCATCAATCGCCAGACGATCTCGGAGATCGTCGCCGAGATCAAGGGGGTGGTGGATCTGGGCGTGCAGGTCGGCGTCGTCATCGGCGGGGGAAACATCTTCCGGGGTGTCGCCCCCGCCGCCACCGGCATGGACCGCGCGCAGGCCGACTACATGGGCATGCTGGCCACCGTGATGAACGGCCTGGCCCTGCATGACGCGATGCGCGCCGCGGGGCTGGTGTCCCGCGTGCAGTCGGCACTGAACATCGAGCAGGTGGTCGAGCCCTACATCCGGGGCAAGGCCATCCGCTATCTCGAGCAGGGCCGGACGGTGATCTTTGCCGCCGGTACCGGCAACCCGTTCTTTACCACCGACACCGCCGCCGCGCTGCGCGGTGCGGAAATCGGCGCCGAGATCGTCCTCAAGGCCACCAAGGTCGATGGCATCTATACCGCCGACCCCAAGAAGGACCCGAGCGCCACCCGCTACGAGCGCATCAGCTTCAACGAAGCGATCGCGCAGAACCTCGCGGTGATGGATGCCACCGCTTTCGCGCTGTGCCGCGACCAGCGGCTGCCGATCAACGTCTTCTCGATCTTCAAGCCGGGCGCCCTGAAGCGTGTCGTGCTGGGCGAGGGCGAAGGCACGCTGGTGTATTGCTGACGGAGATTGAGATGTCGATCGCAGATCTGAAGAAGACCACCGAACAGAAGATGCAGAAGTCGCTCGAGGCGCTCAAGACCGACCTCGCGAAGGTGCGCACCGGCCGCGCGCACACCGGCCTGCTCGATCACGTGCAGGTCGAATACTACGGTTCGCCGGTGCCGATCGCGCAGGTCGGCAACGTGACGCTGATCGACGCCCGCACCCTGGGCGTGCAGGTCTGGGAGAAGGGCATGGCGGCCAAGGTCGAGAAGGCCATCCGCGATTGCGATCTCGGACTCAACCCCTCGGCGCAGGGCGAACTGATCCGCGTGCCGATGCCGGCGCTGACCGAAGAGCGTCGTCGCGATCTGATCAAGGTCGTCAAGGGCGAGGGCGAGAATGCCAAGGTCGCCGTGCGCAACCTGCGCCGCGACGCCAACGCCACCCTGAAGGATCTCGTGAAGAACAAGGAGATCTCGGAGGACGACGAGCGCCGGGCGCAGGACGATATCCAGAAGCTGACCGACAAGTACGTCGCCGAAGTCGACAAGCAGCTCGCCCAGAAAGAAAACGAACTGATGGCCATCTGACGGCTGTCCCGCCGCTCCGACCGATGGCGATCTTCACCAGCAGCACGCAGGACATTCCGCCGGCCGCGCCGGTGCCCCGGCACGTCGCCATCATCATGGACGGCAACGGCCGCTGGGCCCGCAAGCGCTTCATGCCGCGCGTCGCCGGCCACCACCGCGGCGTCGAGACGGTGCGCGAGACGGTGCGTCGCTGCCTGGAGCGCGGGGTCGAGTACCTTACCCTGTTCGCCTTCAGCTCCGAGAACTGGCGACGTCCGGAGGAGGAGGTCAGCCTGCTGATGCAACTCTTCGTGCGCGCGCTGCAGCAGGAGGTCGAGCGCCTCGACCGCAACGGCGTCCGCCTGAAGGTGGTGGGCGACCTCAGCCGTTTCGATCCGCAGCTGCAGTCGCTGATCCAGGCATCGGAAGCCGCCACGGCGGGCAATACCCGCCTTACCCTGACCATCGCCGCCAACTATGGCGGCCGCTGGGACATCCTGCAGGCGGTCAACCGCATGGCGCGCAGCATGCCGGAGCGGCTCGGGCAGTGGACCGAAGCCGATCTCGCGCCCTGCCTCTCGATGAGCTACGCCCCGGAGCCGGACCTGTTCATCCGTACCGGCGGCGAGGAGCGCATCAGCAATTTCCTGCTCTGGCAGCTTGCCTACACCGAGTTTTACTTCACCGAAACACTCTGGCCGGAGTTCGACGCCGCCGCCTTCGACGCCGCCATTGCCTCCTACCAGCGGCGCGAGCGTCGTTTCGGACGGACCAGCGAGCAGCTGCTTGCCGGCGACGCCACCCCCCCCTCCGCCACCTCTGCCGGCGACACTGCCAATGCTTAGGACGCGGGTACTCACCGCGCTCTGCCTGCTGGCCGCCTTCCTCGCGGCGCTGTTCCTGCTGCCGCCGGCCGGCTGGGCGCTGTTCGCCCTGCTGGTGGCCGCCGTCGCCGGCTGGGAGTGGGGCGGTCTGATGCGTTGCGGCGGGACCGCGCGCCTGCTGCTTGGCGCGGGCGTGGTCCTGCTCTGCGGCGCCCTGATGTTCGCGGCGCCGGCGGCCTTCGGGCTCGCGCCGGGCTTTCCGCAGGCCGCACCGGCGCTGGCGCGCTGGCTGCACCTGCCGTCGATCGCCTTCTGGCTGCTGGTCGTGCCGTTCTGGCTGCGCGCCCGCTGGGCGCTGCCCTCCGGCCTGCCCGGCGTGCTCCTCGGCCTGCTGCTGATCGTTCCCACCTGGGCGGCCTTCGTGCAGTTGCGGCAGATCGGCGGCGGCGGCCTGCTGGCCTTGATGGCCGTCGTCTGGCTGGCCGACATCGCCGCCTATTTCGCGGGTCGCCGCTTCGGCCGCCACAAGCTGGCGCCCGCGATCAGTCCGGGCAAGACCTGGGAGGGCGCGCTCGGTGCCGTGTGCGCGGTCCTCGTCTACGGTTTCGTGCTGAGTCCGCGCCTGCCGGACGCGCTGACCGCCAATGCCCTGCTGTTCGCCTTCGGGCTGGTGTTGCTGACCGCGGTCAGCATCGTCGGCGACCTCTTCGAATCCCTGCTCAAGCGCCAGGCCGGCCTCAAGGACAGCAGCAACGTGCTGCCGGGCCACGGCGGCGTGCTTGACCGCATCGACAGCCTGACCTCGACGCTGCCGCTGCTCTGCGGCGGCTGGCTGCTCCTGCTTTCCTGACCGGGTTTCCCATGCCGCTGCAGAATCTCACCGTCCTCGGTTCGACCGGCTCGATCGGCTTGAGCACGCTCGACGTCGTCCGTCGTCATCCCGACCGCTACCGCATCGTTGCGCTCTGCGCGCATCGGCAGCTCGATCGCCTGTACGCGCAGTGCCTTGAATTCCGCCCGTCTCATGCCGTCGTCGGCGATGCCGGGCTGGCTGCCGAGCTCGCGACCCGCCTCGCCGGCGCCGGGCTGTCCACGCGGGTGGCGCACGGTCCGCAGGCGCTTGTGGACATGGCGACGCTGCCCGAAGTCGATGCGGTGATGGCGGCCATCGTCGGTGCCGCCGGGCTGCCCTCGGCGCTGGCCGCCGCGCGTGCCGGCAAGAAGGTCCTGCTGGCCAACAAGGAAGCGCTGGTGATGGCCGGCCCGATCTTCATGGCGGCCGTGCGCGACAGCGGGGCGACCCTGCTGCCGATCGACAGCGAACACAACGCCATTTTCCAGTCGCTGCCGCACGATTACCGTGGCGACCTCGCCGCCAGCGGCGTGCACAGCCTGCTGCTGACCGCCTCCGGCGGACCGTTCCGGTGCACCCCGCTCGACGCCCTGGCCGGCGTGACACCGGACGAGGCCTGCGCCCATCCCAACTGGTCGATGGGGCGCAAGATCTCGGTCGATTCGGCGACGATGATGAACAAGGGGCTGGAGGTCATCGAGGCGCACTGGCTGTTCAACGTGCCGCCCGCGCAGATCGAGGTGGTGATCCACCCGCAGAGCGTGATCCATTCGCTGGTCCGCTACGTCGATGGTTCCGTGCTCGCCCAGCTCGGCAATCCCGACATGCGCACGCCGATCGCGCATGCGCTGGCCTATCCGCAACGCATCGACGCCGGAGTGGCGCCGCTCGATCTGTTTGCCGTCGCCAGCCTGCATTTCGAGCGTCCGGACCTGCAGCGCTTTCCCTGTCTTGCGCTGGCCTATCGCGCCCTGCGCGCGGGCGGCAGCGCGCCGGCCATCCTGAACGCGGCCAACGAGATTGCCGTGCAGGCCTTTCTCGACGGTGCCATCGCCTTCGGCGACATCCCGCGCGTTATCGCCCGGGCGCTGGATCGCCTGCCTGCCGGTCCGCTGCATTCGCTCGACGAGGTGCTCGCCGCCGACGGCGCGGCGCGCGAGATTGCCCGCCAGACCATTGCCGCGCTGCCGGCATGAGCAACGCCCTCTACTACCTCGTCGCCTTTGCCGTGGTGCTCGGCGTGCTGATCGTCGTGCACGAATTGGGGCACTATCTCGTTGCCCGCTGGGCCGGCGTCAAGGTGCTGCGCTTCTCGGTCGGATTCGGCAAGCCGCTGTTTCTCCGCCGCGCCGGCCGCGACGGTACCGAATGGGTGATCGCCGCCTTCCCGCTGGGCGGTTACGTGAAGATGCTCGACGAGCGCGAGGGTGAGGTGCCCCCCGAGCTTCTTCACCGCAGCTTCAACCGGCAGCCGGTCGGTCGCCGTTTCGCCATCGTCGCCGCCGGGCCGCTGGCCAACCTGCTGCTTGCCGTACTGCTCTACTGGGGCGTTTTCGTGCATGGCAGCCACGAGTTGCGACCCCTGCTCGGCAAGCCGCCGGCGGGTAGCGTCGCCGAGGCGGCGGGAATCCACAACGGTGAACGGGTTCGCCTGGCCGCTGGCCAGTCGCTGGAAACCTGGCAGGATCTGCGCTGGCTGCTCGTCCGCCATGCCGCGGAGGCCGACAGCATCGATCTCGAGGTGATCAATGCGCAGAACGAGGTCGCCGTGCGTCGCCTCGATCTGAGTCCGGTGCGCGAATCCGGCTGGGAGGGCGATCCCTTCGAGCGTCTCGGCCTGGTGTTCTACCGGCCGCAGATCCGTCCGCTGATCGGCAAGGTGAGCAGCGGCGGCGCTGCCGAGGCGGCGGGCTTGCAGCCTGGCGACGAGATCACGGGCATCGATGGGGTGCCGCTGAACAACTGGACCGACGTGGTCGAGCGGGTGCGCCGGTCGGCCGGCGTCCGGCTCGAGATCGAGGTGCTGCGCGACGGCCGGCGGCATGTGCTGGCGATCGTCCCGCAGACGGTCGAGGAGCGGGGGCGCAGTTTCGGACGCATCGGTGCCGCGGTCGGCGAGCATGCGCACAGCGGTCCGGAGCTTACCACCCTGGTTCGCCACGACCCGCTCACCGCGCTCGGCAAGGCGCTCAACGAAACCTGGGAAAAATCCACCTTCAGCCTGGCCATGATGGGACGCATGCTGACCGGTGAGGTTTCCTGGCGCAATCTCAGCGGTCCGGTGACCATCGCCGATTACGCCGGACAGTCGGCACGACTCGGCCTTGACTACTATGTCAAGTTCATGGCGCTAGTCAGCATCAGCCTTGGCGTCCTCAACCTGCTGCCCATCCCGATATTGGATGGGGGGCATTTGCTGTATTATGTGGTCGAAATCGTCAGGCGCCGCCCGCTTTCCGAGAAAGCCATGGAAATCGGCCAACAGATCGGCCTTGCCCTGCTGCTGATGCTGATGGCGTTTGCCTTCTACAATGACATCAATCGTTTGATCTCCGGCTGAATCTATGAAGAAAAACCTGCTTGCAGGTGTGGCCGCCGCCCTTTTTGCGTCCGGCGCTGCCGCTTTCGATCCGTTCACCGTCCGCGACATCCGTGTCGAGGGCATCCAGCGCACCGAGGCGGGCACGGTCTTCAGCTATTTGCCGGTCAAGGTCGGCGAGCGGATGACCGATGAAAAGGCGGCACAAGCGATCAAGGCACTGTTTGCCACCGGTTTCTTCAAGGATGTGCGCATCGAGGTGGAGGGCGACGTGCTGATCGTCGCCGTCGAGGAGCGCCCGGCCATCGCCCAGATCGATTTCGTCGGCCTCAAGGAGTTCGACAAGGATCAGCTGAAGAAGGGGCTCAAGGACATCGGCATCGCCGAGTCGCGCATCTTCGACCGGGCCGTGCTCGAGAAGGCCGAGCAGGAGCTGAAACGCCAGTACCTCACCCGCGGCAAGTACGGCGTGGTCATCACCACCACCGTCACGCCCCTCGAGCGCAATCGGGTGGCGATCAACTTCGGCATCGACGAGGGCGAGGCGGCGAAGATCAAGCAGATCAACATCGTCGGCGCGCAATCCTTCCGCGAGAAGGAGCTGCTCGAGCTGTTCCAGCTGCAGACGCCCAACTGGATCACCTGGTACACCAAGAATGACCAGTATTCCAAGCAGAAGCTCGCCGCCGACATCGAGAACCTGCGTTCGCACTACCTCAACCGCGGTTTCCTGGAATTCAACGTCGAATCGACGCAGGTATCGATCAGCCCGGACAAGAAGGACATCTACATCACCATCACGGTGACCGAGGGCGAGCGCTACGTCGTCTCTTCGGTGAAGCTGGCCGGCGACCTGCTGCTGCCCGAGGATGAATTCCGCAAGTCGGTCAGCGTGCGTCCGGGCGACGTCTTCTCGCGCGAGAAACTCAACGAGAGCACCAAGGCGATCAGCGACCGTCTGGGTGCCCTCGGCTACGCCTTCGCCAACGTCAACGCCGCGCCGGAGCTCGACAAGGAGAAGCGTCAGGTTTCCTTCACCATCTTCGTGGATCCCGGCAAGCGCACCTATGTCCGCCGCGTCAACATCGCCGGCAACACCAAGACGCGCGATGAGGTGATCCGGCAGGAAATGCGCCAGATGGAAGGCGCCTGGTACGACGCCGACCGCGTCAAGCTCTCGCGCGAGCGTATCGACAAGACCGGCTATTTCGGCGAGGTGAACGTCGAGACGCCGCCCGTGCCGGGCACGACCGACCAGGTCGACGTGAACGTCAACGTCACGGAAAAAACCACCGGCACCATTTCCCTCGGCCTGGGCTTTTCCAGCGCGGAGAAGCTGATCCTCTCGGCCTCGGTCTCGCAGGCCAACCTCTTCGGCAGCGGCAAGTTCATGTCGGTCCAGCTGAACACCGGCAAGCTCAACCGCACGCTCGGTGTTTCCTACACCAATCCCTACTTCACGGTGGACGGGATCAGCCAGGGTTTCGACGTCTACCACCGCAACGTCAATCCCACCTCGCTGAGCTACAACTACAAGACCTCCTCGACGGGCGGCGGCCTGCGCTTCGGCTTCCCGATCGCCGAGAAGGAAAACCTGACTTTCGGCCTCGGCGTCGACAGCACCTCGGTCACCGTCTATGACACCAGTCCGCAGCGCTACAAGGATTTTGTCGCCGAGTTCGGCAAATCCAACGTCAGCCTGCCGCTTTCCGCCGGCTGGGCGAGCGACAGCAAGGACAGCGCGATCTATCCGACGCGCGGCGCGGTGAGCCGGGCCGGCCTCGAGGTCTCGATCCCCGGCGCCGACCTGACCTACTACCGCGCCACCCTGCAGCACCAGCGCTATTTCCCGCTGACCAAGGATCTCACCCTGATGCTCAACGGTGAGCTTGGCTACGCCAACGGCCTGCGCGGCCAGAATCTGGCGTTCTTCAAGAACTTCTATGCGGGTGGCATCGGTTCCGTGCGTGGCTACGACACCTCCAGCCTCGGCCCGCGCGACCTGCTCGCCGACGGCACCTATTCCGACGAGCGCCTCGGCGGCAACCGGCGGGTCATCTTCAACGCCGAGCTGCTGTTCCCCGTTCCCGGCTTCGGGGTGGACAAATCGGTGCGTGTCGGCGGCTTCTTCGACGCCGGACAGGTCTGGGGCAAGAGCGAGAAGGCGGCCCTCGGCGACATGCGCACCTCGGTCGGCATCGCCGCCGTGTGGACCTCGCCGTTCGGCCCGCTCAAATTCAGCATCGCGCAACCGCTGAACGACAAGGAAGATGATAAACTTCAGCGGTTCCAGTTCCAGATGGGATCGACCTTTTAACCCAGGAGAGATAGCTTGAACAAGAAGATTGCCACCCTGCTGGCCGCGCTGCTGGTTTCGCTGCCGGTGTCGCAGACGCTGGCGGCAGAGCTCAAGGTTGGCTATGTGAACACGCAGCGCATCTTCCGCGATGCGCCGGCCGCGGTGAAGGCGGCGAAGAAGATCGAGCAGGAATTCTCCAAGCGCGACCAGGATCTGCAGCGCATGGCCAAGCAGTTGCAGTCGATGCAGGAGACCCTCGAGAAGAACGGCGTGACCATGGCCGAATCCGAGCGCCGTGCCAAGGAAAAGGATCTCAACGAGCTGTCGCGCGAATTCCAGCGCAAGCAGCGCGAGTTCCGCGAGGATCTCAACCTGCGCCAGAACGAAGAGAACGCCGCGATCATCGAGAAGGCCAACAAGGCCATCAAGCAGATTGCCGAAAGCGAGAAGTACGACCTGATCCTGCAGGACGTCGTCTGGGTCAGCCCGCGTCTCGACGTGACCGAAAAGGTCATCAAGGCCCTGTCCGAAGGCAAGGACGCCAAGGACAGCAAGGACGGCAAGTAAGCCGCCTGCGTCAGGGGTCCATGTGCACGGAGGTCTGCGGCTAGACGAGATCGTCGCCCGTCTTGGCGGAGCCCTGGAGGGCGACGGTTCGGTCGTCGTGACGCAGGTCGGCACGCTGGCCTCGGCCGGGGCAGGGCAGATCGCCTTCCTGGCCAATCCCAAATACCGGCAGCAGCTGCACGCAACGCGTGCCTCGGCGGTCATCGTGCCGCCCCAGTTCGCCGCGGAAACGACGCTGCCGCGCATCATCCACCCGAACCCCTACGCCTGCTACGCGCGCGTCGTGGCGCTGCTCAACCCCGCGCCGGCACGTCCGCGCGGGGTGCATGCGAGCGCCGTCGTGCATTCGCCGGTCCCCGCCTCGGCGTCGATCGGCGAGCATGTGACGATCGGCGAGCGCGTGACGATCGGCGAGAACGTCACGCTTTATCCCGGTTGCGTGATCGATGACGGTGTGTGCATCGGCGACGATTCGCTGCTCTATCCGAACGTCGTGGTCTACCGCGATTGCGTCATCGGCAAGCGGGCGGTGATCCAGGCCGGCGCGGTGATCGGTGGCGACGGCTTCGGCTTTGCCCAGGAAAACGGGCAATGGGTCAAGATCCCGCAGATCGGCCGTGTGCTGATCGGCGACGATGTCGAGATCGGCGCCAACACCTCGATCGACCGCGGCGCGCTCGACGACACGGTGATCGGCAACGACGTGAAGATCGACAACCAGATCCAGATCGCCCACAACGTGACGATCGGCGATCACTCGGCGCTCGCCGGCTGCGTCGGCATCGCCGGCAGCACGCGCATCGGCCGCCGCTGCACGGTGGGCGGCGCCGGCATGATCATCGGCCATCTCGAGCTTGCAGACGACGTGCATGTTTCGGCCGGCTCGCTGGTGACCAAGAGCCTGCGCCGGGCCGGCCAATACACCAGCATCTTCCCGCTCGAGGCGCATGACGACTGGCTGCGCAACGCGGCCCAGATCAAGCGCCTGGCGACGCTCGCCGAGCGGATTTCGGCGCTGGAGCGGACGCTCGGGGAACGAACCGAAGAAAGAACGGAGAAAGAATCTTGAACGCAATGGACATCCACGAAATCCTCAAGCACCTCCCGCACCGCTATCCCTTCCTGCTGGTGGACCGCGTGCTGGACTTCGAGGTCGGCAAGTCGATTCACGCCTACAAGAACGTGACGATCAACGAACCCTTCTTCACCGGCCATTTCCCGCACCATCCGGTGATGCCCGGCGTGCTGATCATGGAGGCGCTGGCCCAGGCGGCGGGCATCCTGTCGTTCAAGACGATGGGCTCCGTACCGGACGAGAACTCGGTGTTCTACTTCGTCGGCATCGACGGCGCGCGCTTCAAGAAACCGGTCACCGCCGGCGACCAGCTGCACCTGCACGTCGAGATCGTGCGCAACATGCGCGGCATCTGGAAATACAAGGCGGAAGCCCGCGTCGATGGCGAGATCGTCGCCGAGGCCGAGCTGATGTGCGCCAAGCGCGACGTTGCCTGATTCCGGAAGGCTCACCGGCATGATCCATCCCACTGCGCTCATTCATCCCGGCGCCCGCCTGGGCGCCAGCGTTTCGGTCGGCCCCTACTCGATCATCGGCGAGCATGTCGAGATCGGCGAGGGCACCACGATCGGCCCGCACGTCGTGATCGACGGGCACACCACGATCGGCTGCGACAACCGCATCTTCCAGTTCTGCTCGCTCGGCGAGGTGCCGCAGGACAAGAAATACGCGGGCGAGCCGACGCGCCTCGAAATCGGCGACCGCAACACCATCCGCGAGTTCTGCACCTTCAACCTCGGCACCGCGCAGGATGCTGGCGTCACCCGCATCGGCGACGATAACTGGATCATGGCCTACGTGCATATCGCGCACGACTGCCGGGTCGGCAACCGCACCACCTTCGCCAACAACTCGCAGCTGGCCGGGCACGTGCATGTCGACGACTGGGCGATCCTCGGCGGCTTCACCGGGGTGCACCAGTTCTGCCGCATCGGCGCGCACTGCATGACCGCCGTCGGCACCGTCGTCCTGCAGGACGTGCCGCCCTACGTGATGGCCGCCGGCAACACCGCCAGCCCCTACGGCATCAATGCCGAGGGACTCAAGCGGCGCGGCTTCTCGCCGGAGGCGCTGATGGCCCTGAAGCGCGCCTACCGCACGCTGTACAAATCCGGCCTGATGCTCGAGGAGGCGCGGGTGAAACTCGCCGAGGACGCCAAGACGCACGCCGAGATCCAGCCCATCCTCGATTTCCTGGCGGTTTCCCGACGCGGCATCATCCGATGACGGCTGGCGTCGTACGCATCGCCATGGTGGCGGGCGAGACTTCCGGCGACCTGCTGGCCAGCCACCTGATCGCCGCCCTGCGCGTGCGCCTGCCGAACGCCGTGTTCTACGGCATCGGTGGCCCCCGGATGCAGGCCCAGGGCTTCGACGCCTGGTACCCGCTGGAAAAGCTTGCCGTGCATGGCTACGCCGAGGCTCTGCGGCATTACCGCGAGATTTCCGGTATCCGCAGCCGGCTGCGTCGCCGCCTGCTGGCCGATCCGCCCGATGTGTTCATCGGCGTCGATGCGCCCGATTTCAACCTGGCCCTCGAAAAGGCGCTGAAGGGGCGCGGCATCCCCGCCGTGCATTACGTCAGTCCCTCGATCTGGGCCTGGCGCGGAGGGCGCGTGCACAAGATCGGTGCCTCGGTTACCCGCGTGCTTGCGCTGTTTCCCTTCGAACCGCCGCTGTACGAGAAGCATGGCATCCCGGTCAGCTACGTCGGTCATCCGCTGGCCGACGTGCTGCCGCTCGACGATGGCCGCACCGGCGCGCGCGAGCTGCTGGAAATTCCGCCGGCCCGCCCGGTCTTCGCGCTGCTGCCGGGCAGCCGCCAGGGCGAGCTGCAGCACATGGCGGACACCTTCATCGGCGCTGCCCAGGAGATTCACCGCCGGCAGCCCGACGCGCTGTTCCTGGTGCCGCTCGCCACGCGCGAAACGCGCCTGCTGTTCGAGGCCGCCCTGTACCGTTGCAATGCCCGCGAACTGCCGGTACGCCTGCTGTTCGGGCACGCCCATGAGGCCATGATGGCCGCCGACGCGGTTCTCGTGGCGAGCGGCACCGCCACGCTCGAGGCCGCCCTGCTCAAGCGGCCGATGGTCATCGCCTACCGCATGGCCCCGTTCTCCTACCGCCTGATGCGACGCATGGGCTACCTGCCGTATGTCGGCCTGCCCAACATCCTGGCCGGCCGCTTCGTCGTCCCCGAATTCATCCAGGACGACGCCACGCCGGAGAATCTCGCGCAGGCGCTGCTCAATCTGTACGCCGACAAGGCCAGCTGTGCGCGCATTGGCGAGGTGTTCCGCGAGATGCACCTGCTGCTGCGGCAGAACACCGCCGAGAAAGCCGCCGCCGCGATCATCGACTGCCTGCCGGCAACGGCCGTGCCGGTTCATGCTCCTGCTGTCGCCTGAAGGCCACGATGGCCCGGTCTGCGGCGTCGACGAGGCCGGACGCGGCCCGCTCGCCGGCCCGGTGGTTGCGGCTGCGGTGATCCTCGACCCGGCGCGGCCGATTGCCGGCCTGAACGACTCGAAGAAACTTTCCGCCCGCAAGCGCGAGGCGCTCGCCATCGAGATCCGGGAAAAGTCCCTGGCCTGGGCGGTGGCCGAAGCCAGCGTCGAGGAGATCGACCGCCTGAACATCCTGCAGGCCAGCCTGCTCGCCATGCAGCGCGCCGTGGCCGCGCTTGGCACGCCGCCCCGGCACGCGATGATCGACGGCAACCGCTGTCCGTCGCTGCCCTGCAGCGCCGAGGCGGTGGTCGGCGGCGACGGCAAGGTCGCCGCCATCGCCGCCGCCTCCATTCTCGCCAAGACGGTGCGCGACGCCGGCATGCTGGTGCTGCACGCCCGCTATCCGCACTATGGCTTCGACCGCCACATGGGCTACCCGACCGCCGCCCACCTCGCCGCCCTGCGCGCACACGGCGCCTCGCCGGTGCATCGCCGCAGCTTCGCGCCGGTTGCGCAGCTGCCCCTGTGCTGATGTCCGGCATGCGCCACATCGCCTCGCGCGACAATCCGCACTTCAAGGCCCTGCGCAAGCTCTGCCTGAGCGGTCGCGAGCGGCGCCGGACGGCGCAGGTGCTGCTCGACGGGATGCATCTGATCGAGGCCTGGGAAGCACGCTTCGGCGCGCCGGCCGAGATCGTGGTCAGCGAGCGCGGTGCGACGCGTGCCGAGATCGCCGCCTACCTTGCCGCGCGCGCGCGGCGGCCCCTGCCGGACGGTCGCGACACCCTGCTCGCCGATGCACTGTTCGATGAACTGGCCGTCGTGGACACGCCGAGCGGCATCATGGCCGTGGTGGCGCAGCCGGCACCGGCCGGCGTGCCCGACCGGGATGCCGACGCAGTGCTGCTCGATGGCGTGCAGGACCCCGGCAACGTCGGCTCGATCCTGCGCAGCGCCGCTGCGGCCGGCTTCCGCCAGGTCCTGCTCTCGGCCGACTGTGCGCAGGCCTGGTCACCGCGCACCCTGCGTGCCGCGATGGGGGCGCACTTCCTGCTGGACATCCATGAAGGCGCCGATCTTGGCGGTTTTCTTGCCACCTATCGTGGCCAGGGCGCCGTCACCGCACTCGACGCCACTGTCTCGCTGTACGACGCCCGCCTGCGCGGACCGACCGCCTGGGTGTTCGGCAGCGAAGGGCAGGGCGTGCGCCCGAAGCCGCATCGCTGCGGCTGCGCATCCCGATGCCGGGGGCCACGGAATCGCTGAACGTTGCCGCCGCCGCCGCCGTCTGCCTGTTCGAGACCGTTCGCCAGCGCGGCGATCCGGTGCGTTGAGCCCGCCCGGTGAAACCCCGGAAAGGCCACGGCCCGGAAGCCCCGTGGCTCAGTACGAACTGCCTTCCAGCTTGATTTCCTGCATGATCGTCGTCGAGATTTCCTCGATCGACTTGGTCGAGGAATCGAGCCAGCGGATGCCTTCCCGGCGCATCAGCTTTTCCGCCTCGGCGACCTCCTGCCGGCAATTGTCCAGCGCGGCGTAGCGGCTGTTGGCGCGGCGCTCGGTGCGGATGGCGTGCAGGCGCTCGGGCTGGATGGTCAGCCCGAAGAGCTTGTGGCGGTGCCTGTCGAGCCCCTCCGGGAGGGTCCGGCGCTCGAAATCCTCGGGGATCAGCGGATAGTTTGCGGCCTTCAGACCGAACTGCATGGCCAGGTAGAGGCTGGTTGGCGTCTTTCCGCAGCGCGAAACGCCGACCAGGATCACGTCGGCCTCCTCGAGCCCCTTGTTGGTGATTCCGTCGTCGTGACCGAGGGTGTAGTTGATCGCCTCGATGCGGTCCTTGTAGGAATTGGTATCGGTGGAGCTGTGGAAGCGGCCGATGGTGTGCGTCGAGCGCATGCCGAACTCGTTCTCCAGCGGTCCGATGAAGGTTTCGAAGAAGGACAGGCAGAGCGCGTCGGCCTGTCGCAGGATGGCGTTGTGGTCGGGCTCGACGAGGGTGGAGAAGATCACCGGGCGGGCGCCGTCCTCGCGCGCCGCCTGGGCGATGCGCGCGACACATTCGCGCACCTTCTCGGCGGTGGTGATGAAGGGCATGCGCACCTGCCGCAACCTGACCCCCTCGAACTGGGTGAGCAGGCTGTGGCCAAGTGTTTCCGCGGTGATGCCGGTGCCGTCGGAAACGAAGAAAACGGTGCGTGACGGCGGTGTGGAATCCTGACGGGTCATGAGCGGTCCGGACGGGGAAAAGCCGCGATTCTATCAGCCGCTGTTGCGCAGGCCGGCGGCGACGCCGTTGATCGTCAAATGGATGCCACGCCGGATGCGGTCGTCGCTTTCGCCGGCGCGGTGCCGGCGCAGCAGCTCGATCTGCAGGTGGTTGAGCGGGTCCATGTAGGGGAAGCGGTTGCGGATCGAACGGCGCAGCAGCGGATTGTCGGCGAGCAGTTCGTCCTGCTCCTCGATGGCCAGCAGGAACCCGCGCGTGCGCTCGAACTCTGTGCGGATGCGTCCGAACACCGTTTCGCGCAGGGCCGCGTCGCTGACCAGGTCGGCGTAGCGCGAGGCGATCGCCAGGTCGGCCTTGGCCAGCACCATGTCCATGTTCGACAGCAGGGTGCGGAAGAAGGGCCAGCGTCGATGCATCTGGCGCAAGGTGGCGAGGCCATCCGGATTCTCCTCGAGCCAGGCTGCGACCGCCGAGCCGAAGCCGTACCAGCCCGGCAGCATCAGGCGGCATTGCGCCCAGCTGAATACCCAGGGAATCGCCCGGAGGTCTTCGATGCGCTCGGAGGCCTTGCGCGAGGCCGGGCGCGAGCCGATGTTCAGTCCCGAGATCTCGGCGATCGGCGTCGATTCGCGGAAATAGCGGTTGAAGCCCTCGGTCTCGTAGACGAGCCCGCGGTAGGCCGTGTAGGCGAGGCCCGAGAGGCGCTCCATGATCGTCCGCCAGGCGTGCGGCTCGGCTTCGTGCTCCTGGTCGAGCAGCGTCGCCTCGAGCGTGGCGGCGACGAGGATTTCGAGGTTGCGGCGGCCGACCTCGGGGTTCGAGTATTTCGACGAGATCACCTCGCCCTGCTCGGTGATGCGGATCTGTCCGGAAACCGCGCCGTCCGGCTGCGCGAGGATGGCCTGGTAGCTCGGGCCGCCGCCGCGACCGACCGAGCCGCCGCGACCGTGGAACAGGCGCAGGCGCACGCCGGCAGCGGAGAATACCCCGGCCAGCTCGACCTCGGCCTTGTACAGCTCCCAGCCGGAAGTGAGGAAGCCACCGTCCTTGTTGCTATCCGAATAGCCGAGCATCACTTCCTGTTCGTCGCCGCGCGAGGCGACGAGCTGGCGCCAGGTCGGCTCGTCGAACAGCTGCTTCATGATGCCCGCGCTGTTGCGCAGATCGTCGATGGTCTCGAACAGCGGGATGATGTTCATCGCCAGCGTCGGCGCATCGTCGAGCGTGGCGCCCGGCGTCAGCAGGCCGGCCTCCTTGAGCAGCAGGCCGACCTCGAGCAGGTCCGAGGCGCCGCCGGTCTTCGAGATGATCACATTGGGCAGGGCCGCGGCACCGTAGCGGGCGCGCAGTTCCCGGGCGGCGAAGAAGATGGCGAGCTCGCCCCGGGTCTCGTCGGAATACTCGGCGTAGGGCAAATAGAGCGGGCGCGGGCAGGCGATCTCGGCGGCGAGCAGGGAGATCCGCGCATCCTCGTCGAGCGTGGCGTAGGTGAGCATGCTCGGAATGCGGCCGGCACGCGTCAGCAGCTCGGCAACGGTCCGTTCGTGCACGTCCGAGTTCTGGCGCAGGTCGATCGGCGCCAGGTGGAAACCGAAGACCTGCACGGCGCGGATCAGGCGGCGCAGGCGGCCGCCGGCGATCAGTCCGGCACCGTGCCGGGCCAGCGAGTCGGCGAGCACTTCCAGATCGGCCTGCAGCTCGGCGGCGCTGGCGTAGGGTTCACCCGTGCCGAGGGCGTGGCGCAGGGCCTCGTGCTGGTCGAGCGCCTGCGCGGTGGCGGCGAGGCGGGCGTAGATGCCGGTCAGGGCGCGGCGGTAGGGTTCGTCGGCGCGGTGCGGCGAGTGGTCGGACGAGCGTCCGGCCAGCGCTTCGAGCGCCGGCGTGCCGCGAATCAGGAGCTGCGAGAGCGGCAGCTCGGAACCCAGGGTGTGCAGCTCGCCGAGATAGAAGTCGAGCGCCGCCGTCGATTGCAGGCGCAGCGCGGTTTTCAGGATGTCGGCGGTGACGAAGGGGTTGCCGTCGCGGTCGCCGCCAATCCAGCTGCCGACCCGGAAGAAGGGCGGCAGCTGCCAGTCCTCGTCCGGAAAGCGCTGGGCCAGCATGTCCTGCAGCTGGCCGTAGAGGCGCGGCAGCTCGGCGAAGAAGGTGTCGTCGTAGTAGCTGATGCCGTTCTTCACCTCGTCGACGACGGCCAGCCGGTTCGGGCGCAGCATGCGCGTGCGCCACAGCGTGAGGACGGCGCGGCGCAGCGTCAGGTCGTTTTCCTCACGCTCCTCGGCGGTCAGCTGCATCCGGTCGCGCTGGTCAAGCAGGCCGGCGATCTGGTGCTGGCACTGCAGGATGCTTTTGCGCGACACCTCGGTCGGATGCGCGGTAAGCACCGGCGAGACGAGCGCGCTGGCGAAGAACTCGCGAACCCGGGCGGCCGGCACGTCGGCCGCCTGGACGCGGTCGAAGGCGTGCTGCAGGCTGCCCTCGCGCGGCGCCGAGCCCATCAGGTCGTGCGCGCGACGGCGGCGGATGTGGTGCTGGTCCTCGGCAATGTTGGCCAGGTGGAGGAAGTAGCTGAAGGCGCGTACCACCGAGATCATCGCGTCGCGCGGCAGGTCGTTGAGGATGGCCTCCAGCTCGGCACGGGCGGCCGGGTCGAGTTCGCGATCGAAGCGGACGGAGGTCTGCCGGATGCGTTCGACGATGGCGAACACCTCGTCGCCTTCCTGTTCGCGCACGGTGTCGCCGAGCAGGCGGCCAAGCAGGCGGATGTCGTCGCGCAGCGGAAGGTCCTTGTCGGCGTGGGCGGCGGAAGAAGCGGTCATGTGCGGGTCCTGTGAACGGTTCGAGGGGGCGATTATGGGCGAATCCACATTGGATTGCTGCGCATTGCGACGGATTATCGGTGCGCGCGCCGGCGCTCCGCCAGCTGTTCGCGCAGGCTGCGCGGCGCCGGCCGCAGCGGTGTGCGGCTGGCTGTCCAGCCCGACTGCACCGGCGGCGTCAGGGCGCGGAAGCGCGTGGCCAGCCAGGCAAAGGCGCGGTAGAGCGCCGGCCGGGTGTACAGCGCCGCCCAGCCGGCCCATACCGCGTCCATCAGCCGGCTCTTGGCGGCGCCCTGCCCGAGCAGCGGCGCGCGGCCGGCGGGGGCATCGTGCGTGGCCTCGCCGCGCAGGCGGATCAGCAGGTCGGGAATCGGAATCTTCACCGGGCAGACCTCGGCGCAGGCACCGCAGAGACTGGAGGCGGTCGGCAGGGCGTGCGTCGCGGCCAGCCCCATCATGTGCGGCGAGATGATCTCGCCGATCGGACCGGGGTAGGTGGTGCCATAGGCATGGCCGCCGATCCGCGTGTAGACCGGACAATGGTTCATGCAGGCGCCGCAGCGGATGCACTGCAGCGTGGCGCGCATCTGCTCGTCGGCGTAGGCCTGCGAACGGTTGTTGTCGAGCAGCACCAGGTGCACTTCTTCCGGGCCGTCCTGCTCGTCCGGCTTGCGCGGTCCGCTGATCATGTTGAAGTAGGTGGTGATCGCCTGTCCGGTGGCCGAGCGCGTCAGCAGACCGTAGAGCGGCGGCACGTGCTCGAGCTTTTCGACGACCTTCTCGATGCCGGTGATCGCCACATGCACGCGGGGCACGGTGGTGCACATGCGGCCGTTGCCCTCGTTCTCGACGAGGCAGAGGGTGCCGGTCTCGGCGACCGCGAAGTTCACGCCGGAGAGGCCGATGTCGGCCTGCATGAACTTCTCGCGCAGTACCGCGCGGCCGATGCCGATCAGCGCGTCGACCGATTCGGTGTAGCTGACGCCCGGCACCTTCTCGGCGAACAGACGGGCGATCTGCTGCTTGGTCTTGTGGATGGCCGGCATGATGATGTGCGAGGGTTTTTCGCCATCGAGCTGGACGATGTATTCGCCCATGTCGCTTTCCAGCGCGTCGATCCCGGCGGCTTCCATCGCGTGGTTGAGCTCGGTCTCCTCGCTGACCATCGACTTGCCCTTGACCATCAGTTTGGCCGAGTGCCGCCGGGCGATGTCGATGATGATCGCGTTCGCTTCGTCGCCGTTCTCCGCCCAATGCACGTGCACGCCGTTGGCGGTCAGCCGGCGCTCCAGCTGCTCGAGCAGTTCGGGCAGCCGCGCCAGGCTGTAGCGGCGGATCGCCTCGGCGGTCTCGCGCTGACGCTGCAGCGCGCTATCGTCGGGGAATTGCGCGGCGCGCTTGGCCATCAGGAAATCCATGGCGCTGCGGAAACTCTGGCGCAGGTGGGCGTCGTCGGTCGCGGCGCGGGTGCGCGCCTTGAATTCCTCGGCGGGAACGAACTGCAGGGGGTGCCGGGCGGTCATGGCCGTGCCTCCGTCGTGGGTGTCGCGGGGTCCGTGCCGGCCTCCGCCGGCGTTTCGTCGAGCAGGAGAATCACCAGCTCCTTCGGTCCGTGCGCGCCGTAGGCCAGTGTCTGCTGGATGTCGGCCGTCTTCGAGGGGCCGGAGACGAGCAGGGCGTTGGTCGGCAGCGCGGTGCCGCCGGCGCTGCCCCAGCCCTCGGCGCAGATCGCATCGAACAGGGTGTCGTGGATGCGTCCGGCATCGAGCAGGGCGAAGTGGATCGGCGGCACCAGCGAGAGCAGGCGCGGTTCGGCGGCATCCGGCCAGACGATCAGCGTGCCGGTCTCGGCAATGGCGCCGCGCGTCGAGGTGAAGCCGGCATCGATGCGCTCGAAGAGCTCCTCCTTCCAGGTGTCGACCGGACGGTCGTAGGGCCGCAGAACGGACAGCCCGGCGGCGGCCAATGCCTCGCCATGCACGCCCCGTGGGCCGTAGAGCAGCGAGTTGACGCCCTTGGCGGCGCATAGTCCGCGTAGTGTGTCCACCCAGTTGGCATGGGTGACGCGCACGATCTCGCCGCGCCAGCCGGTCATCTGCGCGCAGAAGCGCGCCACCCGCTCCGTGCGGCTGGTCGGCCGGTGCAAGGCTTCGTAGAGGGTGTGCACGTCGGGCGCGGCCGGGGCGGTGCGCGGCGCGGCGGCGCGCAGGCGGCCGAGGATGCGGTCGCGGGCGCTCATCGCTTTTCCCCCCGTCCGGTGCGTTCCAGCAGGAAGGTCGCGAGATGCTTGCCCTGGAAGGCGTCCTTGCGCTTCTGCAGGGTGTGGTTGATGTTCAGCATGCAGCCGCAATCCGCCGAGAGGAAGGTCTCGGCGCCCGAGGCCTTGAGCGCATCGGCCTTGTCACCGGCCATCGCCGAGGAGATCGCCGGATGCTTCAGCGAGAAGGTGCCGCCGAAGCCGCAGCACTCGCTCTCATGCGCCTGCGTGACCAGCTCGACGCCGGAGAGCTGGCCGAGGAGGGCGCGCGCGTGCTCGTGCGTGCCCATCTCGCGGCGGGCCGAACAGGAGGTGTGCAGGGCCACCGTGGTGGGCTGGCCGCGATCCTGCCATTGCACGCGCAACACGCGCAGCAGGAATTCGGAGAGTTCGAAGACGCGTTCGGCCAGCGCTTCGGCGCGCGGCTGGAGAACGCTGTCCCCGGCAAACAGCTTCGGGTAGTGATGGCGCATCATGCCGGCGCAGGAGCCCGATGGCACGATGACCGGCCAGTCCTGCGGGAACAGGTCGAGCTGCGTGCGCGCCACGGCGCGGGCCTGTTCGGCGTAGCCGCTGGTGTAGGCCGGTTGTCCGCAGCAGGTCTGGCTTTCCGGGAAGTGGACGCGGATGCCTTCGCGCTCGAGCAGCGTGATGGCGTCCATTCCCGCTTCCGGGCAGAAAAGATCGACGAGGCAGGTGGCGAAGAAATAGACGTCTGTCGGGCGCGGGCCGTCCGGGATGTCGCGGTGCATGGCTCCTCCGTTGCGTGTCGCAGTGTGGCTCGGGGTGTGGATTTTCTCGAGGGTGTTGCTTGTGGTTAATTGGTAAGACCAGAAACTCGATGTGGAAAATTTACGGTATATCCGAAGTTTAGTCAAATGTTTCGGCGCTTTCAGGGCGCTTGCAGTTTGCCGGTTTGGCCGTTAGAATTTGCTGGTCTTACCAATCTTTCGCAGCTTTTCGGACACCATCGAGACCATGTCGCAACCCAGACTGCAGGTTCCGCGCATCTCCGACGCCGTTGCCGCGTCGCTCGAGCGGCGCATCCTGGAGGGCTCGCTCAAGCCGGGCGACCGCCTGCCGCCGGAGCGCGAGCTGGCCGCCGAGTTCGGCGTGTCGCGGCCGTCGCTGCGCGAGGCGATCCAGAAGCTTGCCTCCAAGGGCATGGTGCAGAGCCGCCAGGGCGGGGGGACCTACGTCACCGACCGGCTGGAGTCGACTTTCTTCGACCCCTGGCGCGACATGATGGGGGCACACCCGAATCTGCGCGAGGATCTGCTCGAATTCCGCCGAATGCTCGAGGGGCAGGCGGCCGAATGGGCCGCCGAGCGTGCCACCGACGAGGATCTGACGCGCCTGGCCCAGGCCTTTGCGGCAATGAACGAGGCCTTCGACGGCGACGATCTCGACCGTCGCGCCAATGCCGACATCGCCTTCCATCAGGCCGTCGGCGAGGCGACGCACAACGCGCTGATCGGCCATCTTTCCGCCGCGCTGCTGCGGCTGATGCAGGACAACATCCGCTTCAACCTCGGCGAGCTCAAGAGCCTGCCGGCGGCGACCTCGCTCCTGAAGAGCCAGCACGCCGCCATCCACGCGGCGATCGTCGAGCGCCGCCCGGCGGCGGCGCGCGCCGCCGCCGAGACGCACATCGATTTCGTGCGCGAAACGCTGGCCCAGTCGCTGCGCTCCGCCGCGCGGCGCGAGACGGCCGCGCGGCGCCTGCACGCCGATTTCCCCGAATCCAGTTTCCCCTGATCCGACCTCTTGAAAGGAATCCGCATGGAGCCTCTCGTCCTTCCCTTTGAAAAGCTGCGCATGACCGACGTCGACAAGGTCGGCGGCAAGAATGCCTCGCTCGGCGAAATGATCAGCCAGCTCGCCGATTCCGGCGTGCGCGTGCCCGGCGGTTTTGCCACCACGGCGCATGCCTACCGCGAGTTTCTCGCGCAGAGCGGCCTCGATGCGAAGATCAACGCCGCGCTCGACGCGCTCGACGTCGACGACGTCAACGCGCTTGTCGCCTGCGGCCAACAGATCCGCCAGTGGATCATGGACACCCCGTTCCCGACCGCGCTGACCGTAGAGATCTCCGCCCAGTACCAGCGCCTCGTTGCCGAGTCGACCGCCGACATGTCCTTCGCCGTGCGCTCGTCGGCCACCGCCGAGGACCTGCCTGATGCGTCCTTCGCCGGCCAGCAGGAAACCTTCCTGAACATCCACGGGCTGGACAACATCCTGCACGCGATCAAGGAAGTCTTCGCCTCGCTGTACAACGACCGCGCCATTTCCTACCGCGTGCACAAGGGCTTCGTGCATGCCGACGTGGCGCTCTCGGCCGGCGTGCAGCGCATGGTGCGCTCCGACACCGGCGCCGCCGGCGTGATGTTCACCCTCGATACCGAATCGGGCTTCCGCGACGCCGTCTTCGTCACCGCCTCCTACGGTCTGGGCGAGACCGTCGTGCAGGGTGCGGTCAACCCCGACGAGTTCTACGTGCACAAGCCGATGCTGGCCGCCGGAAAGCATGCCGTGATCCGTCGCAACCTCGGGTCCAAGCTGATCCAGATGGTCTTCTCCGAGGAAAAGGTGGCCGGCAAGTCCACCGTCACCAGCGACGTGCCGGAAGAGAAGCGCCACCAGTTCTCGATCGACGACGCCGAGGTGCAGGAACTGGCGCGCTACGCGATGATCATCGAGAAGCACTATGGCCGCCCGATGGACATCGAGTGGGGCAAGGACGGCAACGACGGCAAGCTGTACATCCTGCAGGCGCGTCCGGAAACCGTGAAATCGCAGGAAGGCCACGACCGTCTGCAGAAATTCAAGCTGAAGACCTTCTCCAAGGTGCTCGCCTCCGGTCGCGCCATCGGCCAGAAGATCGGCGTCGGCCCGGTGCGCGTGGTGCATGACCCGAAGGAGATGGACAAGGTGCAGCCGGGCGACGTGCTGGTCGCCGACATGACCGATCCGAACTGGGAGCCGGTGATGAAGCGCGCCTCGGCGATCGTCACCAATCGCGGTGGCCGCACCTGCCACGCGGCGATCATCGCCCGCGAGCTGGGCATTCCCGCCATCGTCGGCTGCGGCGACGCGACCGAAACACTGAACGAGGGCGATACCGTCACCGTTTCCTGCGCCGAGGGCGATACCGGCCACGTCTATCGCGGCCGGCTCGACTACGAGGTCACCGAGCGCGAGCTCGGTACCATGCCGCCGATCCCGACCAAGATCATGATGAACGTCGGCAACCCCGAACTTGCCTTCGAGTTCGCGCAGCTGCCGAATGCCGGCGTCGGTCTCGCCCGCGTCGAATTCATCATCAACAACGTGATCGGTATCCACCCCAAGGCGATCCTCGAGATCGACCGCCTGCCGGCTTCGCGGCGCGAGGAAATCCTGCGCCGCGCGCGCGGCTACGCCAGCCCGAAGGACTTCTTCGTCGAGAAGCTGGTCGAGGGCGTCGCCACCATCGCCGCCGCCTTCTGGCCGCAGCCGGTGATCGTCCGTCTCTCCGACTTCAAGTCGAACGAGTACCGCAAGCTGCTCGGCGGCGATGTCTATGAGCCGGAAGAGGAAAACCCGATGCTCGGCTTCCGTGGCGCCTCGCGCTACATCGCCAGCACCTTCCGCGACTGCTTCGAACTCGAATGCCGCGCCATGAAGAAGGTGCGCGAGGAGATGGGACTCACCAACGTGCAGCTGATGGTCCCCTTCGTGCGCACCGTGGACGAGGGCAAGGGCGTTGTCCAGCTGCTCGCCGAGCACGGCCTCAAGCAGGGCGAGAACGATCTCAAGCTGATCATGATGTGCGAGATCCCCTCGAACGCGCTCCTGGCCGACGAATTCCTCGAGGTCTTCGACGGTTTCTCGATCGGCTCCAACGACCTGACCCAGCTGACCCTCGGCCTCGACCGCGATTCCGGTCTCGTTGCCTCGCTGTTCGACGAGCGCGATCCGGCGGTGAAGATGCTGCTGGCGATGGCGATTGCCAGCGCCAACAAGAAGGGCAAGTACATCGGTATCTGCGGCCAGGGCCCCTCGGATCATCCCGATCTCGCCGAATGGCTGATGGATCAGGGCATCAGCAGCATCTCGCTGAACCCGGACACGGTGGTCGACACCTGGCTGCGCCTGGCCAGCCACGGCAAGGCGTAAGCCGCGCTCCGTTCCGCAACGGTCCGGAAGGCCGGGGGGATCCCCTGGCCTTGTTTTGCATGGCCGATGACGACTTTCGCCGGATCCGGCTTCCCGCCCGTTCCCCTTTCGTCCCGGTCATCGCGCCGACACCCCGCCCCGCGGCGGTGCCTTCGACGGCACCGCCCCCTGCCGATAGGTTGCATCGAACACCATGTCCGTCAGCCAGCGCTTGAAGTTGGGGTTGTCGCTGAACTGCTTGAACAGCTCGGTGTGGTCGGACAGCAGCTCCAGAACCACGCGGTTGAGCGCCTTGTCGTGCTCCAGCTTGGCGTTTTGCTTGTCGGAGTTCGCCTGCGCGTTCTGGTAGGCCTTGTCCTGCGCCACCCGCGCCGGAATTTCCTCGGCGATGACCTTGCGGATCTTGTCCTCGTCCTTCCACTCGATGTTGCCGAATAGGTCGTTGAAGGTCTTGATGATCGCGGAAAGTTTGTCGATGTCGGCTTCGCCCTTGCCGCCTCCACCACCGGGCGGCACCGGATCGACGGTGGCGTCGGCATCGTCCATCGCCATCTTCAGCGCCGCTTTGGCCTCCACCCGGTAGCTGTCCATGTCGACGGTCTCCAGCACCCCCTTGGAGAGGTCTTCCTCCTTCGGCGCGGGCAACTTGGGAATGAGGAAGTTCAGGAAGATCGACAGCTTTTCCCACGTCGGGTGGCCGTAGCTCAGAATCGCGGCAAGAAAGCCGTAGCTGCGCACGAAGGCCTTGCCTCGCGCAAATTGCTGGCCAACGCCAGCTACTTCGCGTTCACTGCCACGCCCAAGAACAAGACGCTGGAGTTGTTCGGCGAGAAGACCCTGGTCGGCGACAAGGTGCAGTTCCGGTCGCCCGAAGAACTGACCTACACCACCAAGCAGGCCATCCAGGAGAAGTTCATCCTCGACGTAGTGGAGAACTACACCACCTACGACAGCTTCTACCAAGTGGCCAAAACGGTGGCGGACGACCCGGAATTCGACAAGGTGAAGGCGCTGAAGAAGATCCGCCACTACGTCGAGTCGCACGACAAGGCCATCCGCCGCAAGGCCGAGATCATGGTCGATCACTTCATCGCGCAGGTTGCGGGCAAGCAAAAGATCGGTGGCAAGGCGCGGGCGATGATCGTGTGCAACGGCATCGCGCGGGCCATCGACTACTGGCGCGAGGTGTCGGACTACCTCATGCAGATCAAGAGCCCGTACAAGGCCATCGTGGCGTATTCGGGCGACTTCGAGATTGGCGGGCAGAAGAAGACCGAGGCCGATCTCAACGGGTTTCCGAGCAAGGACATTCCGGCCAATCTCAAGCAAGACCCGTATCGATTCCTGATCGTTGCGAACAAGTTCGTCACCGGCTTCGATGAGCCCTTGCTGCACACGATGTACGTGGACAAGCCGCTGGCGGGCGTGCTGGCGGTTCAGACCCTGTCACGCCTGAACCGGGCGCACCCGCAAAAGCACGACACTTTCGTGCTCGACTTCGCCGACAACGCCGAGGCAGTGAAGGCGGCGTTCCAGGACTACTACCGCGCCACCATCCAGACCGGCGAAACCGACGCCAACAAGCTGCACGACCTGAAGGCTGAACTCGACGGGCAGCAGGTGTACAGCTGGCAGCAGGTGGAAGACTTGGTGGCGCTGTACTTGAGCGGCGCAGACCGGGACAAGCTCGACCCCATCCTCGATGCGTGCGTGGCCGAATACTCGGACAAGCTCGGCGAGGACGATCAGGTCAAGTTCAAGGGCAAAGCCAATGCGCTTCTCGATTTCCGCGTTGACCGCATCCTGCGTGCTGTCCTCTTCGAACTCCTCCTCGGCCACCTTGCCGCCGAGGGCTTCGTGCATCCGCGCCGTGGTCTTGCCGCCTTGGCTGGAGTGCGCTTCGTCGATCAACAGTGCGAACTTTTTGTCGCTGAGGTCACCCAGCTCGTCGAGGATGAACGGGAACTTCTGCACCGTGGTGACGATGATCTTCTTGCCACGACGCAGGTACTCGCGCAGCTCCTGCGCGTTGTCGGAGTGGCCGAAGATCGCCGCCACATGGTCGTAACCCTTGATGGTGCGGGCGATCTGTGTGTCCAACGCGCGCCGGTCGGTGATGACAATGATGGAGTCGAACTGCGCCGGAGGTGTTGAACCATCGGGGTCGTCCTTGCGGCGCAGCTCCACCAACTGGTGCGCCAGCCAGGCAATCGTGTTGCTCTTGCCGCTGCCTGCCGAATGCTGGATCAGATAGCGCTTGCCCACCCCATCGGTATGGGCGCGGCGCAGCAGCGCACGCACCGTGCGCAACTGATGGAAGCGCGGGAAGATCTGCTTGCGCTTCTTGCGTTTCTTGCCGCTGGCGTCTGCTTCTTCTTCCTCCACCACCTGCGCGTAACTCTCGATGATGTTGGCCAGCGATTCGCGGGTCAGCACCTGCTTCCAAAGGTAATCGGTCTTCAGACCGTCCGGGTTGGGCGGGTTGCCCGCGCCGCTGTTCCAGCCCTGGTTGAACGGCAGGAACCACGAGGCCTTGCCCTTCAGTTCGGTGCAGAACGCGGCCTCCGCGTCATCGACTGCGATGTGCGCCACACAGCGACCCAACTGGAACAGCAGTTCCTGCGGGCTGCGGGTGGTTTGGTACTGGACGATGGCGTCGGCCAGGGTCTGCTTGGTCAGCGAATTCTTCAACTCGAACGTCAGTACCGGCAGACCGTTGATGAAGATAGCCAAGTCCAGCTCATTGCCGGAATCGTTGCTGTAGCGCACCTGCCGGGTGACGCTGAAGATGTTCTTGCCGAAGGCATCCGCTGCAGCGGCATTGCCCGGCGTGGGCAGCAGCTTATAGAGGTCAACCTTCTCCACTGCGCCCATGCCGATCCCTTTGCGCAACACGTCGACAACGCCACGCTTGGTGATCTCGCCCTGCAGGCGATGCAGGAACTGAGTGCGCTTGATGCCTTCCGAGGCCAGTTCCAGCACCTCGACCACTTTGGGCTGGGTAGCCTGCAAGAAGGCCAGCAACTGCGCCACATCCAGTGCCACGTCGCGGTTGTAGTCGGTGGGCTTGCCCTGCACGTAGCCGTTGTGGGTGGCGGCGAAGTCCGTGGGAGCTAGCGCATGGCTGTACTCCGGCTGCGGCACACCGGTCAGGCCGCGTACCACGCGCGCCTCGAACCAGCGCTCGCTGGTGTCAGTCTTCGCCATCGCCATCCTCCTCTTCGGTCACGTCTTCGTTTTCGTCGCCCAGCGCGGCCAGCGCCACGTCGTCCACCACGTCCTCCGGGCCGGGCTGCCAGCCGCGCACGTCCACTTGACCGGTGACCACATCGGCAATCAGGCGGTCGCGGTATTCACGAGCAAGCTGAATTTGCTTCTGCTCTTGTTCTATTGCAGCGTCAATCGGGTGTAACTCGTTCTCCAACAGGTCGATCAATTGATCCTGAACTTCTTGAGGTGGAAGAGCGAACCAGACGTTGCCAATAACCTCTCGAGTAAGATTTCCCAGCCCGGTAGTGCTATTCGAACCGAACGCCATCTGATCGCGTCCAATTCGACTATTCAATAGATACCAAACCCACTTTGAGGACACTGAAGGTTTAGGGCGTAAGCGTTGCATGAAATTAGAGAAACAGCAGCCAAGCTCTTCGACCTCTTTCGTGACCAAGCTGGTTTTTCCAATATGTTTCTCACTGCCGCTAGATTTTGTAATTACAAGATCGCCAACTCGAAGTTTTTTCGAGCGTATTTCATCCCCAGACAATTGCCTCAATGCCGGTGATTCAATCCGCCAGCTGCCATCTACCGCTTGTTCCGTCGAACGCAATACGGGAGTGCCGCCGCTGCCGACTGGGTCATCACCCCAGCAGCCGCCATCATTAGCCGCGAGTTGGGTCTTCAACCGACAAACGGTCCAATCAAGCGGCACCTTTTCCAACCATTCGACTCCAGATGGTTTTAGAGGGGCAGATGAATCAAAACCGCGAGTGATTGCTTGGTCGATGATGCGCAGCTTCTGTTCGGTGAGCAGCTTGATGAGATCGCGCTTGGCCTTGATGAAGCGGGCGATGTGGGCATCTTGCGCACGAAGATAGGCAACGATCTGATCTTGCTCACGGCGCGGCGGCTGGATCAGGGCAATGTCGAGGAACTGGTTCGGGTAAAGGCGCAGGCGCGAGGATCGGATGCCGGTCGAGCGCCCGATGTATTCGGCCACGTAGGCGCGGGTGCGCAACAGGTAATCGAGATACGCCGGGTTGAAGCTGTCGGCGTGGTGCGGGCGGTACACGCCATAGGCAGGACTGACGATGCCCACGTGCTTGCTCGCACCAAGCGCCGCCATCCATGCCCACAGCGTGTTGATGACGATGTCGCCGGGGCGGCACAGCTTGGAGCCAACGTAGCTCGCTGCCTTGAACATCGTGACATTCTTCTGGCTGCGCGGGGTAACGCCGGTGAGGTGAGACACCGACAGCAGTTCCTCCTGTCCGGTCTTCGAGCGCTCATCCACCTCGCGGAAGAATGTCTTGGCGCGTTGCTCGTTCCAGTGTTCCGGCACAGCAGGCAACCAGCGCATTTTCGGCTGCCGGTAGTTCGGGTACGCGCTCGCCACCGTCATTACGCGCCCCCCACGATCTTGTGCAGCAACCCTTCGCTCTGCTGCTCTAGCGCGAGGATGTCGGCGCGGATTTCTGCCAGCGTGCGCAGCGGCGCAGGCTTGTAGAAATAGCGGGCGAAGGATATCTCATAGCCAATCTGGGTCTTGTCCGTCGCGATCCAGGCGTCCGGCGCGTGCGGCAGCACTTCGCGGGCGAAGAAGGCGTCGATGCCACCCGGCTCCTTCAACGGCACCTGCTCGGTGTCGCGCAGCTCGCTGTCGGGCTCGTACTCGACCATAAAGCGATCCTTGCCCACGGTCTCCAGGTACACGCCATCGAAGCCGGGCTCGAAGTGTTCCCCTGCCTTGAGCTTGCTGCGCTTGGCGATGACTGGCGGCGCGGTTTCGTCGCGCCAGCTCACCGCCTTGTAGATGGCCTTCTTCTCCGGCGCGCCGAGCTTGTCACCCTGCGCCTTGAGCGCAGCATCGAAGCGGGAGCGGAATTCATTGTGGTCGTCGAACACGGCGCTGCCCAATGCCTGCTGCGCCCGTCGCGCCACCTCCATCAGCCCCTTGTCACGCTGCCAGGTCGATGCATCGAGCAGCTTCTTGCGGCGCTTGGCGGGCACGGCCTTGCGGGTGGTGGTGGCTTCGCCGTCATCACTGCTGTCGCTGTCTTCGCTGTCGTCGTCTTCGTTCTCGTCCTCGCCCTTCAGCCACGCCTCGATGGCTGGCTTGCGCTTGGCGAACTCGCTGTAGAGCGCCTCACCGTGGGTGGCGTAGATCTCGGCGCGCAGCGCCTCGTCGCCGGTGGCAAACCGCAGGGGCTCGATGCGTTCGTCTGAGAGCTGGCTTTTCAGGCGCAGCGGGCGCTCGACGGTGATCTTCCAGTAGCCGAAGTCCTGGGTGTCGAACCATTTCGACTCGGCGGTTTCCTGCGCCTCGCCGAGGTACAGGTCGAGGATTCGTTGGATGTCTCCATCCGAGAGTTCGCAGTTCTTCTTGCCGAGGTTGCGGCGCAGCGGCTGGAACCACTGCGATGCGTCGATCAACTGCACCTTGCCACGCCGCGCTTCGGCCTTCTTGTTGGCCAGCACCCAGATGTAGGTGGCAATGCCGGTGTTGTAGAAGATGTTGAGCGGCAGGGCGATGATGGCTTCAAGCCAGTCGTTCTCCAGCACCCAGCGGCGGATGTTGCTCTCGCCCTGGCCTGCGTCGCCGGTGAACAGCGCCGAGCCGTTATGCACCAGCGCAATGCGGCTGCCCAGCGGCGTGTTGTGCTTCATCTTCTGCAGCTTGTTCACCTGGAACATGAGCTGCCCGTCGCTGGAGCGGGTGAGGAGCTTGAACTCGTTGTTGCCCGCGTGGCTGACAATGAAACGCGGGTCGTTGAATTCCTTCTTGCCGCCCATGCGCTCCAGATCGGTCTTCCAACTTTTCCCGTAGGGCGGGTTGGAGATCATGAAGTCGAATTCGCGGCTGCGGAACTGGTCGGCGGACAAGGTGGATTTGTCTGCGCCACCGACGATGTTCTCGGCTTCCGCTCCTTCCCCCTTCAACAGCAGGTCGGCCTTGCAGATGGCGTAGGTTTCGTCGCTGATTTCCTGGCCAAACAGGTGGATCGACACTTCCTTGCCGTGCTGTTCGGCCAGTTCGTGTAGCGCTTCCTCGGCCACGGTGAGCATGCCGCCGGTGCCGCAGGAGCCGTCGTAGAGCGAATAGGTGCTGGACTCGATCCGGTCAGCCACCGGCAGAAATAACAACTTGGCCATGAGCTGCACCACGTCGCGCGGGGTGAAGTGTTCGCCTGCCTCTTCGTTGTTGTCTTCGTTGAAGCGGCGGATCAGCTCCTCGAACACTGTGCCCATGCCGTGGTTGTCCAGCGCGGGCAGCTTGATGCGGCCGTCGGCATCCTTCACTGGCAGCGGCGCGAGATTGACCTCGGGGTCGAGGAAGTCGTCGATCAAGTAACCAAGGACGTGGGAATCCACCAGCTTCTGGATCTGGTTGCGGAAGTTGAACTTGGTGAGGATTTCCTGCACGTTGGGCGAAAAGCCGTCCAAATACGCAATGAAGTCATCGCGTAAGCGCTGGCCTGCTGCGCTGGCCTTGAGCTTGGCCAGCGTGAATTCCGAGACGTTGTAGAAGGCTTGGCCTGCCGCCATGCGCAGCGCGCCGTCCTGCTCGGCCACCTTGTGGGTGTCCAGGAACTTCTTGCGCTCGAGCACCGCGTCTTTCGTCGCTTCGAGCACGGCATCGAGCCGCCGCAGCACGGTGAAGGGCAGGATGACGTCACGGTATTTGCCGCGCACGTAAACGTCGCGCAGGCGGTCGTCAGCGATGTTCCAGATGAAGTCGGAAATCCACTTGATCTGGCTTTGGTCTTGTTGTTGCTTCTTCTGCATCGATACGTTCCTCGGCTCGCCACCGTGCCTGTGGCGACGGCGAGATTCCAATGGTCTTTGAGAACGCCCACAAGGCGCTTCTGACGTTCGGCCAGAAGCGTGGGCGTCCACTCGTTTTCCGATTCGGCCCCGCGGACGCGGCCAACGGAGGCTGTCGTTCCGGCGAGGATTCTGGGGCTTGAGGGGCCGGCAATCAAGGCGCTTGGCCCGATGAGGGGGCGGCACCCCGGCGGCCACGGGCACGTTGGTTGACCGTTCCTCCGATTCCGCGCAAGCTCGCGTGCCATGAATGCCATGAACGCGTCATCGCAACGCGCCCGCCTCGAAGCGCTGGCCGCGGCCGGACAACTCGACCGTGCGGGCCTGGCGCTCGGTCTGCGGCGCCTTGCCTGCCTGCCTTCGGCAGCCGACTGGCTGCGTTTTGCCGATCGTCTGCTGCTGGGGCTCGGCAGCGTGCTGCTGCTCGGCGGCATCGTTTTCTTCTTCGCCGCCAACTGGCAGGCCCTGCATCGTTTCACGAAAATCGCGCTGGCCGCCGCGCCGCTCGCCGTCTGCGCGCTGCTGGCCTGGCGTGCCGGCTTGCAGCGCATGGCCGGTCAGGCCTGGCTGGGCGCTGCCTGCGTGCTGGCCGGGGTGCTGCTGGCGGTGATCGGACAGATCTACCAGACCGGTGCCGACAGCGAGCTCCTGTTCTTCGCCTGGGCGCTGCTCATCCTGCCCTGGGTGCTGGTGGCACAGACGCCGTGGCTGTGGCTCTTCTGGCTGCTGCTCGGCAATGTCGCCCTGCTGCTTTACATCGCCGGGCGAATGGATGTCTGGGCCGTCTTCCTGTTGGCCGACGGCCTGTTCTGGGCGCCGCTGCTGCTCAACGCGACGGCGCTGTTGCTCTGGGAACTGGCCTGGCCGCGCTTTCCCTGGCTGCGGGCGTCCTATGCGCCCCGCCTGCTCGCCCTGGCTGCCGCCGTTGCGGCCACCGCGCTCGGTGTCGGCTGGTGGTGGCTGGGCGCGGAGCGGACGTGGCGCTGGATGCCCTACGTGCCGCTGCTCTACGCGGGCTGGCTGGGGGCAACGTTGTGGTTCTACCGGCATCGCCGGCACGACATCCTGCCGCTGGCGGCCGCGGCGTTTTCGGCGATCTTCGTGACCATGGCCGGGGTGCTCAAACATCTGCGCTTTCGCGAAGCCTTCGCCTTCGATTTCCTGCTGGTCGGCGTGTTGATCGCCGGTCTGACGGCGCTGGCGACGTTCTGGCTGCGCCGGGTGGCGGCTGCCTGGGAGGCCGGGGAGGGGGAACGATGAGTGATCCGCTGGCGGGCGAGGACGCGCTGTTCGCCGATCTGCGGGCGGCCGGGCATCTTTCCGGCGCGCTGCCGCCGGCCGATGCCGAGCACGGGGTTTCGCGCTGGATTCTGGCGCTGCAGGCCGGTGGCGGCTGGCTGGCCGCGCTGTTCATGCTGTCCTTCGTCGGACTGGGGGCGGCGGCGCTGGTCAAGGGAGGCGTCGGCTGGCTGCTGCTCGGTGTGCTCACCACGCTGGCGGCCGGGGGGGTGCTGTACGGCGCGCGCAGTGGCCAGTCGGTGTTCCTGCGCCAGTTCCTCCTGCCTTTCCTGCTGGCGGGGCAGGGGGCGTTCGCGCTTGGCGCGGGGGAGTTGCTCGACCGTCAGGGGGCCTGGCTGGTTGCGGCGTTCGAGTTGGCGGTGTGCTTTGGCATCGCCTGGCCGCTGCACCGGTTCCTGGCCGCGCTGATGGTGCTGCTGGCTCTCCAGGTCTCGGTGGGGTTGCCATTCGAGCGTCATGAATTATTTGCCGCCTGGTTCCCCGTCGTTTGTTGGGCGGCTGGCTGCGCACTCTCTCTCGACGAGGTGCGCTGGCGGACGCTGCGTGTTGCGCCGGTGCTGGCTGCCTTTGTCGCGGCACTGATGGTGTATTCGCTGGCCTGGGCCGCACTGCCCCTGGTGCTGGAGGGGGGAGGGTTTCCCGGCGCCGTGCGGCTGGCCTCCGAGCTTGCGCGGGGCGCGTTGGTGCTGTGCGCGGCACTTGCCCTGGTGTGGCTCGGTCGGGCGTTCTGGGGCTCCGGACGAGGCCCCCTTCTGCTGGCGATGCTGCTCGCTGTCCTTGCGCTGACCTGGCGGTCGCCGGGCATTGCGCTCGGCGTCACGGCAATGGCGCTCGGTTTCGCCAGCGGACGCCGCTGGCTGCTGTGGCTGGGCGGCGCATGTGCACTGGCGGCGATCGGACGCTACTACTATTACCTGCCGGTGAGTCTGCTCGACAAATCCGGTGCGCTGGTGCTCGGCGGCCTGCTGCTTCTGGCGGCGCGTCAGCTCTTGCCGAAGGGGGCGAACGATGTGGCGTAAGCTGGGGATTCCCTGCGGTCTGCTCCTGGTGCTGGTCGCAGCCGGCTGGAGTGTGCTGGAGAACGAACGCATCCTCGCCGACGGGCAGGTGGTGCGGCTGGCACTGGCGCCGGTCGATCCGCGCTCGCTCATGCAGGGGGACTACATGGCGCTCAATTACGCGGTGCAGGACCGGCTGCGCGACAGCCGTCCGTTCGAGGACGGCTTCGTTGTCGTGCAGGTGGATGCCCGCGGCGTGGGGGCCTTCGTACGGACGCAGCCACGGGCGGCGCCTGTTTCCCCGGACGAGGTGGCGCTGCGCTACCGGGTTCGCTACGACAGCCGGCGCTCGATCCGCAACAGCCTGCGTTTCGCCACCAACGCCTTTTTCTTCGAGGAGGGCAGCGGACCGCGCTATGAGCAGGCGAAATACGGTGAATTCCGCGTCGGCGCGAATGGCGAGCCCAGGCTGGTGGCGTTGCTCGATGGCGAACTTGCGCGGCTCGGCGAGAACCGTTACTGAGCGGTCGGTCCCGCGCTCAGGGGTGTGCGGAGAAGGTGGGCAGGCGGATCCTGAAATGGATGGCGGCGGCACGCAAGGCGAAGATTCCGCCCATGGCGAGGCGAAGATTCCGCCCATGGCGATCCAGGCCGAGAGCGCGGCATCGACGCCGAGTCCCTGCAGTCCGATGAGCAGGAGGGCGCCGCACCAGGCGGCGGTGGCGTACAGCTCGCCGGCCATGAAGACCAGCGGCACCTGGTTGCAGAAGACGTCGCGCAGGACACCACCGAACACTCCGGTAATCACGCCCATCAGGCTGGCGACCAGCCAGGGGGCGTGCCACTGCAGCGCGGCCTGGGTGCCGACAACGGTGAACAGGGCGAGGCCGACCGCGTCGGGGTAGAGGAACAGCCGTTCGGAGATTTTCCGCCGGCGCGCCCAGAAGAAGGTAGTGATGGCGATGCCGATGCCGACGGCGAGGTAGGTCTGGTTGGCGATCCAGAACACCTGCCGGTCGAGCAGGATGTCGCGCAGGGTGCCTCCGCCCAGCGCCGTTGCGGCGGCAATCATCACCGCGCCGATGAGATCCATCTGCTTGCGTTCCGCCTCGAGCACGCCGGTGATGGCATTGACCGCCACCGCCGCCATGCCGACCCAGTAGAGCAGGGCGTCCATGCTGCCGGGCTCAGGCCTTGACGCGCATCAGGCGCTGCTTTTCGCGGTTCCAGTCGCGTTCCTTCTCGCTTTCCCGCTTGTCGTGCTGCTTCTTGCCCTTGGCCAGGCCGATCTCGGCCTTGATGCGACCGCGCGTGTAGTGCAGGTCGATCGGTACCAGCGTGTAGCCGGCACGCTCGACCTGGCCGATCAGCTTGCTGATCTGGTTGGCGTGCAGCAGCAGCTTGCGCGTGCGCACCGGGTCCGGATTCACGTGCGTCGAGGCCGTCGGCAGGGCCATGATGTGCATGCCGAAGAGGAAGACTTCGCCGCCCCGGATGATGATGTACGACTCCTTGATGTTCACCCGCCCGGCACGGATCGCCTTCACTTCCCACCCCTCGAGGGCGATGCCGGCCTCGAACTTCTCTTCGATGAAGTAGTCGTGGAAGGCTTTCTTGTTGCTGACGATGCTCATGGGGCGGCTTTTCCGGGGTTGTGCGCTGCGATGCTAGAATGCGCGATTCTACAGGATTCGCAGGGCACGCCTAAGCATGGCATTGGTTCAGAAATCGGTGCTGATCGAGAAATCCGCGCGACAGATGTTCGATCTGGTCGACCGCGTCGAGGACTATCCGCAGTTCCTTCCCTGGTGCAGCGAGACGCGGCTCGACTTCCGCGATGCGACCAGGACGGTGGCCACCCTGCATATCAGCTATCTCAGCGTCAAATCGCACTTCACCACCGAGAACACCAAGGAAATCCCGAACTGGATGAGCATCCGTCTGGTGGACGGCCCGTTCCGTCGCCTCGAGGGGATGTGGCGCTTCCGGCCGCTGGCCGATAACGCCTGCAAGATCGAGTTCGAACTGGCCTACGAATTTTCCAGCAAGCTGTTCGAGAAGGTGATCGGGCCGGTGTTCGGGCAGATCGCGAACACCTTCGTCGACGCCTTCGTGAAGCGGGCAGCGCAGGTTTATGGAGAGTCGAATGTCTGACGTGTCCACCGGCGGAAACGCTGAAATCGAAATTGAAGTCGTCTACGCCCTGCCGCACCGGCAGGAGATCGCCCGGCTCAGGCTGCCGGCGGGCAGTTCCGTGCGGCAGGCCATCGAGGCTTCCGGGCTGCTGCAGAAATACCCCGAGATCGATCTCGCGAAGAACAAGCTCGGCATCTACGCCAAGCTCGCCAAGCCCGACGCCGCGCTGCGCGACCAGGATCGGGTGGAAATCTACCGGCCCCTGATCGCCGATCCGAAGGAGGTGCGCAAGCAGCGCGCTGCGGAGGGCAAGGTGATGAAGAAGGGGGCAGGCGACGCCGACGGCGAGTGAGCGGCGGCCGGTCAGGGAAGGCGTGGTCGCCGTCCTTGCCTGACTGGCACGACAAGGACTGCCGGGGCTACTGACAGAGTTCCTTGACGGCCTGACGCTGACGGGCGGCTTCCTTCTCGCGCTGGGCGTCGTCGAGGAACTCACGCTCGCCGCTGTCGTTGCGGATGGCGATGCGCTCGCCCGATTCGAAGGCCTGCAGGGCGCGGCGGGCACGCTCGCAGTTCTCCTTCTTGCGGGCGGCCTGATCCGCGTCCTTCTGCTGTTTCTCGGTGTTCTCCCGCTTTTCCTGCTGGCGCTTGCGGAACTCCAGCTCGCGATCGGCGAGACTGGGCGGCTGTGCGGCGGCGGGTGTCGGGGCCGGACTGTCTGCGGACAGGGTTTTCGACTGCTGCACCTTGCCGGCCGGCGGCTTGTCCGAAATCACGGTCTTGCCGTTTTCGTCCTTCCACTGGTAGATCTGGGCGTGCGCCGCGCCGGCGGCGAGCAGCAGGGCGGTCAGCACGAGGGCGCTGCGTTTCATGGTCATCCTGTCTCAATGGGGCTTGCTGTATAATACTTTTTTGTGACCCCGGATCAAAGGCCATGCGTTTAATCCAGAAGGCATTGACGTTCGACGACGTCCTCCTTGTTCCCGCCCATTCCTCGATTCTTCCCCGCGACGTCAGCCTGAAAACCCGCCTGACGCGCAATATCACCCTCAACCTGCCTCTGGTGTCCGCCGCCATGGACACCGTCACCGAGGGCCGTCTCGCCATCGCCCTGGCGCAGGAGGGGGGCATTGGCATCGTGCACAAGAACCTGCCGCCGAAGGCGCAGGCGGCCGAAGTGGCCAAGGTCAAGCGTTTCGAGTCCGGCGTCCTGAAGGACCCCATCACCATTCCGCCGACCATGCCCGTGCGCGAAGTGCTCGCGCTTACCCACCATCACCGGATTTCCGGCGTGCCGGTGGTCGATGGCACGCAGGTGGTCGGTATCGTCACCAACCGCGACCTGCGCTTCGAAACCAATCTCGACCAGCCAGTGAGCCGGATCATGACTCCACGCGACCGCCTGGTCACGGTCAAGGAGGGGGCCTCGGTCGAGGAGGGCAAGGCGCTGATCCACAAGCACCGGCTCGAGCGCGTGCTGGTCGTCAATGACGCCTTCGAACTGCGTGGGCTGATCACCGTCAAGGACATCCTGAAGTCCACCGAGCATCCGAATGCCAGCAAGGATGCCTCCGGACGCCTGCGCGTGGGCGCTGCGATCGGCGTCGGGGCCGGCACCGAGGAGCGCGCTGCGCTGCTGGCCGAGGCCGGCGTCGATGTGATCGTCGTCGATACCGCACACGGCCACTCGCAGGGCGTGCTCGACCGCGTGCGCTGGGTCAAGTCGAACTTCCCGAACGTCGAGGTTATCGGCGGCAACATCGCCACCGCCGATGCCGCGCGCGCGCTGATCGACCATGGCGCCGACGGCGTCAAGGTCGGCATCGGCCCCGGTTCGATCTGCACCACGCGTATCGTCGCCGGCGTCGGTGTGCCGCAGATCACCGCCATTCACAACGTGGCCGAAGCGCTGCGCGGTACCGGCGTGCCGATGATTGCCGACGGCGGCATCCGCTATTCCGGTGACATCTCCAAGGCCATCGCCGCCGGCGCCAACGCGGTGATGCTCGGCGGCCTCTTCGCCGGTACCGAGGAAGCGCCGGGCGAGGTCGAGCTTTATCAGGGGCGCTCCTACAAGTCCTACCGTGGCATGGGTTCGATCGGCGCAATGGCTGCCGGCGCCGCCGACCGCTACTTCCAGGACAATACCGCCAACGTCGAGAAGCTGGTGCCGGAAGGCATCGAGGGACGTGTTCCCTACAAGGGGCCGGTTCTCGCGGTAATTCATCAGTTGATGGGCGGCCTGCGCTCGTCAATGGGCTATCTCGGCTGCGCGTCGATCGACGAGATGCACGAGCGCGCCACTTTCGTCGAGATCACCTCGGCCGGTGTGCGTGAATCGCACGTGCACGACGTGCAGATCACCAAGGAAGCACCGAACTATCACGTGGATTGATCCACTGCGGTCCAACCGGGGCGGCTTCACGGCCGCCCTTGTTCATTCAGGGGTTTGAAAATGGCTCACCAGAAAATCCTCATTCTCGACTTCGGCTCCCAGGTCACGCAGCTGATCGCCCGTCGTGTCCGCGAGCAGCAGGTGTATTGCGAACTGCACCCGTTCGATGTCTCCGAGCAGTTCGTCCGTGATTTCAAGCCGGCTGGCGTCATCCTCTCCGGCGGGCCGAATTCGGTGTACGAAGCGCTCGACTGGAAGGCACCGCAGGCGGTGTTCGAGCTCGGCGTTCCCGTCCTCGGCATCTGCTACGGCATGCAGACGATGGCGCAGCAGCTGGGCGGCAAGGTCGAGAGCTCGGGCAAGCGCGAATTCGGCTACGCCGAGATCCGCGCCCGCGGCCACTCCGAACTCTTCAAGGGTATCCAGGACCGCAGCAACGACGAGGGCCACGGCCTGCTCGACGTGTGGATGAGCCATGGCGACAAGGTCACCGAGCTGCCGCCGGGCTTCAAGGTGATCGCCAGCACCGAATCGTGCCCGGTGGCGGCGATGGCCGACGAAACCCGCAAGTTCTACGCCGTGCAGTTCCATCCCGAGGTGACGCACACCATCAAGGGCAAGGAGATGATCGCCCGCTTCGTGCATGACATCTGCGGCTGCGGCCATGACTGGAACATGCCGGATTACGTCAATGAAGCGATCGAGAAGGTGCGCGCCCAGGTCGGCAAGGAGGAGGTGATCCTCGGCCTCTCCGGCGGCGTCGATTCCTCGGTGGTCGCCGCCCTGCTGCACCGCGCGATCGGCGATCAGCTGACCTGCGTCTTCGTCGACAACGGCCTGCTGCGCCTGAACGAAGCCGGGCAGGTGATGCAGACCTTTGCCCGCAACCTCGGCGTCAGGGTCATCCACGTCGACGCGACGGCGCAATTCATGGGCCATCTGGCCGGCGTCTCCGACCCCGAGCAGAAGCGCAAGATCATCGGCCGCGAGTTCGTCGAGGTTTTCCAGGCCGAGGCGCAGAAGCTGCCGAACGCGAAATGGCTTGCCCAGGGCACCATCTACCCGGATGTCATCGAATCGGCTGGCGCCAGGACCGGCAAGGCCCATGCGATCAAGAGCCATCACAACGTCGGCGGCCTGCCGGAAACGCTGAACCTGAAGCTGCTCGAACCGCTGCGCGAACTGTTCAAGGACGAAGTGCGCGAACTCGGCATCGCCCTCGGCCTGCCGCACGAGATGGTCTATCGCCACCCCTTCCCCGGTCCCGGCCTCGGCGTGCGCATCCTCGGCGAGGTAAAGAAGGAGTTTGCCGACCTGCTGCGCCGCGCCGATGCGATCTTCATCGACGAACTGCGCGCCGCCGACTGGTACGACAAGACCAGCCAGGCCTTCGCCGTCTTTCTGCCGGTGAAGAGCGTGGGCGTGATGGGGGATGGCCGCACCTACGAATACGTCGTTGCCCTCCGCGCCGTGCAGACTTCATGACCGCGCACTGGGCCGAACTGCCGCACAGCCTGCTCGGCAAGGTTTCCAACCGGATCATCAATGAGGTCAGGGGCATTAACCGGGTCGTCTACGACATCTCGGGCAAGCCGCCCGCGACGATCGAGTGGGAATGATTCGATAGCGTTTCACAGGGTCCAACGACGACCCGCCAACCGCCAAAGGCCCTTGATTTTTCAAGGGCCTTTGTGTTTTTGTCGTCCTGTGACGTGCATACAAATCCCATACTTTTCAACGATAAAAATGAGAAACTGCGTGGAGTGCCATCAGGATCCGCAGGGCGAGCCGCAGAAGCGTGGCGGGCGCGGGGGCGGCGGGCGGGAGCGAGACTGAGGCTAGCCGCATGTCGGCGCGACGGCGACGTCGCTTCGCGAGGCCGAGGCGGTGCCGCCATCGAACACCGCACCCGCCCGGGATTGCGTGTCGAATGGCAGCCATGTGGTGGCCGCGTTGAGGAAAGGATCGGGCAATGAAGGCGCTTCTGGCCGTTGATGGTTCCACCCACGCCCTCCGGGCGGCCCGGACACTCGTCGACTTGGCGAAGCACTGCGCGGATGCGAGGGCGCATGTGCTCAACGTGCAGCCTCACATTCCGTACGTCGCCCTGCTCGGGGAAGACCGCCAAGCCCCGATCGATCGGTGGGTGCAGGAGCGTGGCAAGGAAGCGTTGGAAAGTGCCTGCGAAGTGTTGACTGTTGCCGGCGTGCCTTTCGAGGTCGAGATCCTATCGGCCGACGCACCGCTGGCGATCGCACGAATCGCTGTCGAGAGGCATTGCGACTTCATCCTGATGGGTACACGCGGCATGGGTGCGATCGCAGGCATGGCACTGGGGTCCGTGGCGACCAAGGTGGTTCACCTCGCCGACCTTCCCGTCCTGTTGGTCAAGTAACGCGTCCTGCGCCGCGCGATTGCGATGATCAGGAACGTGCCCCTCGATCGGCTCCACGGGCTTGATGGCGCCGCACGCGGATTGTCCGAGAGCGAGGCAGCAGCGCGCGCCTCGACGTATGGACCCAATCTGATCCTGGAGGCCGCACCGAGAGGGTGGTTTGACTTGGCACGCGACACGCTCAAGGATCCGATGTTGTGGTTCCTGCTGGGTACCAGCGCGCTTTTCGCTTTCGTGGGACAGTTCCGCGAGTCCGCGATACTGCTCGCTGCCTTGGTGCCCCTTGTCGGCATGGACGCCTATCTCCATCGCCGGACCCACGCATCGATCGAAGGGCTGAGCAGCCGCCTGGCGAGCCGCGCGACAGTGGTGCGCGAAGGCATCAGACAGACTGTTCCGGCGACGGCGCTCGTACCGGGCGACCTGGTCGTCGTCGCGACCGGGGAAACCTTTCCGGCCGACGGTCTGGTGGTCGGCGGCCATCGCATGCAGGCCGACGAATCCGCGTTGACCGGCGAGTCGTTCCCGGTCCGCAAGGTGGCTCTCGATCACCTGCCTCGCAATGAGTTCGAGGCGAAGGTCGATGGCGCTTCGTGGGGCTTCGCTGGCACTCGCCTGCTGACCGGCGAAGCCCAGATACGCGTGGTGTACGCCGGAAGCGAGACGCTGTACGGCGAAATTGCCCGCTCGGCGACCCGCGGCGCGCAGACCCGCACACCGCTGCAAACCGCTGTAGGACAGTTGGTCGTGGTGCTGATCGTCGGTGCAGTGCTGCTGTGCCTGACGCTCGGCTGGGTACGGTGGCGACAGGGGCACGGACTGCTCGATGCCCTTTTGAGTGCCCTCACGCTGGCCGTGGCGGCGCTTCCCGAGGAATTTCCGGTCGTGCTGACGTTCTTTCTGGGCGTCGGTGTGTATCGGCTCGCGAAGCGGCAGGCGCTTGTCCGGAGGGCCGTCGTGGTGGAGAACATCGGGCGCGTCTCGTGCATCTGCTCCGACAAGACCGGCACGATCACCGAGGGCAGGTTGCGCCTGAGCCATCGTGCCGCTGCCGAGACGGTCGATTCGGAGCTCCTCGTGCAGCTCGCTGCGGCAGCCTCGAGGCGGGAAACGGGCGATCCGATGGATCTGGCCATCCTGGAATCGCTACCGCAGCCGCTGCCGTGGGAGGCGGTGGCGACCTTTCCTTTCACCGAGGACCGCAAGCGTGAAACCGGCATTCTTCGCCGGGACGGCCTGCTGATTGCCGCGGTCAAGGGCGCCCCGGAGGTCGTGTTCGGGCAATGCGGCCTCAGTCCGACCGAGCTGCGCGAGTGGCAACGCCGCGTCGACACCTTTGCGGATACCGGACATAAGGTGATTGCCTGTGCATGGCGAGAACTCGACGGTGTCGAGGACTGGGCAGGCGGTGAGCCCGAGCGCGGCTTTCGGGTCGCCGGGCTGCTGTGCTTCGAGGATCCCGTCCGACCTGGCGTGGTCGAGGCCTTGCAAGCCTGTCGGGCTGCGGGCATTCGCGTTGTCATGGTCACCGGCGACCACACGCGAACGGCGCTCGCGGTCGCGCGCGAGATCGGGCTCGGCGAGGACGAGCCGCGCGTCGTCGATGGGGCGGGCATGAGTGCCTGGCTCGAGCGAGGCGACTCCTCGCTGCTGCGCGAGGTAGACGTGATCGCCCGTGCCGTGCCTGCACAGAAGCTCGAGCTCGTGCGCGCATTCAGGGACAGTGGCGAGATCGTCGCCGTCACCGGCGACGGCGTGAACGACGTGCCGGCGCTGCAAGCGGCCGACATCGGGATTGCGATGGGGGCGCGCGGAACGCGTAGCGCACGCGAAGTCGCTGCCATCGTGCTCCTCGACGACGACTTCAGCAGCATCGTTCGCGCTATCGCGGAGGGTCGGCAACTCTTCACCAACCTGCAGTTGAGCTTTCAATACCTCCTGATGATTCACCTGCCGCTGGTTCTGACGGCGGCGCTGATACCGCTGGCCGGATACCCGGTCCTCTATCTGCCGATCCACGTGGTGTGGCTCGAACTCATTATTCACCCAACAGCGCTTCTCGTATTCCAGGAACTGCCCGCGGGAGGCCGCCTCGGCCCGGTGCGGCGCACCGGGCGGCTGCAGTTCTTCGGCCGGGTTCAATGGGTTGTGATCGTTCTCGTCGCAGCCATGCTTACGGCCATCGTAGGCTTGAGCTTTCTGCGCGGGCTTGACCACGGTTACGACGTCGACCATGCGCGTGCCATCGCGCTGGTTGCGCTTACCAGCGCGAGCGCCGGCATCACGGCGGGCCTCACCCGACTTCGTACGCGTGCGGCGCGAACGATGGTCGCCGCGACACTGCTGCTGTCCTACTTGCTCGTGCAGACGCCCTGGGTGGCTACACTGCTGCATCTGAAGCCGCTGGATATAGACGACTGGGCACTCGCGCTCGGCGGTGGCGTCCTTGCGGGGATCTTCGCATGGGCACCGTCCTGGTGGAGTCGGCCGATCGATCGACTGGGCGCGGGGTGAAGGCCGCCGATTTCGCGGCTTTGAATGGCCGGTTCGAGAAGGCGCCTTGGTCTGCTGCGGGCAGCGCTCGCGTTCTCTCGCATCCAGCCGGCGGTGACGGTAAGAAATCTGCCGGAACAATGGCTCAGATGTCTCATTGACGATCGAGTGGGAGTGATCCGGTAACCTTTTACAATCCCCGCAGCCCTGCTGGAATCGCCGGAGGCCATTGATTTTCAATGGCCTCTGTGCATTTCGGCCGGCTGTTCCTCGGAGCGGCAATCCGGTTTCTCCGGTGTCCTACGCCTTCCGGACGAATTCCGATTTGAGTTGCATG
>JAPKHL010000042.1 GCA_026646875.1 Rhodocyclaceae bacterium | reverse complement strand
ACGCTGGTCGACATCCCCGACAGCAGCGGCGGATTGACCTCCTTGGCGCAGGCCCAGGTCAGCGTGAAGCTGGCGGTACTCAGGCCCATCGCCGCGAACAGCGCGTAGCCGGCAACCGGCGGCAGGTGAACGCCGGAGAGCAGGACGATCCACAGCAGCACGAAGAGATGGCTGCTGGCGACGAGCACCGGCTTGCGCCGGCCAAGGCGGTCGGACAGCGTGCCGATCAGCACGCAGCCGACGGCGAAGCCGGCGAAATAGAGGCTGACGTGATTGGCCGCGACGGCGCGCGACATGCCGAGCACCTGCGTCAGGAAGGGCGTCGCCCACAGCCCGGCGAAGGCGAAGAAACTGCCGGCCAGGCCGAAGTTCACGATCACGGCCGGCCAGGTGGCGCGATTGCGCAGCACCGACAGCAGGCCGGCAAGCACCACCGTCCGATCGAAGCGCGGCCGTGCCGCCGCTCCGCCGTCGGCACCGCTCTCGGGACGGTCGCGCACGATCAGCCAGCAGGCCACGGCCAGCACCAGCGAAACCGCCGCCAGCCCGATGAACACGCCGCGCCAGCCGGTCGCCTGCGCCAGCCAGGAGAGCGGCGCACCGGCAAGCACCGAACCCAGGTTGCCGACCAGCATGGAAACGCCGACCAGCGTGGCGAAGCGGCGTTCCTCGTACCACACGGCAATGATCTTGAGCATTGCGATGAAGGTGACGGACACCCCGAGGCCGATCAGGGTGCGCCCGACCAGCGCCACCTCGAGGCTCGGCGCCATGCCGAAGAGCAGGCTGCCGCCCCCCGCGACGAGACCGCCGAGCAGGAGGATGCGGCGCGGCCCGAGGGTATCGACGAGGATGCCGGTCGGCACCTGCATCACGGTGTATACATAGAAATAGGTGGCGGCCAGCACGCCCAGCGAGGAGGCCGTGGTATTGAACGCCGCGACCAGGTCCTGCGCGATCCCGGCGGGCGCGAAACGCTGGAAGAATGACAGCACGTAGGCGGCGGCGACGACGGCCAGTGCAAAGGCGCGGCGGCGATGGTGAGTGGTCTGCGGGGAAGTCATTCGGAATTCCGGGAAGTCGCGTGAGGGGCCGGGGGAGACGCGGAAGAATCAACCGCAGCTCATCCTAACATACGGCCGGGTACGGCACGCGGACCGGCGGCCCGGCCGCGCGTCCGGCTGTTCCTGCGTCCGGGCTTGTGTGACAATGATCCGATCGACAGATCGATACGCCGTGCCGCACGGCCACCCGGCCCGCGACCGACGCATCGGAGGGAGCGCGGATGGCCTCCGGATCGCGCGATCGGACAGACGCACTGCAGTGGAAACTGCTCCTGCTGGTACTCGCCGCCATCGGCGCCGGGCTGGGGGGCTGGCTGCATTCCGCGCGGGAGGAGGCCGCAGCGCGCGAACGCGAACGCCTGCAGACGCAGGCACGGGTCATCGAGGTCAACCTCGTGCGCCAGATCGAGACCATCTGGCGCGGCCTGCAGGGCCTGCGCGCCGAGCTCCTGCGCAGCCGGCCGGCCGACGGAAACACCCGCCTGAAGGACCTCGCCGAGGCCATGCCGGGGACCCACAGCCTCTTCGTGCTCGACGACGCGGGCACGGTCATCCTGGCCAACCCGCCCGAACTGGTCGGCGCGAATTTCGCGCAGGCGCCCCATTTCACGACAGCCCGCCAGCACGCCAACCCCGCCCTGCTGCACATCGCCCCGCCCGAAACCTCACCCTTCGGGGCCTGGACGATGGCCATCGCGATCGCCAGTGTCGACCGGGACGGACGCTTCGCCGGCACGATCGGGGCCCTGGTCGAACCCGAACTGTTCCGCCCCCTGCTCGCCTCGGTCAGCTACGCGAACGACTTTCGCGCCGCGCTGGTACATGGCGACGGCACCCTGTTCACCACCCAGCCGCCGCTGAACGGTCCGCGCGGCGAGAATCTTGCCCATCCCGGCACGCTGTTCGCGCGGCATCTGGCAAGCGGCCGGACCGACAGCGTCCATGAGGGACGGGCCGCCCATACCGGCGAACAGCGCATGGTCGCCTTCCAGAACACCCGCACGCTGGCCACGCATGCCGACACGCCCCTGGTCACCGTCACCAGCCGCGCGCTCGGCGCCGTCCATGCCGCCTGGTGGCAGACCGCGCAGACCACCCTGCTGCTCTTTGCGCTGCTGGTCGCCGGCAACGTCCTCGGACTGGCCCGTTACCAGCGCCGTACCCGCAAGCTGCGCGAGGAGGCCCGGCTGGCGCGCGCCGAAAGCGAGCGGCTGGCCCAGCGCAACCGCCTGCTGCTGGAAGCGGCGGGCGAGGGCATCTTCGGTGTGGACGCCGGGGAACGCTGCATCTTCATCAATCCGGCGGCACTCGCGATGCTCGGCTACGACGCCGTGGACGTCCCGGTCGGCACGGACCTGCATGCCCTCATCCACTACCGGCGCAGTGACGGCAGCCCCTATCCGCCCAGCGAGTGCCCGATCGCCGCCACCCTGGGCGACGGGGCGGAACGCCGCGTGGAGGACGTCTTCACGCACCGGGACGGCCACCCGGTCGCGGTGCAGCTGACGGTCACGGCGATCCGCGAAAACGAGCACATCGCCGGTGCCGAGGTGATCTTCCACGACATCGGCCAGCGCAAGGAAATGGAACGCGAACTGATCCGGCTGGCCACCACCGACATGCTGACCGGCATCGCCAACCGCCGGCACTTCATGGCCCAGCTCGACGGCGAGCTCGAGCGCCTGCGCCGCTTCGAGCAGCCAGCGGCCCTGCTGATGCTCGACCTCGACCACTTCAAGCAGATCAACGACACCCGCGGCCATGCCGCCGGCGACCGCGCGCTCTGCCACTTCGTCGCCGTGGTGCGCCGGGCACTGCGTCGCACCGATGCCTTCGGCCGGCTGGGCGGCGAGGAATTCGGCATCCTGCTGCCCGGCTCCGGCCCCGAGGGTGCGCTCGAATTCGCCGAGCGCCTGCGCGAGGAGATCGCTGCCTCGCCGGTCGAGGATGGGCAGGGCGGCATCCCGATCTCGGCAAGCATCGGCGTTGCCGTCTTCGATCCGGCGGACCCGACGCCCGACCGCATTCTCGCACGCGCCGACGCCGCGCTCTATCGCGCCAAGGCCGGCGGCCGCAACCGCGTCGAGGTCGCCGACTGAGCGTATGCCGCTCAGCGGCGGCGGGACAACCCCGCCATCGCCTCGTCGTGGCTGCGGCCCGGCGCCGCCTTGCGCGCCGCGACATAGGCCTGCAGCGTGTCGTTGAGCGGCACGCCGGCCTTGCCATGCGTGCCGAGCACGGCCAGCAGTTCGAGCGGCGTGGCGCGGATCTGCGCCGCGTCGCGCAGATGCCCGACGAAGCGCTGGCAGGCCGAGGACACCGCGAACGGCGTCTCGCCGGTCTGCTTGACCGCGCGGTCCAGAAGTTTCCGCGTTTCGGCCACGCGCGGATCGGTGTCCGGCATCTCCTGGTCGAAGGCGACCATCGTCAGCTCGTGCGCGAGCGTGGCCGGATCACGCGCCAGCACGGCGGTCGGCAGGGCCAGCGCGGCGGCCAGCAGCAACGGGAACAACAGTTTCATCGAACGGCTCCTTGCAATGGAATTCAGGGCTTGCCGGCGAGCAGCAGGTTCTCGGCGGCCGTCAGGTTCTCGCGCGCGCCGACCAGGATCAGCACGTCGTCGGCCTGCACCACGGTTTCGTCGCCGGGCGCCTCGGCGCGCACGCCGCGCCGGCGGATGGCCTCGACGCGCACCTGCCGGGCGCCCAGCGCCAGCTCGCCGAGCGTGCGGCCGACGGCATGGGCCTGCGGCTCGATGACCAGCGCCAGCTTCTCCTCGGCAAGGCGCTGCAAGCGGTCGGTCTCGCCGCGATAAAAGGCGCGCAGCCCGGCATAGCGCTCGGCGCGTGCACTGCGCACCTGCTCGAGGGCGCGCTCGACCGGCACGCCGAGCTGGGTGAGCGTCTGCGCGGCGAGCATCAGGCTGCCCTCGAGCACCTCCGGCACCACCTCGCTGGCGCCGAGCGCCTTCAGCCGCTCGATCTGGCTGTCGTCCTGCGCGCGGACGATCACCGGCAGGGCCGGCCGCAGCGCGTGCAGGGTGTTGAGCGCCTTCTCGGCGCCGAGCGGATCGGCATAGGTGACGACGACGGCGCGCGCCCGCTCGACGCCGGCCGCCATCAGCACCTCGCGCCGGTCGGCGTTGCCGAACACCACGTTCTCGCCGGCCTCGCGCGCCTGGCGGATGCGCGCGGTGTCGACATCGAGCGCGATGAAGGGGATGTCCTCGCGGTCGAGAAAGCGCGCCAGGCTCTGCCCGGTCCGTCCGAAACCGCAGAGGATCACATGGTCGCTGACGTTCATGCTGCGCACGGCGATGTCGTGGATCGCCTCGGCGCGGTGCGCGAACTCGCCGGCCGAGAGGCCGCGCCCGAGGCTGGAGGCGCGCGCGATCAGGAAGGGCGCGACGAACATCGAGAGCAGCATGGCCGCCATCGTCACCTGATGGACGTCCGGCGGAATCAGCTTGCCGGCATTGGCCAGCGCGATCAGCACGAGCCCGAACTCGCCGGCCTGCGCCAGCTGCGCCGAGGTCTGCAGGCCAACCTCCAGGGTGTTGCGCAGCCAGCGCGTGAGCAGCATCACCACCGCTGCCTTGGCGAGCACCAGGAAGGCCAGCGCCAGCAGCACCCAGCCCAGGTTGCGCGCAACGTAGCCGATGTCGAGGAGCATGCCGATGGTCACGAAGAAGAGCCCGAGCAGCACGTCGCGGAAGGGGCGGATGTCCGACTCCACCTGATGACGGTACGGCGTTTCCGAGATCAGCATGCCGCCGATGAAGGCGCCGAGCGCCAGCGACAGGCCGGCCGCGCCGGTCAGCCAGGCGAGGCCGATGACCACCAGCAGGACGTTGAGCATGAACAGCTCGGGCGACTTGCGCCGCGCCACCGCATCGAACCAGCGGCGCATCAGGCGCTGCCCGAAGACGATCATCGCCACCAGCACCGCCGCCGCCTGCCCGGCGGCGGTGGCCAGCGTCGGCAGCAGGTCGTCCGGGTTGCGCGCCAGCGCCGGCAGGACGATCAGGAAGGGCACCACCGCCAGATCCTGGAACAGCAGCACGGCCATCGTCTGGCGGCCGGGCAGGGAATGCAGCTCGAGGCGCTCGGCGAGCAGCTTGCTGACGATGGCGGTGGACGACATGGCGCAGGCCGCGCCGATGGCGAAACCGACGCGCCAGTCCTGCCCGTAGTAGAAGACGGTCACCGCCATCGCCCCGAGCAGCGTCGCCAGAACCTGCGCTGCGCCAAAGCCGAAGACCAGCCGGCGCATCGCCTTCAGGCGCGCCAGGCTGAATTCGAGACCGATCGAGAACATCAGGAAGACCACGCCGAATTCGGCGAAGACCGAAACCTCCTCGCTCTCGGCGAAGAAGGCCGCGCCATGCGGACCGATGGCCATGCCGACGGCGAGGTAGGCAAGCATCGTCGGCAGGCGCAGCACCTGCGCGAGCGCCACCGCGAACACCGTGGAACAGAGCAGGATCAGCAGGGAAAGGAGCGAACTGTGCATCGGGACCGGGAAGCGACGCCCCGCGCGGGCGCGCAAGGAGCGTCGGCGATTCTAGCAGCCCGCCGGGGGAAGCGGGCGGACCCGATCGATACCCGGGGTTGCAGCCAGCGGAGCGCGCTTGAAGCCCGCGGCCAGCCGGCCCGGCTGACCGCGGGCGCGGTAGAATCGTGGCCTGCCCGCAGCCTGCCATCCCTGCTCCATGACCCGCATTCCACCCTCCCCCGCCGCGCGCGTGGCCGACCGCGCATGAACGCGCCGGTGGTCGATCTCGAAGACCTGCACTTCCGCTGGCCGGGGCAGGCCGGCGACTGCCTGGACATCGCGTCGCTGCGGGTCGCGGCCGGCGAGCACCTGTTCCTGGCCGGTCCCAGCGGCAGCGGCAAGAGCACGCTGCTCGCCCTGCTCGGCGGCGTGGCCCTGCCGGATGCCGGCAGACTGCGCATCCTCGGACGCGAAACGGCCCGCCTGCCCGCGGCGGCGCGCGATGCCTTCCGCGTCGATCACATCGGCTTCCTGTTCCAGCAGTTCAACCTGATTCCCTGGCTGCCGCTGCTCGACAACGTCCTGCTGCCCTGCCGCTTCTCGGCGCGCCGCCGCCAGCGCGCGCTGGCGCAGGCGCCGACGCTGGCCGCCGAGGCCGCCCGCCTGCTCGACCATCTCGATCTTGCGCCGGCGCTCTGGCGGCAGCCGGCGGCGCGGCTGTCGGTCGGCCAGCAGCAGCGGGCCGCCGCCGCGCGCGCGCTGATCGGCCGGCCCGAGCTGGTGATCGCCGACGAGCCGACCTCGGCACTCGACGCGGAACGGCAGCAGCGCTTCATCGACCTGCTGCTCGGCGAATGCGCCGCCGCCGGGGCGACCCTGATCTTCGTCAGCCACGACACCCGCCTCGCCGCCCATTTTCCGCGCCAGCTGACGCTGGACGGAATCAACCGGGCCAACCGGGAGCCGGAAGGCCGCGACGGGAGGGCCGGCACGTGACCCATCTGCCCGCCCTGGCCCTGCGCAGCGCCTGGAACCGGCGCTACACGCTGGCGCTCACGCTGTTCGCCATCGCCCTCGCCTGCGCGCTGCTGCTCGGCATCGAGCGCCTGCGCGGCGATGCGCGGGCGAGCTTCGCACAGGCGGTGTCCGGCACCGACCTCGTGGTCGGCGCGCGCGGCAGCCCGCTGCAGCTGATGCTGCACGCCGTCTTCCGCCTCGGCGAGCCGGGCGGCGAAATGCCGTGGGCGAGCGCGCGGGCGGTCGCCGCGCTACCCGACGTGGCGTGGACCATCCCCCTCGCGCTTGGCGATTCGCACCGCGGTTTTCCGGTCGTCGGCACCACCGGCGACTATTTCACGCATTTCCGCTACGGCAGCGGCGAGGCCCTGCGCCTGGCCGCCGGCGCGTCCTTCGCCGGCCTCTTCGACGCGGTGCTCGGCGCCGATGTCGCGGAACGCCTCGGCTACCGGGTTGGCGAGCGGATCGTGCTGAGCCATGGCAGCGGCCATATCGAGGGGCTGGCACACGACGACAAGCCGTTCACCGTCACCGGCATCCTGGCGCGCACCGGCACGCCGGTGGACCGCAGTGTGCATGTCGGACTCGAGGCCATCGCGGCGATCCACCTCGAATGGCAGGGTGGCGCGCCGATGCCGGGGGTGCGCATTCCCGCCGAGTTCGTGCGCAAGTTCGACCTCGCGCCGAAAACGGTCAGTGCGCTGCTGGTCGGCCTGAAGCAGCGCGGCGCGGTGTTCGCCGTGCAGCGCCAGATCGCCGGCATGCCCGGCGAACCGCTGACCGGCGTGCTGCCCGGCGTCGCGCTCGACGAGCTGTGGCAGCTGACCGCCGTCGCCGAGAACGCACTGCTGCTGGTTTCCGCCTGTGTCGTCGCGGTCGGGCTGGCCGGACTCGCTGCCGTCATCCTCGCCGGACTGGAGCAGCGGCGGCGCGAGCTGGCCATCCTGCGCTCGGTCGGCGCGCGCCCGCGCGACATCTTCCTGCTGCTCGCCGGCGAAAGCCTCGCCGTGACGCTGGCCGGCGCGCTCGCCGGCATCGTCCTGCACGCCGGGCTGCGTCTCGTCCTCTCGCCCTGGCTGCAGGCGCAGTACGGAATCGGCACAGCCCCCCTCTCCACGACCCTCGCCCTCGCTCCCGGCGAATGGCGCCTGCTCGCCGGCGTGCTTGCCGCCGGCGGACTGGCCAGCCTGCTGCCGGGCTACCGGGCCTATCGTCTGTCGCTGGCCGACGGACTGACGCCAAGGATCTGAGCATGACAGTGCACGCCGCGCGCCGCCTCCCCAGCCCCGCCTTTCCCGCCCTCCTCTGCGCCTTCGCCCTGCTGGCGCAACCGGGCACCGCCCCGTCCGCCGCCGAGGGCAAGCCCGCCTATCAGGTGGGAGAAAAACTCGAGCCACGCGGCGGGCCGCCGCCGGCGGCCGCCCGCAAGGCGCCGGCCGAGTTCCGCGAAATCGTCTGGGACGACCTGATGCCGAAGAGCTGGGATCCGGCCGCCGTGTTCAAGGGACTCAATCTCGCCACCCTGCAGGATTCCGACCCGCGCGCCATGGAAGCGCTGGCGGCCATGCAGGCGGCGTGGAAGAACGCCCCGGTGGAGGCGGCGATGAACGGCGCCAGGGTGCGCATCCCCGGCTTCGTGGTTCCGCTCGAGCGCGTGCGCGAGGAAATCCGCGAATTCCTTCTGGTGCCCTACTTCGGCGCCTGCATCCACACCCCACCGCCGCCGGCCAACCAGATCATCCACGTGCTCGCCGATCCGCCGCTGCGCAACGCGCGCACGATGGACGCCGTATGGGTCAGCGGCACTCTCGAGACGGTGCGCGCCGACACCGCCATGGGCACCTCGGGCTACCGCCTGCGGGCGGCGCGTATCATTCCCTACGAGATTCCGGCGCGCTGAGCGGCACCCGGCACGGCCCCGAAGCGGGGTCGCGGCGCACCGCCGGGGGAATGCTGCGCGCCACCGCCAGCGCGGCGAGCAGCCCGACGGCCCAACCGGCCAGCACGTCGCTTGGCCAATGCACCTGCAGGTGTAACCGCGACACGCCGACCAGCAGCGGCCAGGGGAGCAGCAACGCCGCTCCGGCGCCGCGCCACCGGAGCGGCAGCAGCAACAGCAGTGCCATGGCGAAGGCCATCGACTGGGCGGCATGCGCGCTCGGGAAGGCAGCGTCCGCCGGCATCGCCTGCAAGGCCTCGTGCAGCCCCGGACGCTCGCGCCCGACGACCCACTTCAGTGCATGGCTGGCCAGCGTCGCGGCGAGCAGTGAACACAGGAGACGGGAGAACGACACACGCCACCGCCCCGCGCACAGTGCGATCAGTCCGGCCAGCGGCAGCAGCAGCCACAGCGAACCGAGCCAGGTCAGCGCCCGCATGGCCTGATCGAGCGGCGCCCCGCGCAATCCGGCGAAGAACGCCAGCACCGCCGGCTCGACGCCTCCGCTCACAGGCGCTCAACCGCGCGGTAGAGCGCCAGCCGGGGATCGGCGCCGGCGCCCTGTGTTTCGGTGAAGGTCGGCCGCTGCGCGGCATCGCGGGCGGACGCGGCCGCCTCGGCCCGCACCGCACTGCTGAAATTCACCCGGTACGACTCCTGGATTTCCGGCGCATCGACCCGCTCGTCCTCCGGCACGCGGTCGGTGCGCTGCACGAATTCGCGCAGCAGGGGGCCGCGACCGGCGGCCGCCAGCGGAACGGAGAGAGGATGGACACCCGCGGTCATGACGTGAATTTCCCCGAACGCAGCACTGCCACGTCGCCCAGGAAGAGCACCATGGCGTAATGCGCGTAGTAGCGCCGCTCGAGATGGTCGACGATGTTACCCGCCGTGCGTTCATCGCACAGCACCTCGACGCGGATGCTGGCACTTGGCGGCCAGGCGGCGTCGCGCACGCCGCAGGCGCCGCGACCGCGCACGTCGGCGATGGTATACCCGGTGGCGTGCAGGCGCTGCAGATCGTCGACCAGGTCGTTTTCGAGCTGGGCCTCGCAGATGATCGTCAGCAGCTTGCAGGGCGTGGTCCGGGGGCTCATCGGAAGGCTCCTTCCAGGCTGCCGGCCAGCCAGTGGTAGGCCGGAACGCCGAGTAGCAGGTTGAAGGGAAAGGTGATGCCGAGGGCGGCACCGATGGACAGCGCCGGATTGGCCTCCGGCACCGCGATGCGCATGGCGGCCGGCGCGGCGATATAGGAAGCGCTGGCGTAGAGCGTCGCCAGCAGGGTGGCGCCGCCTACCGAGAGGCCGAGCAGCGTTCCCGTCAGGGCGCCAAGCACGCCGGCGGCGAGCGGCATGCCGATGGCGAAACCGGCGAGGAAAGGCCCGGCGCGACGCAGGTCACCGAGCCGACCCGCCGCCACCAGTCCCATCTCGAGCAGGAACAACGCCAGCACGCCCTTGAAGAGATCGATGAACAGGCGGTCGAGCGGCTGGATTCCCTGCGGCCCGGCGGCCCAGCCGATCAGCAGCCCGCCGACCAGCAGCACGATGCTTTTGCCGGCGAACACCTCATGGAGGACGCGTCCCCACGGCGTACCGTTGCCGGCGCCACGGGCCAGCAGCACGCCGATCATCAGCGCGGGGAACTCGAGCAGGACGAGGAACACGATCAGATGCCCCTCCGCCTCGATGCCCCGCCCGGCCAGCCAGGCCGCCGCCACGGCGAAGGTGACGACGCTCACCGAGCCGTAGTGCGCGGCGATCGACGCGGCATCCGCGCGCCCCAGCCCGCCAAAGCGCCGCAGCAGCGGAAAGGCGACGAGCGGGATCGCAGCGGCCGTCGCCAGCACCGCCAGCGCCTGCGGCAGAAGCGTGGCCACCGGATGGCGCGCCAGTTCGATGCCGCCCTTCAAGCCGATCGCCAGCAGCAGGAAGATCGACAGCGACTCGTAGAGGACGCCAGGAATCTTCAGGTCCGAGCGGGCGATCCCGGCGGTCAGGCCGAGCAGGAAGAAGAGGATGACGGGTTCGAAGGGCATTCAGGCGGGTCCGGTAGCGGGTGGAAACAGTGGCGGGGGCGTGGAGCCCGCTCAGGCCCCCGGCCGCGCGTCGGCCCGGGCCAGGCGGGCCACCTGCGGCGGCCAGCGGCGGCCGGGCTGTGGCGTCACCCGCAGGGTTTCGTGCGGGCCGAAATCCCAGCACTCGACGGCCAGCGACACCAGCACCGCCTCCCCGCCGGCAAGGCAGCCGTCCGCATTCACGATGTCCAGCACGGTCTGCAGGACGCGGCGCTGCAGACGGGGCAGCGTGAGCTCGCCGAGCACCTGGCGCAGGGCTTCGCGGCCGATCTCCAGCTGACCGCTGGAACTGCGTCCGGCATAGAGCAGCAGATCCTCGCACAGCGCACGGATTACCTCGTCGAACTGCCGCTCGCTCATGCCGAGGCGCTCGAGCAACCGCGCCTGCCGGAGCGAGTGCAGCTCGGACGGATCGATCGCCCCGTCGGCGAGCAACGCGAGCGCGAGGATGCGGGCGGCGGCCTGCGGGCTGTTGGCGGGATAGTGGCGCATGGTTTTCTCCTTTTGATGTTGGGGGTCCGTGACACGGACGGTGCCACTATCGCGCCACGGCAATATAAAATCCAATTAAACTAATTCAACATTTACATTTGCAATAACTTATACATAGCCCATGCCACGCCGCCGCATCACCTTCCGCCAGCTGCAGAGCTTCGAGGCCGTCGCACGCCACGCCAGCTACTCGCGCGCCGCCGAGGAACTGCACCTGACGCAACCTGCCGTCTCCATCCAGATCCGCCAGATCGCCGAGGTGCTCGGCCTGCCGCTGTTCGAACAGCACGGCCGTGCGCTGCGGCTCTCGGCCGCCGGCGAGGAACTGCTCGCCACCGTGCGCCGGCTCGATGACGTGTGGAACCGCTTCGAGTCGGCGATCGAGGATCTCAAGGGAATGAAGCGCGGCCGGCTGCGCGTGGCGCTGGTGACCACCGCCATGTATTTCCTGCCGCGCCTGCTCGGCGCCTTCTGCCGGCGCCATCCGGAGATCGACATCGAGCTGGAGATCGCCAACCGCGCACAGATCGTCGAGCGCCTGCGCGGCAATCGCGACGACCTTTACATCATGTCGCACCCGCCGGAGGACATCGACATCGTGGTCCGCCCCTTCCTGGAGAATGAACACGTCATCGTGGCGCCGCCGGGACACTGGGCAACGGCGCGGCGCGGGCTGACGCTGCGCGACCTCGCCGATGAGCCGTTCCTGCTGCGCGAACCGGGCTCGGGTTCGCGGCACGCGATCGACGAGTTCCAGCGGGCGCAGGGCCTCGCGCTGCGGGTCAGGCTGTCGCTGGCGAGCAACGAGGCGATCCGCGATCTGGTGGCGAGCGGCATGGGACTCGCGGTACTCTCGCGCCACGCGCTGGGGCGCATGGTCGAGGACGGCGAGCTGGCCATCGTCGGGGTCGCGGGGTTTCCGCTACGGCGACCATGGAGCGTTGTGCACCTGCGCGACAAGGTGCTCTCGCTGCCTGCGCAAGCCTTCATCGAGGAACTGCTGAAAAGCGGCGACACGAATCCGGCGACGGGGCGCCGCCGTCCCCGGCGGACCGCGCGCGCGGGAACCCCGGCGGCAGCGGCCCGGTCAGACGCGCAAACCGGTCCGGCGACCACGCCGCCCGCAACGGAGGATTCATGAGCAACCTGCTGTACTTTTTCGCCGGCCTCGCCGCGCTCGGCGTCGGCGCCGAGCTGCTGGTGCGCGGTGCTTCACGCCTGTCGCTGTCGTTCGGCATCTCACCGCTGGTGGTCGGGCTGACGGTGGTGGCCTTCGGCACCAGCGCGCCGGAGATGGCCGTCTCGGTCGGCGCGGCGCTTTCCGGCAAGGTCGACGTCGCCGTCGGCAACGTCGTCGGCAGCAACATTTTCAACGTGCTGTTCATCCTCGGTGCCTCGGCGCTGATCGTTCCGCTCGCCGTGCATGCGCAGGTCGTCCGCCAGGAGGTGCCGATCATGATCGGCGCATCGCTGCTGTTCGCCGCGCTGGCCTTCGACGGTCGCATCGGCTTCCCCGAGGCGGCGCTGCTGTTCGCCGCGCTGGTCGCCTACACTGCTTTCCTGGTCGTGCAGTCGCGGCGCGAGAGCCGCGCCACGGCCGACGAGTTCGCCGGCGAGATGCCGCCCCCGGCAGCCTGGGACGCGCACTGGGGCGTGCAGCTGCTGCTCGTCCTCGGCGGACTGGCACTGCTCGTGGTCGGCGCCGGCTGGCTGGTCGACGCAGCCGTCGCCTTCGCGCGCGCCTTCGGCGTCAGCGATCTGGTGATCGGCCTGACCATCGTCGCCGCCGGCACCTCGCTTCCCGAGGTCGCCGCCTCGCTCACCGCCGCCCTGCGCGGCGAGCGCGACATCGCCGTCGGCAACGTGGTCGGCAGCAACGTGTTCAACGTCCTCGGCTGCCTTGGCCTTGCCGGCATGGCCGCGTCCGACGGCCTCGTCGTCGCCCCCGAGCTGCTGCGCGTCGACCTCTGGGTACTGCTGGCGACGATGCTCGCCTGCCTCCCCGTCTTCGCCTACCGGCACGAAATCCGCCGCTGGCAGGGCGGCCTGTTCCTGCTCGCCTACGTCGCCTACACCGCCTATCTGGTGCTGTACGCGCAACGACACCCGCTGTTGCCGGGCTTTGTCGATGCCCTGCTGTTCGGGCTGCTGCCGGCCGTCGCGCTGCTGCTCTTCCTGATGTGGCTGAAACGGCGGCCGCGCTGCGAAAATACCTGATCGACGCTTCGCAAAACCCGACACCCCGTTCCACGATTGGGCGTTAGCATTCGGGCTGGCACGCTTGCCTTGTGCGCCGCGGCAAGCACGTTCGCTGCCCGGCGCGCCGCTGCCCGGAGTCGCCGGCGCGCGGCACCGCCCCTGCCCTGAGGAGACTTGCGTGAAATCGCCCAACCGCTGGCACGAGGTCGACGCGGCAGCCGCGCTGGCCGCGCTGCGCTCGGACCGCGACGGACTGAGCGCGGACGAGGCCGAGCGCCGCCTCGCCGAGCACGGCCCGAACCGGCTGACACCGCCGAAGCGGCGCAGCTCCCTGCTGCGCTTCCTGCTGCAGTTCCACAACGTCCTCATCTACGTGCTGCTCGGCGCTGCCACTGTCACCGCCGCACTCGGCGAGTGGGTGGATACCGGCGTCATCGTCGGCGTGGTCGTCATCAACGCACTCATCGGTTTCATTCAGGAAGGCAAGGCCGAGAAATCGCTCGACGCCATCCGCAACATGCTCTCGCTTTCCGCCATCGTCGTCCGCGCGGGCCGCCGGCAGGAAATCCCGGCCGAGGCGCTGGTGCCCGGCGACATCGTCCTGCTCGCCTCCGGCGACAAGGTGCCGGCCGACCTGCGCCTGATCGACACGCGCAGCCTGCGCATCGAGGAGGCGGCGCTGACCGGCGAATCGGAGCCGGTCGAGAAGTCGCCCGCACCGGTCGCCGCCGAGGCGCCGATCGGCGACCGCCGCTCGATGGCCCACTCCGGCACGCTGGTCGTCTTCGGCCAGGGGCGCGGGCTGGTGGTTGCCACCGGCGACGCCACAGAAATCGGCCGCATCGGCCGCATGCTGGCCGCGGTGGCGGCGGTGGACACGCCGCTGCTCCGGCAGATGGCCGTCTTCGGCCAGCGTCTGACACTGGCCATCCTGCTCGTGGCCGGCATCGCGTTGGCCTTCGGCATGCTGGTGCATGACCAGCCGGCGGCGGAGATGTTCCTCGCTGCCGTCGGCGTCGCCGTCGCCGCGATTCCCGAGGGGCTGCCGGCCATCCTCACCATCACGCTGGCCATCGGCGTACAGCGCATGGCCGGACGCAACGCCATCCTGCGCCGGATGCCGGCAGTGGAGACACTGGGCGCGGTGACGACGATCTGTTCCGACAAGACCGGAACGCTGACTAGGAACGAGATGACGGTGCGCCGGCTGGTCACCGCCGAGGCCACCTACGAGGTCGACGGTGCCGGCTACGCGCCGCATGGCGGTTTTTCCCGCAATGGCCGCGCGATTGACGCCGCCGACATTCCCGAACTCGCCGACATCGCGCGCATCGCCCTGCTCTGCAACGACGCCGTGCTGCGCGAGGAAAACGTGGACGGAACCGGCGAATGGCGGCTGGAAGGGGATCCGACCGAGGGTGCGCTGCTGACGCTGGCGCTGAAGGCCGGATTCGACCCGCGCCACGAGGCCGAAGCGCTGCCGCGCATCGACGTGATCCCCTTCGAGTCCGAGCACCGCTTCATGGCCACGCTGCACCACGACCACAGCGGCCACGCCTTCGCTTTCGTCAAGGGCGCACCGGAGCAGCTGCTCACGATGTGCGCGCACGAACGCCATGGGGGCGACGTGCGGCCGCTCGATCCGGCGCGCTGGCACGCGGCGATCGACGCACTGGCCACTGGCGGCCACCGCCTGCTGGCGCTGGCCATCCTGCCGCTGGAAAGGGGCCGGCGCGAGATCGGCTTCGCCGATGTCGAGGGGGGGCTCACACTGCTCGCCCTGTGCGGCATCATGGACCCGCCGCGCGACGAGGCGGTCCGCGCCGTCGCCGCCTGCAGCGCAGCCGGCATCCGGGTCAAGATGATTACCGGCGATCACGCCGTCACCGCCGCTGCCATCGCCGCCGCGATGGGGATCGGAGACCGGCATGGCACGGGGACCGAAAATGCCCGTCGCGCGCTGACCGGCGCCGAGATCGAGGCGATGGACGAGGCCACGCTGCGCCGCGTCGTCACCGAGGTCGACGTCTTCGCCCGCGCCAGCCCGGAGCACAAGCTGCGTCTGGTCGAAGCGCTGCAGGCCAACGGCGAGGTGGCGGCGATGACCGGCGACGGCGTGAACGATGCGCCGGCGCTGAAGCGCGCCGACGTCGGCGTGGCGATGGGCAGGAAGGGCACCGAGGCGGCCAAGGAGGCGGCCGAGATGGTCCTCGCCGACGACAACTTCGCGTCGATCGCCGCCGCCGTCGAGGAAGGGCGCACGGTCTACGACAACCTCCGCAAGGCTGTCGTCTTCGTGCTGCCGACCAGCGCCGGGCAGGCGGCGATGGTGCTGATCGCGGTGATCCTCGGCGTCACGCTGCCGATCACGCCGGTGCAGATCCTGTGGGTGAACATGGTGACGGCGGTAACGCTGTCGCTGGCCATCGCCTTCGAGCAGCCGGAGCCGGGCATCATGGCGCGGCCGCCGCGCGATCCGGCCGAGCCGCTGGTCAACGGCTTCATGCTGTGGCGCATCGCCTTCGTCACCGCGCTGCTCGCCGGCACCTCCTTCGGCATCTTCCTGTGGGAGGAGGCGCGCGGCGCACCGCTCGAGGTGGCGCGCTCGGCGGCGGTGAACATGCTCGTCGCCGGCCAGGTCTATTACCTGTTCAACTGCCGCCGCCTGTTCGACTCCGTGTTCTCGCACCAGGGCCTGCTCGGCAACACGCTGGCGCTCAAGGCGATCGCCGTGCTCTTCGTGCTGCAGGTGGCGATGACCCACCTGCCGCCGATGCAGGCGCTGTTCGGCACCGCTTCGCTCGACGCCGCTGCCTGGCTGCGCGTGCACCTCGGCGGACTGTTCGTGCTGCTGGCGGTGGAGGCCGAGAAATACGCCTGGCGGCAATTCCTCCGCCGCTGACCGGGGCACCCGCTTTGCGGTAGCATCGGCCGGAGCCCGCGCCGGGCCGGCCGGTGCCATCACCAATCCTTGCGCCGATCGGGTGGCGCGGAGAGGCGCTGCATACGCATGGATCAAATCAACACCCTGCTGCTGATATCGGGCCTGCTGCTGCTCGCCGGCGTCCTTGCCAGCACGCTTTCCGCCCGCTTCGGCCTGCCGTTGCTGCTGATCTTCCTCGTCGTCGGGATGCTGGCCGGCGAGGAAGGCCTCGGCGGCATCCAGTTCGACGATTTCGCCGCCTCCTATTTCGTCGGCAACCTGGCGCTCGCCATCATCCTGCTCGACGGCGGCCTGAGCACGCGCATCTCCACCTTCCGCGTCGCGCTGTGGCCGGCGGTGGCCCTGGCCACCTGGGGGGTGATCGGCACGGCGGCGCTGCTCGGCGCCTTCTGCACCTGGCTGCTCGATGTGGATTGGCGGTACGGCCTGCTGATGGGCGCCATCGTCGGCTCCACCGATGCGGCGGCGGTATTCAACCTGCTGCGGCACAGCGGCGTCACGCTCAACGAGCGGGTCGGCGCGACGCTGGAAATCGAATCGGGCGCCAACGATCCGATGGCCATCCTGCTCGTCACCGTGCTCGTCGGCATTCTTTCCGGAACGCAGCCCGCGACCCCGCAGGGATTCGCCTGGCAACTGTTCCTGCAGTTCGGCATCGGCACCGTCGCCGGCCTCGCCGCAGGGCGCCTGCTGGCCGAACTGTTGCGCCGCATCCGTCTGGCGGAGGGCCTGTATCCGCTGCTCATCGCCTCCGGCGGCCTGGCCGTTTTCGGCGCGACGAACGCGCTCGGCGGCAGCGGTTTCCTCGCCATCTATCTCGTCGGGGTGGTGGTCGGCAACCGCCGTTCGCGCGCGACCTCGCACGTGCTGCGCGTGATGGACGGATTCGCCTGGCTGGCGCAGGCCAGCCTGTTCCTCCTGCTCGGTCTGCTGGTGACGCCGTCGCACCTGCTCGACAACGCGCCCGAGGCGCTCCTCATCGCCCTCTTCCTGACCTTCATCGCCCGCCCGCTGGTCGTCGTCCTGACCTTGAAACCGTTCCGCTTCCCCCGGCGGGAGATCGTCTACATCGCCTGGGTCGGCCTGCGCGGCGCGGTTCCCGTCGTGCTCGCCGTATTCCCGGTGATGGCCGGCGTGGCGGAATCGAAACTGCTCTTCGACGTCACCTTCGCCGTCGTCATCCTGTCGCTGCTGGTGCAGGGCGCGACCGTGCCGTGGGCAGCGCGCCGGCTCGACGTCGAGATGCCCGACCGCGTCGAACCGCTGGAAGCGAAGGAGGTATGGATCGGCCGCGAAACGGTGCTGTCCCTGGTGGCGTTCCGCGTCGAGGAACGCTCGCTGGCGGCCGGAATCGTCCCTGCCGAATTGACCGACACGCGCGGCCGCCCGGTGCGCTGCGCGGCGCTGGTGCGCAACGGCCGGCCCTTGCTGGCGCCGAGCGCCACGCCGCTGAAACCCGGCGACGAAGTCTGGCTGCTCGGATCGCCGGAGCAGATCGACACCCTCGCGCCGCTTTTCGGCGAGCAGAAACAAAGCGGACATCGCTCGGTGCGCAACTTCTTCGGGGAGTTCGTCCTCGACGCCGATTCATCGGCAGCGGCGCTGGATGCAACCTATGGCCTCGACCTGGCGCCCCTCGAGGCGACCGGAACGATCGGCGAACTGCTCGCCGGCCGGCTCGGCCGCCGCCCAGTCGTCGGCGACCGGATCGCCATCGGCGCGCTCGGGTTGAGCGTCCGTTCGATCAAGGGCAACCGGATCGCCTCGGTCGGTCTGAAGATACCCCCGCGGGACGGATGAGCGCCCCCGTGGATCCGGCCATGCCCCTCCTGTCCGCATTCTCGTCGCCGCGATTCGACGCCCGGGCGGATATGATGTCCGTGTCCCCTTCCGAGCCGGAGATACCGTCGTGCTGAACACCGTCCTGCGTCGTGGCGCCGGTTTCGCCTTCCTGTGGTGGGTGCTCGCCGAGGGCAGCACCGTTGCCTGGGGACTCGGCGCCGTGGCCGTCGCCGCCTGCGTTGCGGCCAGCCTGCGGCTGCTGCCGCCGCGGCAGGGGACGTTCTCGCTCGCCGCCCTCATCGCCTTTGTCGCGTTCTTCCTCTGGCAATCGATGCGCGGCGGCCTGCAGGTGGCGGCGATGGCACTCTCGCCGCGCCCCGGCCTCTCGCCTTGCATGCTCGACTACCCGGTCGCGCTGCCACCCGGTCCGCCCCGCCTGCTGCTGGTCGCTTCGCTCGGCCTGATGCCCGGCACCGTCGGTGTCCGTCTCGACGATGACCGGCTGCGCCTGCACGTGCTCGACGCCCGCCTGCCGGCAGCGGCCGAGGCGAAGGCGCTGGAGGCGGTAATTGCGCGCCTGTTCGGGAGAAGGACGGCATGACCGGACTCGAACTGCCGGTGGCGCTGTTTCTCCTCGCCAACCTCGCGGCGGCGCTGCTGCGCGCGGCGCGCGGGCCGACGGCAGCCGACCGCATGCTGGCAGCGCTGCTTTTCGGCAGTACCGGTGTCGGCGTGCTGGCGCTGCTGGCGCACGCCGGCGGCGGCACGCCGCTGATCGACGTGGCACTGACCCTGGCGCTGCTGGCGGCGATCACCGGCGTCGCCTTCGCGCGCCGCGCCTGGCGTGCCGGGCAGCCGCCAACGAAGGGAGACGACGATGCCCCCGTGGCTTGAATATGCCAGCGGCACGCTGCTCGTTGCCGGCGCTTTCTTCTACTTCGCCGGCACCGTCGGCCTGCTGCGCTTTCCCGACGTCTATACCCGCCTGCACGCACTGGCCAAGGCCGACAACCTCGGACTCGGCTGCGTGCTGGCCGGCCTCGCGCTGCAGGCGGAAACGCTGGCGGCAGCACTCAAACTGCTGCTCGTCTGGCCACTGGCACTTGCCGCCAGCGCCGGCGTCGGCTACGCCATCGCCCGCCGCGCCGACGCGCTCGGCATCGCACCGTGGACCAGGGACAAGTCGAAATGAGCGCCGCAACCGCCTTCGACCTGCTGCTCGCCGCGCTGCTGCTGTGGAGCGCCTGGCGGGCGCTGGCGACGCCACGGCTCGACCGCGCCATTGTCCTCTTCATCGCCTTCGGCCTGCTCATGGCGCTGGCCTGGGCGCGACTGGCGGCACCGGACATCGCGCTGGCCGAGGCGGCGATCGGCGCCGGCATCACCGGCGCGCTGCTGCTCGACGCGCTCGGGGCCTGGAAGCGCCGCGCCGGCAAGGACAAGCCGGGGTCGCCGTCATGAGGCGCGCCGCCATCGTCCTGGGCGCGCTCGCCTTCGCCGGCGCGCTCGCCAGCGCGCTGCTGGCCCTGCCGCCGGCGCCGGTCAGCCTGCCGCCGGCGGTGGCGGCCAAGATGGACGTTAGCGGCGTCAGCCATCCGGTGACGGCGGTGCTGCTCAATTTCCGTGGCTACGACACGCTGCTCGAGGTTGCCGTGCTCCTGCTCGCGCTGCTCGGCGTGCTCGCCATCGGCCGCGAGGATCGCATCGTGCGCGGCAGGCATGTCGAACGCATCGAGCCGGTGGTGGCGATGCTGGCGCGACTGGGGGTGCCGCTGATGCTGCTGGTCGGCATCTACCTGCTATGGGCTGGCGCCCATCGTCCGGGGGGCGCCTTCCAGGCGGCGGCGGTGATCGCTGCCGCCGCTGTGCTGCTCAACCTGGCGCGGCTGACGCCGGCGTGGACGCAGGCGCCGGGGGTTCGCCTGCGCTGGGGACTGACCGGCGGCCTGCTCGTCTTCGCCGGTATCGCCGCCATGCTGCTGACCGGCGGCACGCTGCTCGCCTTCCCGCCGGCACGGGCCGGCCTGCTGATCCTGGTCATCGAGTCGGCGCTGACCGTCTCGCTCGGACTGATCCTCGCCGGACTGTTCCTCTTCCTCTCCGAGGACCGGGGAGGTCGACCATGAGCAACGGTCTCCTGTTCGCACTGGCCGGGGCGCTGCTCTTCGCGCTGGGCGCCGGCGGCGTGCTGCTGCTCACCCACCTGCTGCGCCGCATCCTCGCCTTCAACATCATGGGCAGCGGAGCCTTTCTCGTACTGGTCGGCCTCGCCCAGCGCGGCAGTGTGGTCGATCCGGTGCCACAGGCGATGGTGCTGACCGGCATCGTCGTCGCCGTCGCCGCCACCGCGCTGGCGCTGGCCCTGGCCCGCCGGCTGCGCGCGCTGACCGGGTGCGATGACCTGGACGTGGCAACGGAACCGAAGGGAAAGTCCGATGCCTGACGTCGCCGCCCTCCTCGACCCGCTGCCCTGGTTGATCCTGCTGCCGCTGTTCTGGGCCAGCGCGGCCTTTCTGCTCGGCACGGCGCGTGGCGGCCGGCTTGCCGTCGTCGCGCTGGCCGTGCAGTGTCTGCTCGCCCTCGCGCTCGCCCGCCAGCTCGTCGCCGACGGTCCGCGCACGCACGCCGTCGGCGGCTGGGGCGCGCCGCTCGGCATCGATCTCGCCGCCGACGGGCTGTCGGCGATCATGCTGCTCCTGACGCAGGCGGTGGCGCTGGCGCTGGCCGTCTATGCGCGCGCCTGGTTCGCCCGCGACAGCGCCGCCTTGCGCCATTTCTGGCCGCTCGCCGGTTTCCTCGTCGCTGGCATGAACGCGCTCTATCTGTCGGCCGATCTGTTCAATCTTTACGTGACGCTGGAGATCGTCGGTCTCGCCGCGGTGGCGCTGGTCGCCGCCGGCGGCGACGCGGGACGCATCGCCGCCGCGCTGCGCTACCTGTTCGCGACGCTGCTCGGTTCCGGCGCCTACCTGCTCGGCGTTGCGCTGATCTACGGCGCCTACGGCACGGTATCGATAGCGACACTGACGCCGCTGCTGAGCAATGCCGCGCCCACTGCCGTCTGGCTCGCCGGCGGCCTGATGCTCGTTGGCCTGATGCTGAAGAGCGCACTCTTCCCGTTCCATTTCTGGCTGCCGCCGGCGCATGGCGGCGCGCCGGCGCCGGTATCGGCCCTGCTCTCGGCGCTGGTGGTGAAGGCCTCCTTCTACCTGATCCTGCGCCTCTGGCTCGGTCCGCTGGCGCCGCTGGCGGCGGCCGCCGCCTGGCTGCCGGCGCTGTTCGGCGCGGCGGCGATCCTCTATGG
>JAPKHL010000041.1 GCA_026646875.1 Rhodocyclaceae bacterium | reverse complement strand
GCATGCGCACACTGGTCATCGGCGATTGCAATTTCTCCTCCTGGTCGCTACGCCCCTGGCTGGCGGCGAAGCAGGCCGGCATTGCCTTCGAGGAAGTGCGGGTGCGCTTGCGCCGTCCCGGCACGGCGGCGGCGATCCAGCGCCATTCGCCCTCGGGCAAGGTGCCCTGCCTGATCGATGGCGAAGGGGATGCGGCGATCGTCGTCTGGGATTCGCTGGCGATCTGCGAATACCTCGCCGAGCTTGCTCCCGGGCTGTGGCCGGCGGACCGTGCTGCGCGTGCCGAGGCCCGTGCGGTCAGCGCCGAGATGCACGCCGGCTTTGCCGCGCTGCGCAACGCCATGGGCATGGACATCCGCGCCAGCCGCCCTGGCGAGGGGCGCACCCCCGAGGCGCTGGCCGACATCGCGCGCATCGTCGCCATCTGGGAAGGCTGCCGCGCGCGTCATGCCGCGCGCGGCCCCTTCCTGTTCGGCGCTTTCTCGATCGCCGACGCGATGTACGCACCGGTCGTGTGGCGCTTCGTTACCCATGCCGTCGAGGTGCCGCCGGCCTCGCGCGCCTGGATGGAAACCCTGCTTGCGCTGCCGGCCATGCGCGAGTGGCAGGCCGGAGCGCTGGCCGAGGCCGCGCCGGACGCCGGCGACTGACCGCCCCGTCATGCGCATCTACACCGTCGGCGGTGCCGTGCGCGATGCGCTGCTCGGCCTGCCGGTCAAGGACCACGACCACGTGGTCGTCGGCGCCACCCCCGAGGCCATGCTGGCCCTTGGCTACCGGCCGGTGGGCAAGGATTTTCCGGTTTTCCTGCATCCCCGCACGCACGAGGAATACGCACTCGCGCGTACCGAGCGCAAGACCGGGCGCGGCTATCGGGGATTCACCGTTCATGCGGCGCCCGAGGTGACACTGGAGGAGGACCTCGCTCGTCGCGACCTGACGATCAATGCCATCGCACGCGCCGAGGATGGCACCCTGGTCGATCCCTACGGCGGCATCGCCGACCTCCGGGCCGGCGTGCTGCGGCACGTGGGGCCGGCCTTCGCCGAGGACCCGGTGCGCATCCTGCGCATCGCCCGCTTCGCCGCGCGCTTTACCCGCTTCAGCGTGGATGCGGGGACGCTGGCGCTGATGCGCGGCATGGTCGATGCCGGCGAAGTCGATCACCTGGTCGCCGAACGGGTCTGGCAGGAGTTCGCCAAGGGACTGATGGAGACACAGCCGTCGCGCATGTTCGAGGTGCTGCGCGCCTGCGGTGCGCTGGCACGGCTGCTGCCCGAGCTCGATCGCCTGTTCGGTGTCCCGCAGCGCGCCGATCATCACCCCGAGGTCGATGCCGGCGTGCATACGCTGCTGGTCGTCGATCGCTCCGCCCGCGACGGGTGCGCGCTGCCGGTGCGCCTTGCCGTACTGCTGCACGACCTGGGCAAGGGCACGACACCCGCCGCCGAGCTGCCCCGTCACCCCGGGCACGAGGCGCGCAGCGTCGCGCTGGTCGAAGCCGTCTGCGCCCGCCTGCGTCCGCCGGCCGAATGCCGCGACCTGGCGCTGCTCGTGGCGCGCTTTCATGGCGACATCCACCGCGCGGCGGAGTTGCGGCCGGCCACCGTCGTCCGCATCCTCGAAGGCTGCGATGCGCTGCGCAGGCCGCAGCGCTTCCTGCAGCTCCTCGAGGCCTGTGCCTGCGATTTCCGCGGTCGACCGGGCTGGGAGACGCGGGAATATCCGCCGGCAACGCTCCTGCGGACAGCCCTGGACGCGGCGCGCGGCGTCGATGCGGCGATGATCGTGCGGGGCTGCGGTGATGCCGGACAAATCCCGCAGCGTCTGCACGCGGCGCGCGTGGAGGCGGTGCGTCGCGCCCTGCCCGTGCTCAGAGAAGACGCATGAGCAGCGTCAGCAACAGCGAGAGGACGATGGTGGTGGCGAAGGGGAACTGAAATTCACGGCCGCGCAGGCGCACGGCAAAATCTCCCGGGAGCCTGCCGAGGTTAAGCTTGCGTGCCAGCGTCGGCAGGCACAGGCCGATCAGGAAGACGGCGAGAAAGACGGCAAGCAGCCAGCGGAACATGGCGGAACCCGGGCGGAGAAAGCCGCATTATCCCGGAATCGATCACTGAAAGGACGGCGATGATCACGCTCCATACCTGGGCCACACCGAATGGCCGCAAGATCTCGATCATGCTCGAGGAGTGCGGCCTGCCCTACCGGGTGCACCCCGTCGACATCACGCGCGACGCGCAGTTCACGCCGGAATTCGAGGCAATCAATCCCAACGCCAAGATCCCGGCGATCGTCGACGACGATGGTCCGGACGGGCAGCCGATCACGCTGTTCGAGTCCGGTGCCATCCTCCTCTATCTGGCGGCGAAGTCGGGGCGCTTCCTGCCCGCCAGCGAGCGCGGCAAGTACGAGGCGCTGCAGTGGCTGATGTTCCAGATGAGCGGGATCGGTCCGAACTTCGGGCAGACCCATCACTTCCTGCGCTTCGCCGACGAATGGGTGCCCTACGCGATCCGGCGCTTCGGCGGCGAGACGGCGCGTCTTTACGGCGTGCTCGAGCGGCGCCTGGCGCAGGCCGATTACCTGGCCGGCGAGTATTCGATCGCCGACATCGCCACCTTCCCCTGGGTGGCCCGCCATGCCTGGCAGAAGGTCGATCTGGCCGAGTATCCGTCCGTGCAGCGCTGGTACGAGCGCATCGCGGCGCGTCCGGCGGTGATGCGCGGCATGGCCGTGCCGGAGGTGTCCGCATGATCCAGCGCCGTGTCGAACGGCTCGAAGTGCTCACCTGCCTGCCGGAAACCGGCGGCGACCGGTCACCCCCCGTGCCGCTGCTCTTCGTTCATGGCGCCTTCGCCGGCGCCTGGGTGTGGGACGAACACTTCCTGCCCTGGTTCGCGGCCCAGGGCTATGCCGCCCATGCGCTCTCCCTGCGCGGCCATGGCGCCAGCCACGGGCACGAGCACATCGACGTCTGGAGCGTGCACGACTACGTCGATGACCTGCACCGGGTGATCGCCGATCTCGGTGTCGCACCGGTGCTGGTCGGCCACTCGATGGGCGGCTTCGTGGTGCAGAAGTACCTCGAGCGGCACCGCGTGCCGGCGGCCGTCCTGATGTGCTCGGTGCCACCGCAGGGGCTGGTGGCGGCGCAGTTCTCGATGCTCTTCCAGAAACCCGGGCTGATGCTCGAGATCAACCGCCTGCTCGGCGGCGGCGACGTGCCGCTCGATGTCCTGCGCGAGGCGCTGTTTGCCCAGGAGATTCCGCAGGCCACCCTGGAGCGTTATTTCCGGATGATGCAGCCGGAGTCGCAGCGGGCGATCTGGGACATGTCGGTGTTCGGCCTGCCCCTGCTCGATCGCATGCACCGGCCGCCGCTGCTCGTGCTCGGCGCCGAGCACGATGTCCTGATCCCGTCGTTCCTGGTGCAGTCGACGGCGCGCACCTACGGCGTGCCGGACCGGATCTTCCGTGGCCTCGGCCATGGCGTGATGCTCGAGCGCGACTGGGAGGAGGTTGCCCGTCATGTCCGCGACTGGCTGGCCACGCACGGTCTCTGAGCGGCGGTGCGGGGGATGCGTGTTTGCCCCGCCGGGCTGTTAAAATCGCCACCTTTCGGGCGAGGGTGCGCCGCCCACATCCCGCCCTTCCCCTTCCACTTCAACCCATCACGCTCCGATCATGAAGAAAATCGTACTGCTCCGTCACGGCGAATCCGCCTGGAACAAGGAAAACCGCTTCACCGGCTGGACCGACGTGGACCTCACCGAACAGGGGCTCGCCGAGGCGAAGAACGCCGGCCGGCTGATGAAGGAAGCCGGCTTCGCCTTCGATCTCGCCTTCAGTTCGGTGCTCAAGCGCGCCATGCGCACGCTGTGGATCGCCCTCGAGGAAATGGACCGCCTGTGGATTCCCGTGCATCGCTCGTGGCGCCTGAACGAACGCCACTACGGCGCCCTGCAGGGGCTCAACAAGGCCGAGACCGCCGCCAAGTTCGGTGACGAGCAGGTTCTGCTGTGGCGCCGCAGCTACGATATTCCGCCGCCCGCGCTGGAGTTCGACGATCCCCGCCACCCGCGTTTCGATGCGCGCTACGGCGCCGATTTCACCGGCCTTTCCGCCGAGCACCTGCCGAAGACCGAGTGCCTGAAGGATACCGTTGCGCGATTCGTGCCCTACTGGGAAGAGACCATCGCGCCGACGGTGCAGTCCGGCAAGAGCGTGATCGTCGCGGCGCACGGCAACAGCATCCGGGCGCTGATCAAGTACCTCGACAACATCTCGGATGCCGACATCGTCAACCTCAACATCCCGACCGGCATTCCGCTCGTCTATGAGTTCAATGACGATATGACGCCGATCCGCAGTTATTACCTCGGCGATGAGGAAGCGGCGAAGGCCGCTGCCGCGGCCGTTGCCAACCAGGCCAAGGGCTAGCAGGCCGGCGCTGCTCGCACTGCTCTGGCTGGCCCTCCAGCCGGCGATGCAGGGGCGGGCGGCGGAGGCGGAGACATCCGCCTCCCCGGCAGCCGAGGTGGCCGAGAAGCGGGGCGATCTGCGCGAGTTGCGCGGGCAGATCGAGTCCCTGCGCAAGGAGCTTGCCGCCAGCGAGGGGTCGCGCGCCGATGCAGCCGACCAGCTGAAGGATGCCGAGCGCGAAATCTCGGTCACCCAGCGCGACCTGCACCGCCTTGCCGGCCAGCGCCGCGAGTTGCAGGCCGCCCTGCGCGAACTCGCCGGCGAGGCGCGGACCCTCGAGGCGCGTCTGGCCGGACAGCAGGCCCAGCTCGAACGGCTGGTGCACCGGCAGTACCTGCGCGGAACGCCGGATGCCCTGTCGCTGCTGCTCAACGGCGACGATCCCAATCAGCTCGCCCGCGATCTGTACTACCTGGGCGTGATCGGCCGGGAACGCCGCCAACTGCTCGGGGAAATCCGGGAATCGCTGCGCCGCAAGCAGGCACTGGCCGCCGATGCGCGGGCGCGCGCCGACGAATTGGGCGAGGTCGAGACCCGGCAGCGGGAACAACATGCGCGCCTGCTTGCCCAACGCGAGCAGCGCAAGGCGACGCTGGCGAAAATTTCCGCGCAGATTTCGGCCCAGCGCCGCGAGATCGGCAACCTGCAACGCAACGAGAAGCGGCTCTCGCAACTCGTCGAGCGTCTGGCGCGCATCATCGCCGCGCGTCCGAAGCCGCGCCCGCAGGAGAGCACGCCGCAGCGGTCGCCCCGTCCGGAAATCGCCAACTCGCATGCGCCCGAGGCTCTGCCCGCAGGCCGCTTTGCGCAGCTGAAAGGCAGCCTGCGCCTGCCGGTGCGCGGCACGCTGGCCAACCGCTTCGGCACCGCGCGCCAGGAGGGCAGTACGTGGAAGGGACTGTTCATCCGCGCGGCCACCGGCAGCGAAGTGAAGGCGATCGCGGGCGGGCGGGTGGTCTTCGCGGACTGGATGCGCGGCTTCGGCAACCTGCTGATCGTCGACCATGGCGACGGCTACCTGTCGATTTACGGCAACAACGATGCCCTGCTCAAACAAGTGGGCGACGCAGTGCGCGGCGGCGACGATGTCGCGGCCGTGGGCAACAGCGGTGGCAACCCGGAATCGGGTTTATACTTCGAACTCCGTCACCAGGGGCAACCGCTCGATCCGCTGAAATGGGTCAATCTAAAGTGACGATGGCATTGGAGTGAAATCGATGGGCAAGTGGAAACAGGCCGGGCTGATCTGCGCCGGCTTCGTCGGCGGCGTGCTGATCAGTCTCAACCTGACGGCGCTGGCCGACAAGGATACGCGCGGCGGCCTGCCGATCGAGGAGCTGCGGACCTTTGCCGAGGTGTTCAATGCCATCAAGCAGGGCTACGTCGAGCCGGTCGAGGACAAGAAGCTGATCACGCATGCGATCAGCGGCATGCTGTCCAACCTCGATCCGCACTCCGCCTACCTCGACGCGGACGCCTTCAAGGACCTGCAGGTCGGCACGCAGGGCGAATTCGGCGGTCTCGGCATCGAGGTCGGCATGGAGGATGGCCTGGTCAAGGTCGTCTCGCCGATCGAGGACACTCCCGCCTACCGGGCCGGAATCAAGTCCGGCGACCTGATCTTCAAGCTCGATGACACCCTGGTCAAGGGGCTCAGCCTGTCGGACGCGGTCAAGAAAATGCGCGGCAAGCCGAAGACCCAGATCCGGCTGTCCATCCTGCGCAAGGGCGAGGCGAAACCGCTCGAGATCACCCTCACGCGCGAGGTGATCAAGGTGCAGAGCGTCAAGTCAAAGCTGGTCGAGGACGGCTACGGCTACCTGCGCATCACCTCTTTCCAGGAAAACACCGCCGCCTCGGTGGTCAAGCACCTGGGCGACCTCTACAAGCCCGGGCCGCTCAAGGGCCTCGTGCTGGACCTGCGCAACGATCCGGGCGGCCTGCTGCACGGCGCGGTCGGCGTTTCCGCCGCCTTCCTTCCGCCGAAGACGCTGGTTACCTCGACCGACGGCCGCACCGAGGACGCCAAGCGCCAGTTCATTGCCAGTCCCGAGGATTACCTGCGCGGCAGCAAGGAGGACTTCCTCCGCAACCTGCCGCCGGAAGCCCGCAGCGTGCCGCTGGTCGTGCTGGTCAACGGCGGCTCGGCATCGGCCTCCGAAATCGTCGCCGGGGCGCTGCAGGATCACAAGCGTGCCGTCATCATGGGCACCCAGACCTTCGGCAAGGGTTCGGTGCAGACCGTCCTGCCGCTGCCCGGCAACACCGCGATCAAGCTCACCACGGCGCGCTACTACACGCCGTCGGGGCGCTCGATCCAGGCCAAGGGCATTGCGCCCGACATCGTTGTCGAGGAAAGCGTCAACGGCGATTCCGCGCAGCGCATCCGCGAGGCCGATCTTGAGCGCCACCTGGAAAACGACAAGGAAAAGGCCGCGCCGGAGAGTGCCCGGGAAACGCCGGCCAAGCCGCAGGGCAAGCCGGCCGCCAAGCCCCGCGCCGGCAACGGGAAGGAGGAGGGCGAGGAAGCCGCCGAGCCGCCGAGCCGCGAGCTGGCCGCGAAGAGCGATTACCAGCTGCGGCAGGCGATCAACCTTCTCAAGGGTCTGCAGATCATGCAGAATAGGCCGTAAGCCATTTCTCCGGGAGGGGATATGAAACGACCGGTTGCAGCACACAACACGCCGGCGCCGATCCGCAAGGAACGGAATATCCAGTTTTCGAAGTTTCCGCCGGGCCAGGTGCCGGAGGCCTCCGACTACCTTGCCCAGGTCGAGCGGGTGGAAGCCGAGCCGATCGTCGAAAAACGGGCCGTGGGCGTTGCCTACGACCTGCGCGAGCACTCGCTGCAGGAGCTCGAGGGCGTGCTCGAGGATCGCGGCTATCATCTCGACAACACCCTGATGAGCAAGCTGCGGCGCGCGCTGATCTACTACGTCGAGGAAACCCAGCTGCACAACCTGGGTGCGCCGGAAAAGCCCCTCAAGCATTCGCAGAGCGCAGCCTACACGCAGGCTTGGGAGCGTCATCCTCACGGCGACCACGACGATACTCCGCCCGAGTGGCGCGAGTACCGCTAGGCCGGTTGCGCCCGTCCGGGATCGTGCGCGGCCTTGCCGGCCGCGCCGTCGCCACTTTCCCCGTCTTCCTGGGTTCCGCCCGTCAATGAACGACGAACAATTGCTGCGCTACAGCCGCCACCTGCTGCTCGACGAAATCGGTGTCGAGGGGCAGGAGCGGATCGTCGCAGCGCACGCCCTGGTCATCGGTGCCGGCGGCCTCGGCTCGCCGGCCGCGCTCTACCTGGCCTCGGCCGGCGTTGGCCAGATCACGCTGGCCGATGGCGATACCGTCGACCTGACCAATCTGCAGCGCCAGATCCTGCACACTCAGGATCGTCTCGGACAGCCCAAGGCCCGTTCGGGGCAGGCGGCGCTGGCGCGGATCAATCCGGAAGTGCGCGTCGACGCGGTGACCGAGCGGCTGGCAGGCGAGCGGCTCGAGGCGCTGGTGGCGGCCGCCGACGTGGTGCTCGACTGCTGCGACAACTTCGCCACCCGGCACGCGGTCAACCGGGCCTGTGTCCGGCAGCGCACACCGCTTGTCTCGGGCGCGGCGATCCGCTTCGATGGCCAGCTGGCGGTGTTCGACACGCGCGACGCCGACGCGCCGTGCTATCACTGTCTGTTCCCCGAGGGCGAGGATGTCGAGGAGGTCCGCTGTGCGGTGATGGGGGTGTTCGCTCCGCTCACCGGAATCATCGGCGCCATGCAAGCCGCCGAGGCGCTCAAGCTGATCGCGGGCGCCGGCCGGCCGGCGGCCGGCCGCCTGCTGCTGCTCGACGGGTTGTCGATGGAGTGGCGCAGCGTCCGCTTCCGTCAGGATCCGGGGTGCCCGGTCTGTGGTCGAGGTGCGCCATCCCGGACGCAAGACGACTCCCCCGGAACTCTCCGGACGCCGTAAAATACGCGCCTTTGATCAACGGTGCCGGGTAATCAGCGATGTCCATCAAATCCGACAAATGGATCCGCCGCATGGCGGAGCAGCATGGCATGATCGAGCCGTTCTCGCCCGAACTGGTGCGCGAGATCAACGGACAGAAGATCGTGTCCTACGGCACCTCCAGCTACGGTTACGATATCCGCTGCGCCGACGAATTCCGGGTGTTCACCAACATCAACTCGACGATCGTCGATCCGAAGGCCTTCGATCCCCAGTCCTTCGTCGAGGTCTCCGGCAAGGGCTACTGCGTGATCCCGCCGAATTCCTTCGCGCTGGCACGCACGGTCGAATACTTCCGCATCCCGCGCAGCGTGCTCACCGTCTGCCTGGGCAAGAGCACCTACGCGCGCTGCGGCATCATCGTCAACGTCACGCCCTTCGAGCCGGAATGGGAAGGCTACGTGACCCTGGAGTTTTCCAACACCACGCCGCTGCCCGCCAAGATCTACGCTGGCGAGGGCTGCGCACAGGTGCTCTTCTTCGAGTCCGACGAAATCTGCGAAACCTCCTACAAGGATCGCGGCGGCAAATACCAAGGGCAGGTCGGCGTCACCCTGCCGAAGATCTGACGCCTTCGCGTAACAATTTCGACCTATATTCTGTGACCCGCTCCGGCGGGTCGCCGTCTTTTGAGGAACAGCCATGCGCTTCCACTTTCCCGTCATCATCATCGACGAAGACTTCCGCTCGGAGAACGCCAGCGGTCTCGGCATCCGCGCGCTGGCCAAGGCCATCGAGGGCGAGGGCATGGAAGTGCTCGGCGTCACCAGCTACGGTGACCTGAGTTCCTTTGCCCAGCAACAGAGCCGGGCCTCGGCCTTCATCCTGTCGATCGACGACGAGGAGCTGGCCAACGAAGCCGAGGAAACCCTCGCCGAGCTGCGTGCCTTCGTCGAGGAGATCCGCCTGCGCAACAAGGAGATCCCGATCTTCCTGCACGGCGAGACGCGCACCAGCCGTCACATTCCCAACGACGTGCTGCGCGAGCTGCACGGTTTCATCCACATGTACGAGGACACGCCGGAGTTCATTGGCCGCTATGTCGTGCGCGAAGCAAAGGCCTACCTCGACAGCCTGCCGCCGCCCTTCTTCCGCGCGCTCACCCACTACGCCTCGGATGGCTCCTACTCGTGGCACTGCCCCGGGCACTCGGGCGGGGTGGCCTTTCTGAAGTCGCCGGTGGGCCAGATGTTCCACCAGTTCTTCGGCGAGAACATGCTGCGCGCCGACGTCTGCAACGCGGTGGAGGAGCTCGGCCAGCTGCTCGATCACACCGGCCCGGTCGCCGCCTCCGAGCGCAACGCCGCGCGCATTTTCAACTGCGACCACCTGTATTTCGTCACCAACGGCACCTCGACCTCGAACAAGATTGTCTGGCACTCGACGGTGGCGCCGGGCGACATCGTGGTGGTCGACCGCAACTGCCACAAATCGGTGCTCCACTCGATCATCATGACCGGCGCGATCCCGGTGTTCCTGATGCCGACACGCAACAACTTCGGCATCATCGGTCCGATTCCGAAGCGCGAATTCGCGTGGGAGAGCATCCAGCGGAAGATCGCCGCGAATCCCTTCGTCACCGACAAGAACGCCAAGCCGCGCGTGCTGACGATCACCCAGTCGACCTACGACGGCATCCTCTACAACGTCGAGGAAATCAAGGAGATGCTCGACGGCAGGATCGACACCCTGCACTTCGACGAAGCCTGGCTGCCGCACGCCGCCTTCCACGACTTCTATGGCGACTATCACGCGATCGGCGCCGACCGGCCGCGCTGCAAGGAATCGATGGTTTTCTCGACGCAGTCCACGCACAAGCTGCTGGCCGGCCTCTCGCAGGCGTCCCAGATCCTCGTGCAGGACTCGGAGGGCCGCAAGCTCGACCGCGACGTGTTCAACGAGGCCTACCTGATGCACACCTCCACCTCGCCGCAGTACGCCATCATCGCCTCGTGCGACGTCGCGGCGGCGATGATGGAGGAGCCTGGCGGCACGGCGCTGGTCGAGGAGTCGATCGCCGAGGCGCTCGACTTCCGCCGGGCCATGCGCAAGGTCGACGAGGAGTGGGGCGAAGGCTGGTGGTTCAAGGTCTGGGGGCCGGACGACCTCTCCGAGGAAGGCATCGAGGAACGCGAGGCGTGGATGCTCAAGCCCGGCGAGCGCTGGCACGGCTTCGGCCAGCTCGAAGACGGCTTCAACATGCTCGACCCGATCAAGGCGACCATCATCACCCCGGGGCTCGACGTCGACGGCGATTTCGCCGAGCGCGGCATCCCGGCGGCGATCGTTACCAAGTACCTCGCCGAACACGGTGTCATCGTCGAGAAGTGCGGCCTCTACTCCTTCTTCATCATGTTCACCATCGGCATTACCAAGGGGCGCTGGAACACCATGGTGACCGAACTGCAGCAGTTCAAGGACGACTACGACACCAACCAGCCGCTGTGGAAGGTCCTGCCCGAATTCGTCGCCAAGCACCCGCGCTACGAGCGCATCGGCCTGCGCGACCTGTGCCAGCAGATCCACGACGTCTACAAGGCCAACGACGTCGCGCGCCTGACCACCGAAATGTACCTCTCGGACATGGTGCCGGCGATGCGCCCGGCCGACGCCTTCGCCAGGATGGCGCACCGCGAGATCGAGCGTGTGCCGATCGACGAACTCGAGGGGCGCATCACCAGCATCCTGCTGACCCCCTACCCGCCGGGCATCCCCCTGCTGATTCCCGGCGAGCGTTTCAACGCCACCATCGTCCGCTACCTGCGCTTCGCCCGCGACTTCAACGAGCGCTTCCCGGGCTTTGAGACCGATATCCACGGTCTGGTGAAGAACGAGGTCAACGGCAAGTCGAGCTACTACGTGGACTGCGTGCGCTGAACTGCACTTCTCCGGGAGCGCGGCCACGCGGTCGCGCATCCGGAGGGGAAGGGGGCAATGGCGCGCCGGGCGCGCCAAAAGCAAAAACCCGTCACGAGGACGGGTTTTCATGGATTCTGGTGGCCAAGGGCGGAATCGAACCACCGACACGCGGATTTTCAATCCGCTGCTCTACCAACTGAGCTACTTGGCCAAGGAAGGCGGCATTATAGCCATCCAGCCCGTGTTCGTCAAAGAAAACTTGCGGTTTCCCCCGTTGCCGCATTTCCGGGGGCCCGCCGCATGTAGCATGCGCCGCCGGGATAGCTGGCGAGGTGTGCCCGCTGCATCGGATCGGCGACTGTCGCGACGGGGCGGAACCCTTGCCGCAGCCAGAATTCCAGTGCGTCGCCGACGGCGACCAGCGCCATTTCCAGGCGCTCGTGCGCTGCGGTGGCGGCGGCCCGGGCGACCAGCGCGCTGCCGCAGCCCAGGCCCGCAGCAGCCGGGGCTACGGCGAGATCGTGCAGGTAGAGGGTGTCGGGGCGCGTGGCCGGACGGAAGTTGCCGCCGAGCGGCGTGACCAGTCCACGTTGCGAGCGGTAGCCGACGAGGTAGGCGCAAAGGGCGCCGTCGCGCTCGGCGACCCAGGCGGTGTCCGGCGCCGTGGCGAGGCGCGCGCGCAGGACGCTGGCCGCTTCGTTGAAGGCGGGAGGATAGCAGGCGGCCTGCACGGCGAGCACGCCGTCCAGATCGGACGGACGCATCGGGCGGCAGAGCGCCGGCCCGCGGACGCGGGGCGTGCTCACGTGCGCTCGAGCGACTTCAGGAAGGTGTCGGCGTCCTGGAAGCCGACCACGCGCACGCCCTCGATCTCGCGCCCCTGGGCGTCGAAGAACACGATGCCGGGCGGGCCGAACAGGCGGAAGCGCTGCAGCAGCGCCTTGTCCGCATCCGAGTTGGCGGTCACATCGGCCTGCAGCAGCGTCCAGCCGGCCAGGCGGGCCTGCACGCGCGGATCGCTGAAGGTGTAGCGCTCCATCTCCTTGCAGGAAACGCACCAGTCGGCATAGAAATCGAGCATCACCGGGCGGCCGGCGGCGGCTACCCGTGCGTCGAGCTCGTCCAGCGAATGCACCCGCTCGAAGGCCAGGTGCCGGTTTTCGGCCGGCGCGCCGCCGCGCAGTCCGGCGAGCGGCTGCAGGGGGTCGCGTGCGCCGGCCAGCGCGCCGACCAGCAGCGCCGCGCCGACGATCAGCATGACGATGCCGATGCCCTTCCAGAAGCGGTGCCAGCCCTTTGCGTGCGCCGGCAGCGGGTCGAGCGCGTGCATGTAGATCGCCGGCACGATCAGCAGCAGTGACCAGATCACCATCAACGCCGCCGGCGGAATCAGCGGCGAGACCATCCAGGCGGCGGTGCCGAGCAGAATCACGCCGAAGGCCTTCTTCACCGCCTCCATCCACGGCCCGGATCTCGGCAGCAGGGTGCCGGCCGAAGCGCCGACGACGAGCAGCGGCACGCCGTGGCCGAGCGCCATCGAGAACAGTGCCGCACCGCCGAGCAGCGCATCGCCGCTCTGGCCGATGTAGAGCAGTGCGCCGGCCAGCGGGGCCGCCACGCAGGGACCGACGATGATCGCCGAGAGCGCGCCCATCGCCGCCGCGCCGGGCAGCGAGCCGCCCTTGAGCCGGCTCGATTCCTCCGAGACCTTGCTCTGCAGGAAGGTTGGCAGTTGCAGCTCGTAGAAGCCGAACATCGACAGCGAGAGGACGACGAAGATCAGCGCGAAGGCACCGAGCGCCCAGACGTTCTGCAGCGCCGCCGAGAGCAGGGTGCCGGTGAGTCCGGCGGCGACGCCGGCCGCCGCGTACATCACCGCCATGCCGAGCACGTAGGCCAGCGAAAGGACGAAGCCGCGCGCGTGCGACACCGTGCGGCCACCCCGGCCGGCGCCGACGATGATGCCGGAGAGGATGGGTAGCATCGGGAACATGCACGGCGTCAGCGAGAGCAGCACGCCGAAACCGAAGAAGGTGGCGAGCACCAGCCAGAAGCTCGCGTCGCGCAGCAGCGCGGCGATCTGCCCGGACTCGTCGCCGCCGGCCGCCGCTTCGCGCGGCGGCGCGGCGGGTGGCGTTGTCGCCGGATCGGGCAGGGTCAGGCTCACCTTCTGCATCTGCGGCGGATAGCAGATGCCGGCGTCGGCGCAGCCCTGCGAAGTGAGCTTCAGGGTCAGCGGCAACGCCCCCGAACTGTTGCGCTCGACCGGCACGCGGATCACCGCTTCCTTGTAGAACACCTCGACCTTGCCGAAGGTATCGTCGTCCTTCTCCTTGCCCTTCGGCAGCACCGGCGTGCCGAGCACGATGCCGTCGGGCTCGGCGGCAAAGCGGAACTTGTCGCGATACAGATAGTAGTTGCGGGCGATCTCGAAACGCACCTCGACGGTCTGTCCGTCGAGCGCGCGCGCGCTCGGTTTGAAGGCGACGGCGGGATCCAGGAATTCCTCGCCCCGGGCAGGCAGGGAAAGGGCGAGAAGGCAGGCCAGCAGCCAGTGCAGCAGGATCGGTTTCATGTCAGGCTCGGACGGTCGGTGGCGGCGCGCTGCAGCCGGCCGCCAGCCAGGCGAGGTAGTCGGGCAGCCCGCAAGCGACGGGCAGGGCGATCACCTCGGGGAGTTCATAGGGATGTGCGGCACGGATTGCCGCTTCCAGCGCCGGGTAGCACTCGGCGGTCGTCTTGATCAGCAGCGGAATCTCGTCCGCTGCCTCCACGGCGTCCTGCCAGCGGTAGACCGAGCGGCAGGGGGCGAGGATGTTCACGCAGGCCGCCAGCCGTGCCTCGACCAGCGCGGTCGCGAGCGTCTCGGCGGCCGGGCGATCCGGGAGGGTGGTCAGGACCAGGAACGGTGCGTTTGCAGGCGTCTGCATCGGCGGAATTCTACTCCTTCGCTGCCGGCGCGTCCGCCATGAGCCCGGTGCGGGTTTTCCTGGCCACCGGGCATGATGCGTGTACGCCGCCCGTCCCGGCTTGCCTGTGTGCCTCCCCTTCCCCCGCGTGCCGCGCGGCCTCACTGCCAGTGGAAGGTCGTTTCCGTTCCGTCGTCCCAGCCGTCCCACAGGTAATCGTCGGCCTTGCCATCGGCGATCAGGCGCAGGGCGTAGTTGACCTGCGCCTTGTAGAAATCGCAGAAGGCGCCGGTCCGCGCCATGCCGCCGTTCATCTCGTGCGCCTCGGCCGGGCAGGGCGAGCCGCAGAAGTGCCGGATCGCGCAGCTGGCGCAGGGTTCGAAGGTGTCCACATCGCGGGTCACCACCGGGCGGAAGGCGGCGGAGGCCAGCGCGGCGTCGACGCCGTCCTCGAGCAGCTTGCCGCCGTTGAAGCGCGGCAGGCCGATGAATTCGCTGCACGGGTAGAGGCTGCCGTCGGCCGCCAGGGCGAAGAAGGCGCGGCCGCCGCCGCAGGGCGAGATGTCGCACATCAGCCGGCGCGCCGTCGGAGCCAGGATGGCGAGCAGGATGTTGGCGAAATTGGCGACCAGCAGCTTGCGTCCGCTCTCCCTGTACAGCGCGTGCGTGCGGTCGAGCGCGGCGAAGAAGGCGCGGGCCATGCCGCCGTCGGCGGGTTTCACGCCGCGCGCGCCGGGCAGCGTGCAGCGCACCGTGTTGAGCATGCAGGTCGGTACCTCGTGCGCATGGAAGAGCTCGACCATCTCCGTGAGCCAGGGCAGGTTTTCCTGCGTGCAGGTGGTGATCACGCTCCACGAGCCGTAGCCGCGCAATTTCGCCATGGCCGCCAGCACCTTGTCGTGCACGCTCTTGCCGCCCCAGGTGCGTCGCGTCGCGTCGGTGATGCCGGCCACCGGGCCGTCGAGCGAGAGGCCGATGCTGACGTTGCGCGCGGTCAGGAAATCGATGGCTGCGTCGTCGAGCAGCGTGCCGTTGGTCTGCACGCCGAAGGCGAAGTCGTCGGCGAAGTCGTCGATGGCCGCGAAGACAGCGTCGCGGTTCATCAGCGGCTCGGCGCCGTGGAAGATGGCGCGCGGCTTGCGTCCGCCCGCAGCACCGTCGCGGCCCATGCTCGTGGCGAAGTAGTCGCGCAGCGCGGCCAGCGAGGCGTTCAGCGTTTCGCCCGGCATGTGGCGGCCGCCGCTGCGCTGCGCGCCGGGCAGGTAGCAGTAGGTGCAGTCGAGATTGCAGCGCTCGGTCGGGTTGAGATAGACGCCGGATGGCGTGAGCCCGAAACGCAGCGCGTGCAGTTCGCGCGCGAAGGCGTCGGCCTGGTCGCGGTAGCGTTCGAGCAACGCGCCGCCGCTCAGCGTCTCGGTGAGGCGCGTCTTGTCCACCAGCGCCCAGAAGGCGGTGGCGGGGTCGGTGACGGCAGCGTAGGTGGCGTGGCCGATGTCCACGGGGATCAGCGGACTGCTCATCGGGCCGCCTTGCGATCCATCAGCACGTAGTGCGAGAGGCCGATGCCGTCCGGGTTGCAGCTCTTGCGCACGGCGATCGTCGGCGCGGCGTCGGGCGGCGCGGTGCCGTCGGCGGCGGAGGCGGGCGTGGTCGGGGCCGGAGGGATGGCGGACGGGGTCTGGGTCATGATCTTTTCCTCGAATCGAAAAACAAAAAGGGCTCCGGCTGAGCGCACGCTTTCGCATGCGTTCAGCCGGAGCCCTTGCCTGGACTCCAGTGCGGTTCGACACGTCTTCTGGCTCCCGGATCAACCGGAGCGCTGCGCCTTCCCGCCGGGGTGCTCCCCGTCAGTGGCCGATCGCGAGATCATGCAGCGCCCGTCCCCGGATACAGCGGCGGGCCCGCCACGGATTCTCACCGTGTTCCGTTTCGTCGAACCGAAAGGAGCGGCGATTTTCCCCGAAGCCGGCGGTGGCCGTCAATCGGCAGGCGGAGCCTCGGCAAGCGGCGGCCGCAGCGCCCGGGCGGTGGCGAGCAGCTCGCCAACCGTGCGTTCGAGCATCTGCCGGGGGTTCTCCTCGCGCAGCCCGCCGTCGTCGGCGAAGGCCTGCGCCGCCAGCGGCAGGGCCATCTGCCCCGGCGTCACCAGCATCCCGAGGTTGCACAGCAGCTGACGCACCACCGGCAGGCCGCGCAGGCCGCCGAGCGCGCCCGGCGAGGCGGCGAGCAGGGTGGCGACGCGACCGGCGAACGGCTGCGCCTGTCCGGGTTGTGGCCGCGAGGCCCAGTCGATGGCGTTTTTCAGCAGCGGGGTGATGAGGCCGTTGTATTCCGGCGAGGCGAGCAGCAGTCCGTGGTGCGTGGCGAGCTCGCGTTTCAGCGTCAGGGCGCCGGCCGGCAGTCCCTGTGCGGCTTCCAGGTCGCCGTCGTAGAGCGGCAGCGCCAGCGCGCGCAGGTCGATCCGGGTGACCGTGGCGCCCTGGGCACGGGCGACGACGCAGGCCGCGTCGAGCAGGCGGAGATTGAGCGAGCCGGCACGGCTGCTGCCGGAGAGGGCGAGAATCCTGGGTTGCATGGTGCGACCTCCCTTACTTGAGCAGGCGCCGGCGTGTCAGCACGCAGGCGATGTAGAAGGCGACGGCGGTGATGGCGAGCAGCGTCGCAACGTGCGTGACGGCGTTGGCCGGCACCTCGCCGAGCAGCAGCGGACGCGCCAGCTGCACGGCGTGGGCCAGCGGCAGGCCGCCGGCCAGGGTCTGCACCAGCGCCGGCAGCTGGTCGGCCGGGAAGAAGACCCCGGAGAGCAGCAGCATCGGCGTGATGAACAGCGTGAAGTAGTACATGAAGAAATCGTAGGACGGCGCCAGCGCGCAGACGATCAGCCCCATCGCCGCGAAGCACAGGCCGGTCAGGAAGATCACCGGGATCACCCACAGCGCGAGTGGCGAGGCGGTCAATCCGAGCGCGGCGACGACGAGCAGGATGGCCAGTCCGGATAGCAGGCTCTTGCTGGCCGCCCAGACCAGCTCGGCGGTCAGCACGTGGTCGAGCGACAGCGGGGTGTTGAGGATGGCCTCCCAGGTCTTCTGCACGTGCATGCGCGAGAAGGCCGAGTAGAGCGCCTCGAAGGTGGCGGCGTTCATCGTGCTGGCGACCACCGTGCCGGCGGCGAGGAAGGCCACGTAGCTGACGCCGCTCACCTGCGGCAGCATGCCGCCGAGACCGTAGCCGAGGCCGAGCATGTAGATCAGCGGATCGGCCAGGTTGCCGAGCACCGAGGGGATCGCCAGCTTGCGCCAGACGAGGAAGTTGCGCCGCCACACCGGCAGCCAGCGCAGGCCGGGGCGGGGCAGGGCGTAGGGACGGGAACGCGGATCGGACATGGTCGGCTCGGGTGGGGGGCAGGGCCGGCGTCAGTCGCGCAGCTCGCGCCCGGTCAGCTTGAGGAAGACATCCTCGAGGTTGGCGGCGCGGTGCACGTAGTGGCGGCCGGCATCGGCGTCGGCCGCCAGCGCGGCGAGCAGCGGCGCCACGTCGCGGCAGTAGAAGAAGGCCGTCTCGCCGGCCACTTCCAGGCGCTCGCCGAGGGCGCGGTGGGCCTGTGCCCAGGCGGCGGCGCCATCGCCGAACAGCTCGACCACCTGCGGCTCGATGTGTGCGGCGATCAGCGCGCGCGGCGCGCCCTCGACGACCAGCGTGCCGTGGTCGAGGACGGCGAGACGGTCGCACAGACGCTCCGCCTCGTCCATGAAGTGGGTGGTCAGGATCAGCGTCTTGCCCTGCGCCGTCAGGCGCTTGAGGCGCTCCCAGATGAGGTGGCGGGCCTGCGGGTCGAGGCCGGTGGTCGGTTCGTCGAGAAAGACGATGTCGGGATCGTTCACCAGCGCGCGCGCCAGCGTCAGGCGCCGCTTCATGCCGCCCGAGAGCGACTGGATGCGCGCCTTTTCCTTGCCGGCCAGCCCGGCGAACTCGAGCAGCGCCGGAATGCGCGCGCGGATCGCGGCATCGCCCAGGCCGAAGTAGCGTCCGTACACGAGCAGGTTCTCGGCGACCGTGAAATCGGGGTCGAGGTTGTCGAACTGCGGCACCACGCCGACGCGCTGCCGTGCCGTGCCGGCCTCGGCGGGAATCGCGCGGCCGCCGAGGCGGATCTCGCCGGCATCGGGGGCCGTCAGTCCGAGGCAGCAGCGCAGGGTGGTCGTCTTGCCGGCGCCGTTGGGACCGAGCAGGCCGAAGCAGGTGCCCGCAGGCACCGCGAAGCCGATGCCGGCGACGACCGTCTGCCCACCATAGGACTTGCGCAGGCCGGCGACGGCAAGAGGGGGCTCGGGTGGGGCGATGGCGGACATGGGTAGCGGGGCGGGCAAAGGGGTGTGTCGGTCAGCCACCCGCCAGGCGGGCGGCGACGAGCGGGTCGAGACTGCGCAGGAAGCGTTCGACGGCCTCCGTGTAAACCGGGTCGTCGCCGAGCAGTCGGTTGATGTCGCGGTGCGAGCGGTCCTCGCGGCGGATGTCGACGCGCACGCCATGCGCACGCGCGGCGACGGCGAAACGCTCGGCCTCCGGGCAGGGCGCGGCACGCTGCGTCGAGCACACCGCCAGCATCGGTCGTGCCGCTGGCCCCAGCGCATGGTAGGGCGAAGCCGCCTGCCAGCGCGCCGGGTCCGCGCCGAAGGCGCGGTCGTAGAGGGGGAGGTGGCGGGCGCCCAGGATGCCGGGCACGTCGAGCGCGCCCGAATCGAGCAGCACGCTGCCCAGCCAGGGGCGGACACCGACGGCCGCAGCGCGGGCGGGATCGGCCGAGAGCAGCGCAGCGAGGTGGGCACCGGCCGAGTGGCCGATCAGGATCACCCGCTGGCCATCGCCGCCCCAGGTCGCCGCGCGCGTCTGTACGGCTGCCAGGGCGCGCGCCAGATCCTGTGCCTGTTCGACCGGGTCGGCGTCGGGCACCAGCCGGTAGTTCGCCGAAACGACGATGAAGCCGCGCGGCACCCAGCGTTTCAGCTTGTGCTCCAGGAGCGTGCGCAATCCCTTGTCGCCACGCCGCCAGCCGCCGCCGTGTATGAGCAGCAGGAGCGGTGCCTGGCGGGCGTCGGCTGGCGCATAGACGTCGAAGCGCTGGCGCGGATGCGTGCCGTAGGCCTGGTCGGCGTGCAGCACGATGCCCTCCGGCAGAGGAAAGCGGGCGCCTTGCACCTCATCGGCATCGTCGTCGGTGGCGGCTGCCTGGCGCGTAGCGAGCCGCTCGCGCAGCGGACCGGCGTCGCCCGGTGCGGGCCAGGCCGTCAGGCCCGCCAGCACGAGGGCCGGAAGAATGGCCGCCAGCGCGCGCGGGGCGCGGCACTCAGTGGCGCCAGGCACGCGTGACGATCTCGCGGATGACATGCAGGCGGCGGTGGAAGAAATGGTCGGCGCCGGGCACCACCACCACCGGCAGCTCGAGCGGTTCGGCCCAGGCCAGCACATTGGCCAGCGGCACCGTCTCGTCGGCCGAGCCGTGGATGACGATGGTGTCGCCGGGCACGGCCTCGGTATCGTAGCTGCGCGTACCCTCGACGAAGCCGGCGGCGGTGCCGACCAGCACCAGGCGTTGCGCCGGGTGGTTGGCTTCGGCCAGCGCCCGGGCCACGCGCGTCTGCACGAAAGCGCCGAAGGAGAAGCCGGCGAGCGCCACCGGCAGGTCCCCGTAGCGGCATTTCGCGTCGGCCAGCACGGCAAGCATGTCCTCGGTCTCGCCGCGTCCCTCGTCGTGCGTGCCGGCACTGCTGCCGACACCACGGAAGTTCGGACGCAGCGCCACGTAGTCCATGCGCGCGAAGGTGCGCGCCAGCGTCTGCGCCACCTTGTTGGTGTTGGCGCCGCCGAACAGCGGATGCGGGTGGCAGATCAGCGCGATGCCGCGCGGTGCGCCGGGATTCTCGACGATCATCTCGATGGCGCCGACCGGGCCGTCGATGGCGATCCTTTCCTCGTTGAGCCTCATCGCCGCTCAGATCCGCAGGCGCTCGACGACGCGGCCGTTCACCAGGTGTTCCTGGATGATTTCCTCGACGTCCTCGCGGTCGACGTAGGTATACCAGACGCCCTCCGGATAGACGACGAGCACCGGGCCCTCGTCGCAGCGGTCGAGGCAGCCGGCCTTGTTGATGCGCACCTTGCCCTTGCCCTTCAGGCCGAGCGCGGCGATCCGGTCCTTGGCGTAGGTCTGCATGTCCGTCGCGCCAAGGGCGTTGCAGCAGGTTTCCCCTTCGCCGCGCTGATTGCAGCAGAAGAAGACGTGGTGTTTGAAGTGATTCATCGGAAACTCCTGAAGGGGGCGAGCGGGCCGGGGGAAGCGCGTGGCCGCGCCGGGGGTCCGGTTACGGATTCTACCGTTGCGCGCGCCCCGACGGGAACGCGCTTCATTGCGCAGCAGCCGGTGTGACAAATTGGCGCGGCGTGTGCATTTAATATGCAATATTCATTTGATCTCGGTATTCAGCGCGGCTTCCAGGTGCGCGGCGCAGCGTCTCCCCCGGCGGTGGACGCACGCGGGGATTAGGTTGCAGCACAGGGCCTGCCGGTATCTCGCCGGGGCTGCTTCCGGGCGCGGCTTCGGCCCCCGGCGGACGTCGAAGAGCGTGCCGGCGGCGTCCAGTATCCGCTTCCGCCACTGCCGGATCTGCATCGCGTGGATCCCGTGCCGGCGCGCGATCTCTCCGATCGAGTGCTCGCCCTGCAAGGCCTCGATGCCGATGCGCGCCTTGAACTCCGGGTCATAAACCTTGCGTTTTGGCCTTGTCGCCATCACGGACCTCCTGTCTGTGCGAATAGCTTAAATTCCAGGGGCAGCAAATCCCATGCCGTGGGAATTTTTCCCGCGCTTCCCGCAAGGCCGTTTCTCTGGCATGCCGCGTGCGTTTCAGGAGAATTCAATGAGCGCTTCCGTGCAGGTGCAGGAGCGGAGCAGCCGGTTCGCATCCGGATGGCAGAAGATCGTCGAGATCGACAACGGGATCCTGCAGCAGTTCTATCGCGAGCTGCACGGGGTTTCCCCGGATTTCGCGAATTACCTGGTCGAATTCCCGTTCGGGGATGTCTACTCGCGCCCCTCGCTGGACAGCCGCCGGCGGGAGCTGGCGATCGTCTCCGCGATTGCCGCGCTCGGCCACGCGCAGCCGCAGCTCAGGCTGCACCTGCACGCGGCGCTCAAGGTCGGCTGCAGCCGCGAGGAGTTGACCGAGGTGCTGATGATGACCTCGGTCTATAGTGGTTTTCCGGCCGCGCTCAATGCCTTCGCCACGTTCGCCACCGTGCTGCGGGAGGCGGACGCCGCCGTGGCGGCGTCCGCGCAATGATGCGCGGCGGGCGCATCTTCCCGGCGGGCGCGGCGTTCCGCGCGCTGCTGGCGCTGGCGGCGCTGCTGGCCTTGCTGGCGCAGCCGGCACGGGCCGGCGTGATGGATCGCGAGGCGATGCGCCTGGCGTTCCCCTCGCCGCTGATCGTCGGCGAGAAGGAGGCCGATCTGCCGGTCTGGCCGATCTTCAAGCAGGAGGGCACGGAGACGCCGCTGATCGCATACGTCTTCGAATCGATCGATCTGGCGCCGATTCCCGGATTTTCCGGGACGCCGTTCAACCTGCTGGTGGCGCTCGACGCGAAGGGAAAATTCATCGACGTGCGGGTGCTTTCCCAGCATGAACCGGTCTTCGTCGACGGGCTGGGGCCCGAACCGCTGGCGCGTTTCGTCGAGCAGTATCGCGGCATCTCGCTGACGCAGAACATCCGGATCGGGACGAGCATCGATCGCGGCGAGCGGCAAGGGCATTCGGTCGCCTACCTCGATGGCGTGGCGAAGGCCACCGCGTCGATCCGGATTCTCAACCAGTCGCTGCTTGCGGCCGCGCTGAAGGTGGCGCGCGCCCGGCTGGGCTTCGCGCAGGGGCGCGACCCCGATCTGGTGGCGCGGATCCGGCCCGAGGTCTTCCAGCCGCTGGACTGGGACGGACTGGTGCGCGCCGGCCTGATCACGCGCAAGGCGATCGGCAACCGCGAGATCGAGGCCGCTTTTGCCGACACGGTGGGCGCCGGGCAGGATGCGGCGGTCGCCGCGCACCCGGACGACGAATTCATCGAACTGCATGTCGCACACCTCGGGCTGCCGGCGGTCGGGCGCAACCTGCTGCATCCGGCGGCCTGGGATTACCTCCAGCAGCGCCTCGATCCCGGCGATCACGCCCTGCTGGTGGTCGGACGGGGGCCGTACTCCTTCCTCGGCAGCGACTTCGTGCGGGCCAGCGTGCCCGGACGGCTGACGCTGCACCAGGGGGAACTGCCGATCGAGATACGCGACCTCGACCTCTCGGAGAGCCTCGAACTGCTTGCGCCGGAATACAAGCTCCGCCTCCCGGCCGCGCTGCGGGATGCCGAATGGCGCGTCTTCCGGGTGATCGCACCGGCCGGACTGGACATCGCCCAGCCGCTCGATTTCTCGCTGGCGGTGATGCGCAGCAAGGGGCAGTTCTACCCGGAGCGGGTGGTCAGGAGCTTCGGCTTCCAGGCACGGGTGCCCGAGACCTACTTCGTCGCTGCGGCACCGGACGAGAAGACCTGGCATTCGATGTGGCTCGACCGGGCCCCCGAACTGGCCGTCCTCGGCGCTGCCCTGCTCCTGCTTTTCGTCGTTCTGTGGCGGCAGGAAAGGCTGGCGCTCGACGCCCGCAACACCCGGCGCTTCCGCATCGCCTTCCTGCTGTTCACCCTGGTCTTCATCGGGTGGTACGCGCAGGGGCAACTGTCGATCGTCAACCTCACGGCCCTGGTCCAGGCCATCGCGGAGGGGCGCAGCCCCGGCTTCTTCCTTTACGATCCGCCGACGGTCGTGCTCTGGGGTTTCGTCCTGCTGACCCTCGTGCTCTGGGGGCGCGGCACCTTCTGCGGCTGGCTGTGCCCCTTCGGCGCGCTGCAGGAGCTCGTCGAACCCCTGGCGCGCGCCCTGCGCATCCGCCAGATCCGCCTGTCCCCGCGGCTCGATGCCCGGCTCAAGTGGCTCAAGCATGGCGTGCTCGCCCTGATTCTCGGCACCGCGCTGGGGTCCGCCGCCTGGACTGCCCGGGTGGTCGAGATCGAGCCGTTCAAGACCAGCATCACGCTGCTCTTCGACCGGGCATGGCCCTACGTGCTCTGGGCGGCGATCGTCATCCTGTCCGGGACCGTGGTCTACAAGGGCTACTGCCGCTACCTGTGTCCGCTGGGCGCCGGCCTGGCGATCCTCGGACGCTTCCGGCGCCTCGACTGGCTGACGCGCCGCGCCGAATGCGGCAAGCCCTGCCAGCGCTGCTGGAACGACTGCCGCTACCAGGCCATCCACCGCAACGGTGCGATCCACTACGAAGAATGCTTCCAGTGCCTCGATTGCGTGGTCATCCTGCAGAGCGACCAGCTGTGCGTGCCGCGCATCCTCGAGCGCAAGAAGGGGCCGGAGGCGCACGCGGCGCATCCGGCCGCCGTGATCCCCATCATTGAAATCGCACGCGAGGGAGAACCCGCATGAAACGCAGAAGATGGTTGCAGGCGTCGCTGGGCGCCGGCGCGCTGGCCGCCCTGGGCGCGGGGCTCGCGCTGACGGGCGCCGCGACGGGCCGCACGGTGGTTCCGGCAACGCCCTGGCGGGAACGCCTGCTGCTCGGTTTCGGCAGCACGCTGTCCCTGCGCGCCGCCCATCCCGATGGCGTGCTGGCCGAGCGGGCCCTCGACGGGGCCGTCGCGACGATCCGCCGCATCGAGGCGCAGATGAGCCTGTTCCGCGCCGACAGCGCGCTCAGCCGCTTGAATCGCGACGGCGTGCTGCGCGATCCGCCGGCCGATCTCCTCGCCGTGCTGCAGATCGCACAGGCGGTTTCGGCGCGCAGCGCAGGCAGTTTCGACGTGACCGTGCAGCCGCTCTGGCAGGCCTTCGCCACGGCGCGCGGGCAGGGACGCCTGCCGACGCCGGCGGAGGTGCGCGCGGCCCGGGAACGGGTCGGCTGGGCGGCGCTGGAGGTCGATCCGGCGCGCATCCGCTTCCTGCGTCCCGGCATGGGCGTGACGCTCAACGGCATTGCGCAGGGCTACGCGGCCGATGCGGTGCGCGCACAGTTGCAGCGTGCCGGGATCGAGCACGCGCTGATCAACACCGGAGAATGGTCGGCGCTCGGACAGTCGCCGGCGCAGCGGCCGTGGATCGTCGGTGTCGCCGATCCGCGCAATCCGGCCGGGAGGGTTGCGCGCCTCGTCGTCGGGGGGCGCGGCGTGGCCACCTCGGCCGACAATGAAAGCGCGTTCAGCGACGATCTCCGTCATCACCACATCTTCGATCCGCGACGCGGCTATTCCCCCGCCGAACTCGCCAGCGTCACCGTTGCGGCGCCGAGCTGCGCGCTTGCGGACGCGCTGGCGAAGGTGGCGTTCGTCGACGGCGTGCGGGCGGCCGGCGCCATCGCGCGGGACTGGCGGGTGGACATCGTGCTCGTCGACAAGACCGGCGCGACGCATTTCGTCGACGGAACGGCCTAGGAGCGTGGCAATGACGAAATCATGGGCCTCGGCCGGGGCCGCCCTCGCCGGGATCGTCGCCGACGGCCAGACCATCGCTGTCGGCGGTTTTGGACTGTGCGGAATTCCGGAGCTGCTGATCGATGCGCTGCACGCGGCCGGAGTCGGCCGGCTGACCGTCATCTCGAACAATGCCGGCGTGGACGATGTCGGTCTCGGCAAGCTCCTCGCCGCGCGGCGGATCCGGAAGATGATTGCCTCCTACGTCGGCGAGAACCGCGAGTTCGAGCGGCAGTACCTGGCCGGTGAACTGGAGCTCGAGCTGACGCCGCAGGGGACGCTCGCCGAGAAGCTGCGCGCCGGGGGTGCCGGAATTCCGGCCTTCTTCACCCGCACCGGGGTCGGCACGGTCGTGGCCCGGGGCAAGGAACTGCGCTGGTTCGACGGCGAGGGCTATCTGCTGGAACGGGCGCTGGTGGCCGACGTGGCCTTGATCCGGGCCTGGAAGGGCGACCGGGCCGGCAATCTCGTCTTCCGGCGCACGGCGAGGAATTTCAATCCCCTGTGCGCCATGGCCGGCCGGATCACGGTGGCCGAGGTCGAGCATCTGGTCGACAACGGAGAAATCGATCCGGACAGCGTGCATTTGCCGGGCGTTTTCGTGCATCGCCTGGTGCACAACCCGGACCCGCTGAAGCGGGTGGAAAAACGCACGCTCAGCGACAGCGGAAAGGAGTGCGCGCATGCCCTGGTCGCATGACGAGATGGCCGCCCGGGCCGCCCGCGAGATCGGCGACGGCGCCTATGTGAATCTGGGCATCGGCCTGCCGACCCGGGTCGCCAGCCATGTTTCCCCGGAACGCAACGTCTGGCTGCACTCCGAGAACGGCCTGCTTGGCATCGGCCCCTTTCCCGTCGAGGCGGAGGTCGATCCGGATCTCATCAACGCCGGCAAGCAGACGGTGACCGCGCTGCCGGGGGCCTCGGTGTTCAGTTCCGCCGAGGCCTTCGCCATGATCCGGGGCGGGCGGATGGATCTGGCGATCCTCGGCGGGATGCAGGTCAGCGAAACCGGCGATCTCGCCAACTGGATGATCCCCGGCAAGATGGTGAAGGGGATGGGCGGCGCCATGGATCTCGTGGCCGGGGCGCGCCGGGTCGTGATCCTGATGGAACACACGGTCAGGGGGGCCTTGGGCGCCGACGCGGCGCGGCTGCTTCCGGCATGCACCCTCCCGTTGACCGGGCAGGGCGTCGTCGACCGCATCATCACCGATCTCGCGGTGATCGACGTGACGCCTGCCGGCCTGGTTCTGCGGGAAGTCGCGCCGGAGGTGAGCGTTGCCGAGGTGGTGGCGCGCACCGCGGCGAAACTCGATGTCCGCGACCTGCCTGCGACGGAGTCCGGGGGCTGAGTTTTTTCCTACAGCCGCCGTCCGAGGAGGGTCAGGTAGGGCAGGGCGAGGAAGGGCCAGAGGCTTGCGGCGAGGCGGGTGAGACCGTTGAAGTTGAGGAAGTGCCCCTGCCGCCAGAGAGCCGCGGCGGCGGCGGAATAGGGGTTGGGCGGCGTCAGGTTGACCAGCACCGTGCCGGCCATCAGCGCCAGCCCGGCCAGCGCGATGCGCGGCGCGGGCGGCAGCAGCAGGGTCAGGGTCAGCACCAGGCCGCCGATCAGCAGGCCCAGCCCGGCACCGGGGGTGAGCCAGGCCAGCGCGTTCTGCGGCGTGACCAGCAGCGCGGCGGCGAGCGTGCGCACGACGAGGGCCAGTGCGAAGAAGGCGGGCAGCACCAGCTGCGGCGGGAAGCGGCCGGCGAGCAGGGTGCGCGCGATCAGACCGATGGCCAGCGTGTTGCACACGATGATCACCGTCTCGCTGACGAAGAAGGACTGCGCGGCGTAGGGCACGGTCGCCGGCAGGCCGATCAGGTGGCGCAGGTCGCCGGCGCCGAAGAGCAGGGTTTCCGGCGAGAGCTGGGTGAGCAGCCACAGGCCGAGCAGGACGAGCCCAGCCTCGGCGTGCGGCAGCGGTGCCAGCAGGGCGCGCTGCAGCGCGGCAGCGCGGGAAAAGAAGCGCTCGCCGTGGCGCAGCGCGAGCAGCGCACCGAAGCCGCTGCCCAGGGTGTTGCAGGCGAGATCCAGATTGGAGGGGACGCGCGTGGGCAGCCAGGTCTGCAGGCATTCGAGCGAGAGGCTGGTCAGCGCGCCGAGCAGCAGCGCTGCGAGCGGCGCACTGGCGCGGCCGGGCAGGCGGCGCAGCGTCAGCGTCAGCAGGAAGCCGAGCGGCAGGTAGGCGAGCACGTTGATCGTCAGGTCGAAGGCGGTCCAGTAGCGCGGCCAGCCGGCGTCGAGGAAGGCAAAGGGCGAGAGACCGAGATCGCGCCAGCCGGCGAAGGGATGCAGGCTGGCGTAGACGATCAGGCCGGTGTAGGCGAGGGCGAGATAGTGCGGCAACCGCGAGCGTGCCGGCGCGTGCGCCGGCGTTGCGGTCGGCCGCGGAGAAACCAGACGGGGGCGGGGGGCGGACGGCGGCATCGCGGGGACAGACAGCTCACGGGCCCAGGGCGCGGAACAGCAGCGGCAGCAGCAGGGCCGTGGCGACACCGTTGAGGCACATGGCGAGGGCGGAGAAGGCGCCGGCCTCCTCGCTCACCTGGAAGGCGCGGGCGGTGCCGATGCCGTGCGCGGCGGTGCCGACGGCGAAACCGCGCACGGCGTGATCGTCGATGCGCAGGGCGTTGAGCAGCAGGCGCGCCGCCACGGCGCCGACGATGCCGGTGGTGACCACCAGCACGGCGGTCAGCGAGGGCAGGCCGCCGATCTTCTCGGCGATGCCCATGGCGATCGGCGTGGTCACCGACTTGGGCGCCAGCGAGCGGATCGATTCCGGCGAGGCGCCGAGCGCCCAGCCGATCGCCACCGCCGAGGCGGCGGCGGTCAGCGAGCCGGCGAGCAGGGCCACCAGCAGCGGCATGGCCATCCGCCGCAGGCGCGGCAGTTGCGTGTAGAGCGGCACGGCGAGCGCCACGGTGGCCGGACCGAGCAGGAAATGGACGAATTGCGCCCCCTCGAAGTAGGTGGCGTAGGGCGTGCCGGTCAGCGACAGCAGCGCGACGACGATGGCCACCGCGATGGCCACCGGATTGGCCAGCGGGCTGCCGCCGCTGCGCCGGTAGCACCAGAAGGCGAACTGGTAGGCGAGCAGGGTCAGCGTCAATCCGAGCAGCGGTGTCGCCGACAGATAGACCCAGATTTCGCCGAGGCGGGGGGCGAGGTTCATGGGCGGGGGCTCCCCGCGTTCCGGCGCCGCAGGAGGAATTTCAGGCAGAGGGCGGTCACCGCCATCGACAGCAGGGTGCTGCCGAGCAGCGCGAGGGTCAGCGGCAGCCACTCGTCGGCGACGCGCGCGGCGTGGATCATCACCCCGGCGCCGGCCGGAACGAAGAGCAGAGAAAGGTGCTGCAGGAGGGTGTTGGCCGTATCGCGCAGCGGGGCGTCGATGCGGCCGCGCGCGGCGAGGCCGGCGAACAGCAGGACGAGGCCGAGCACCGGCCCGGGCACGGGCAGGGCCAGGAGCTGGACGAGGATTTCTCCGGCCAGCTGGCAGAGCAGGAGCAGCGTCAGGGCAGCGAGCATGGGATGTTCCGGTGCCGGCGTGGCCGGCGGAAGACCGTCATTCTGCCAGTCATCGCGCCGCGCTTCACGTCCCGGTGCGCCGGCGTTTCTCGCACTTGCGCTCGGCGATCAGGCGGCCCTGGCCGTCGGCGGTCTGTTCCTCGATGCGCACGGTGAATCCCCACAGACAGGCGAGGTGCTCGAGTACCGCCAGGTGCGAGTCGCCGAGCGGCCGGCGCTGGTGCGGGAAGTGCCGCAGCGTCAGCGAGCGGTCGCCGCGCAGGTCGACGTTCCAGACCTGCAGATTGGGTTCGCGGCTGCCGAGGTCGTACTGCTCGGCCAGCTGGCGGCGCAGGGCGCGATAGCCCGATTCGTCGTGGATCGCCTCGACCTCGAGCTTGTCGCGGCTGTCGTCGTCGAGCACGGTGAACAGCCGGAACTCGCGCATCAGGCGCGGCGAGAGGTACTGTGCGATGAAACTCTCGTCCTTGAAGTTCTGCATCGCGAATTCGAAGGTTTCGCGCCAGTCGCTGCCGGCGATCTCCGGGAACCACGCGCGGTCCTCGGCATCGGGGGTCTCGCAGATGCGGCGCAGGTCGCGCCACATGGCGAAGCCGAGTGCGTAGGGGTTGATTCCTGAATACCAGGGGCTGTGGTAGGGCGGCTGGTAGACCACGTTGGTGTGCGACTGCAGGAATTCAAGCATGAAGCCGTCGGACAGCGCGCCCTCGTCGTACAGGGTATTGAGCAGCGTGTAGTGCCAGAAGCAGGCCCAGCCCTCGTTCATCACCTGCGTCTGCCGCTGCGGGTAGAAATACTGGCCGATCTTGCGCACGATGCGCACCACCTCGCGTTGCCAGGGTTCGAGCAGCGGCGCGTTTTTCTCGATGAAGTACAGGAGGTTCTCTTCCGGTTCGGGCGGGAAGCGCTCCTCCTCGTGCCGTTCGGCGCGCTCGAGGTGTGGCGGCAGGGTGCGCCAGAGATCGTTGACCTGTGCCTGCAGGTAGGCCTCGCGTTCCTTCTGGCGCAGCGTTTCCTTGCTCAGCGACAGCTTCGGCGAGCGCTTGTAGCGGTCCACGCCGACATTGAGCAGCGCATGGCAGGCATCGAGGATGCGCTCGACGGCCTCGACGCCGTGCCGCTCCTCGCATTCGGCGATGTAGTGGCGGGCGAAGACGAGGTAGTCGATGATCGCGTCGGCGCTGGTCCACTGCTTGAACAGGTGGTTGCCCTTGAAGAAGGAGTTGTGGCCGTAGGCTGCGTGCGCGATCACCAGCGCCTGCATGGGCAGGGTGTTCTCGTCCATCAGGTAGGCGATGCAGGGATCGGAGTTGATCACGATCTCGTAGGCCAGCCCCATCTGGCCGCGCCGGTAGCGGTTCTCGGTGGCCAGGAAGTGCTTGCCGAAGGACCAGTGGTTGTAATACACGGGCATCCCGATCGAGGCGTAGGCGTCCATCATCTGCTCGGCGCTGATGATCTCGATCTGGTGGCGGTAACCGTCGAGCCGGTAGCCGGCGGCGACGCGGCCGATTTCCGCATCGTAGGCGGCGATCGCCTCGACACTCCATTCGGAACCGGCGGGCAGGGGGGGGCGCTTGCGCATCAGCTCACCTCCGGCAGGCGTTGCCTGAAGAGATCGCGGAACACCGGATAGATGTCGGCCGGCGTGCCGATGCGCTGCATGGCGAAACGGCCCGGATGTGCGGCCTGCAGCTTCTCGTACTCGCGCCACAGGTTCTGCGGCTCGCCCTCGGTGATCTCGATGTAGGCAAAATACTGGCAGCAGGGCAGGATCGACGACTCGATCAGCTCGCGGCAGCGCGGCGAGTCGTCGTTCCAGTTGTCGCCGTCCGAGGCCTGCGCGCCGTAGATGTTCCACAGGCTGCTCGGGAAGCGCTCGGCGACGATGCGCCGCATCAGCTCGAGTGCGCTGGAGACCACCGTGCCGCCCGATTCGCGCGAGGTGAAGAAATCCTCCTCGTCGACCTCGCTGGCCACCGTGTGGTGGCGGATGAAGACCACCTCGATGTGTTCGTAGTTCCGGTTCAGGAAGAGGTAGAGCAGCATGAAGAAGCGCTTGGCGATGCTCTTGCGCGCCTCGTCCATCGAGCCGGAAACGTCGAGCAGGCAGAACATTACCGCCTGTGTCGTCGGCTGCGGCACGCGGATGCGGTTGTTGTAGCGCAGGTCGAAGGTGTCGATGAAGGGAATCGCTTCGAGGCGCGCGCGCAGGCGGGCGATCTCGCGGCGCAGGCGGACGACCTCCGGATCGTCCTCGGGCCGCGTTTCGCGCAACTCGCGCAACTCGGCCTCGAGCGCGCGCAGCTGCGCCGCGTGCGGGCCACCGACGGCGATCCGCCGGCCGGCCGCGCCGCGCATCGTGCGTCCGAGATTGATGTTGGTCGGCACGCCGCTCTGCGTGTAGCCGGCGCGGACGCGCTTGTATTCGTCGATGCGCGCCAGCTGGCGCTTGACGAGGTTGGGCAGCGCCAGTTCGTCGAAGAAGATGTCGAGGAATTCGTCGCGCGTCAGGGTGAACACGAAATCATCGAGGCTCTCGCCCTCCGGGCTGGCCTGGCCGCTGCCGCCCTGGCCGCCGGCGGCGCCCGGTGGCCGGTCGATGCGGTCGCCGGTACTGAAGCGGTCGTTGCCCGGGTTGACGCTGCGCCGCACGCCGCCGGGGCCGTGCGTGAACTGCGGCTCGGCGATGTCGCCGCCGGGGATGCCGATCTTCTCGCCGCGCTCGATGTCGCGGATGCCGCGCTTGCCGATGGCCTCGGCCACCGCCTTGCGAATCTGCCCCTTGAAGCGGCGGATGAAGCGGCTGCGGTTGACGGAGCTCTTGTTCTTGCTGTCGAAACGCCGGTCGACGATGCGGACGGTCATGATCCAGTGAGGAGTGAGGGGTGGGGCGGAAAGTGCGAGTCGCTCTTCCTGCCGGTGCCCTCGGTGTGGCTCCCCACTCCTCCCTCCTTTCTCCTCACGAAGATTTACGCACGCGCAGGTACCACTCGCAGAGCAGGCGCACCTGCTTCTCGGTATAGCCCTTGGCGATCATCCGGTTCACGAAGTCCTGGTGTTTCTTCTGTTCGTCGGCGCTGGCCTTGGTGTTGAACGAGATGACCGGCAGCAGCTCCTCGGTGTTGGAGAACATCTTTTTCTCGATCACCGCGCGCAGCTTCTCGTACGAGGTCCAGCCCGGGTTGTGGCCGTCGTGCTTGGCGCGGGCGCGCAGCACGAAGTTGACCACTTCGTTGCGAAAATCCTTCGGGTTGGAGATGCCGGCCGGCTTCTCGATCTTTTCCAGCTCGTCGTTGAGCGCGCCGCGGTCGAGGATCTCGCCGGTGTTCGGGTCGCGGAATTCCTGATCCTGGATCCAGAAGTCGGCGTAGGTGACGTAGCGGTCGAAGATGTTCTGACCGTACTCGCTGTACGACTCCAGGTAGGCGGTCTGGATCTCCTTTCCGATGAATTCGGCATAACGCGGCGAGAGGAATTCCTTGATGTAGCGCAGGTATTTCTCCTCGACCTCGGGGGCGAACTGTTCCTGCTCGATCTGCTGCTCGAGCACGTACATGAGGTGCACCGGGTTGGCGGCAACCTCCCGGTGGTCGAAGTTAAAGACCTTCGAGAGGATCTTGAAGGCGAAGCGTGTCGATAGCCCGGTCATCCCCTCGTCGACCCCGGCGTAGTCGCGGTATTCCTGATAGCTCTTGGCCTTGGGGTCGGTGTCCTTGAGGTTCTCGCCGTCGTAGACGCGCATCTTCGAGAAGATGCTCGAGTTCTCCGGCTCCTTCAGGCGCGAGAGGATCGAGAACTGCGCCAGCATGCGCAGCGTGTCCGGCGCGCAGGGCGCCTGCGCCAGCGAGGAGTTGTCCACCAGCTTCTCGTAGATGTGGATCTCGTCAGTGACGCGCAGGCAGTAGGGCACCTTGACGATGTAGATACGGTCGAGGAAGGCCTCGTTGTTGCGGTTGTTCTTGAAGGCCAGCCACTCCGCCTCGTTCGAGTGGGCGAGGATCTGCCCGTCGAAGGGGATCGCGCCGAAGCCCTCGGTGCCCTTGTAGTTCTGCTCCTGCGTCGCGGTCAGCAGCGGGTGCAGAACCTTGATCGGTGCCTTGAACATCTCGACGAACTCGAGGATGCCGCGATTGGCGAGGCAGAGGCCGCCGGAGTAGGAATACGCATCCGGATCGTTCTGCGAGAAGGTCTCGAGCTTCCTGATGTCGATCTTGCCCACCAGCGACGAAATGTCCTGGTTGTTTTCATCGCCCGGCTCGGTCTTCGAGACGGCGATCTGCGAAAGCACCGAGGGGCGCAGCTTGACCACGCGGAAGCGGGTGATGTCGCCGCCGAACTCATGCAGCCGCTTGACCGCCCACGGACTCATGATCGTCGACAGGTAGCGGCGCGGGATGCCGTAGTCGTCCTCGAGCAGCGGGCCGTCCTCCTCGGGCTTGAACAGGCCGAGCGGAGATTCGTGCACCGGCGAGCCCTTGATCGCATAGAAGGGTACGCGTTCGATCAGGTACTTGAGCTTCTCGGCGAGCGAGGATTTGCCGCCGCCGACCGGGCCGAGCAGGTAGAGGATCTGCTTCTTCTCCTCGAGGCCCTGCGCCGCGTGGCGGAAATAGGCAACGATGTTCTCGATCACCTCCTCCATGCCGTAGAGGTCGCGGAAGGCCGGATAGAGTTTGACCATCTTGTTGGCGAAGATGCGCGACAGGCGCGGATCGCTGCGCGTATCGACGAGCTCGGGCTCGCCGATGGCCAGCAGCATGCGCTCGGCGACGCTGGCGTAGGCGTGGCGGTCGCGCCGGCACAGGTCGAGATACTCCTGCAGCGACATCTCCTCTTCCTGCGAGGCCTCGTAGCGACCCTGGTAGCGGGCGAAGATCGACATGGCGGTTCCTCCTTGCGCGTGGGCGGTGCCGTGGGGTGTCCCCTTGCTGGTTAGAGCGTGCTCTCCCGAAAAGGTTTACGGTCCCTGCGCGCCGCGCTTGACGGCGCCATCGCCGGGAGCGGCGAAGACGATGCCCTGCGCCAGCGGCAGTGTGCGGCCACGGTTGATCGTCGTCGCCTGCCGACGCATGTAGGCCTTCCAGGCGTCCGAACCGGCCTCGCGGCCGCCGCCGGTATCCTTCTCGCCGCCGAAGGCTGCGCCGACCTCGGCGCCCGAAGTGCCGACGTTGATGTTGGCGATGCCGCAGTCGCTGCCGGAGGCCGCGATGAAACGCTCGGCATGGCGCAGGTCGAGGGTGAACAGGGCCGAAGAAAGGCCCTGCGGCACCGCATTGTTCAGGCGGATCGCCTCGTCCAGGCTGGCGCAGCCGATCACGTGCAGGATCGGCGCGAAGGTTTCGCGCTGCACCACCGGCCAGTCGTTGGCTGCGGCGATCAGCGTCGGTTCGACGAAGAAACCGTGCCCGGCCAGGGCCTTGCCGCCGGCCAGCAGCGTGCCGCCGGCGACGAGCGTCTCGTGCACTGCGTTCTCGAAGCCGCGCCGCGCCTCCTCGTCGATCAGCGGGCCGAGCAGGGTTTCGGAATCGAGCGGATCGCCGATGCGCACCTGCGCGTAGGCATGGCGCAACCGCTCCACCAACTCGTCCTGCCGGCGGCGGTGTACCAGCAGGCGTCGGGTCGTCGTGCACCGCTGTCCGGCCGTTCCGATCGCGCCGAAGACGATGGCCGGTAGCGCGAGATCGAGATCGGCGCTCTCGTCGACGATCACCGCGTTGTTACCCGAGCATTCGAGCAGGCAGCGCCCGAAGCGGCCGGCGACGATCGGCGCCAGATGCCTCCCCACCGCCGTCGAGCCGGTGAAAGACAGCAGCGGCAGGCGGTGATCGGCGGCCAGGTGGACGACCGGCCAGACCTCGTCCGAGAGCAGCAGGGTGCACACGCCGGCGGCATCGTGCTCCGCCGCCACCGTATCGACGATGCGCTGCACGGCGATCGCCGTGAGCGGCGCTCTGGGGCTCGGTTTCCACACCACGCTGTCGCCGCAGACAGCGGCGATCATGGCGTTCCAGGCCCACACTGCGGCCGGGAAGTTGAAGGCGGTGACCAGCGCTACCGGACCGAGCGGGTGCCACTGCTCGAACAGGCGGTGCTGCGGGCGTTCCGAGGGGAGCATGCTGCCCTCGAGGCGGCGCGACAGGCCGACGGCGAAATCGGCGATGTCGATCATCTCCTGCACCTCGCCCTCGGCCTCGCTGCGAATCTTGCCGACCTCGAGCGTGATCAGCGTGGCGAGATCGGCCTTGCGCGCGCGCAGCGCCTCGGCCAGCGCGCGCACGAAGAGGCCGCGCTGCGGTGCCGGCACCTCGCGCCAGCGGCGGAAGGCGCGCAGCGCGGCGGCGACCGCTGCTTCGTAGTCGTCCTGGGTGGCGCGCGCGACCATCGCCAGCGGCTCGCCGCTGGCCGGATCGATCGAGGCGAAGCCGCCGGCGCCGTCGCGCCACGAGCCATCGCCGAGGGCTGCGGCGGGATTCAGTTCGGCGATCCCGAGGCGCTCGAACAGGGCGTCGAGCAGCAAGGCGTGGCGCATGGCGCGCTCCTCCGGACTTCCGCGCTCAGGCGGCACGCGGCAGGCGGCGGCCGGCATCGGCGAATACTTCGTCGATGCGCGCCAGCCCCCAGGCCAGCTCGTCGCGCGTGATGGTCAGCGGCGGCGCCAGGCGCAGCACGGTGTCGTGCGTGTCCTTGGTCAGCACGCCGCGCCGGGCCAGCGCCTCGGCCAGCCGGCGCGCGTTGACCCGGGCCGGATCGACCTCGATGCCGGCGAACAGGCCGCGTCCGCGCACGCCGCGGATCAGACCGCCGTGCGCCACGGCCAGCGCGCGCAGACGGTCCAGCATCCATTCGCCGAGTTCGGCCGAGTGCGCGACCAGTTCCTCGTCGATCAGGAGGTCGAGCGCCTCCAGCGCCACTGCCGCCGCCAGTGCGTTGCCGCCGAAGGTCGAGCCGTGGTCGCCGGGGGTGAACACCTGCATCACGTGCTCGTCGGCGAGGAAGGCGGAAACCGGCAGCAGGCCGCCGCCGAGCGCCTTGCCGAGAATCACGCCGTCCGGGCGCACATCCTCGTGCTGGCAGGCCAGCAGGTGGCCGGTGCGGCCCAGGCCGGTCTGCACCTCGTCGGCGATCAGCAGCACGTCGTGGCGGCGACAGAGTTCGGCGCAGGCGGCGAGGTAGCCGGGCGGGGGCAGCACGATGCCGCCCTCGCCCTGGATCGGTTCGACGAGGAAGGCCGCCGTGCGCGACGTGATCGCCGCCGCCAGCGCGGCCGCGTCGCCGTACGGAATCAGGCGGAAGCCCGGGGCGAAGGGGCCGAAGCCGTCGCGGTACTGGGCTTCCGAGGAAAAGCCGACGATGGTTGTCGAGCGGCCGTGGAAGTTGCCGGTGCAGGCGATGATCTCGGCCTGCCCGTCGGGCACACCCTTGATCCTGTGGGCCCACTTGCGTGCTGCCTTGATCGCTGTTTCCACCGCTTCCAGCCCGGTATTGACCGGCAGCGCGCGGGCATAGCCGGTGAGCGCGGTCAGGCGTTTGAGGAAGAGCGGCAGGCGGTCGCTGTGAAAAGCGCGGGAGGTGACGGCGAGGCGCTGCGCCTGAGCCGCCAGCGCGGCGACCAGGCGCGGGTGGGCGTGCCCGAAGCTGACCGCCGAATAGGCCGACATCAGGTCGAGGTAGCGTTGTCCGTCGCGGTCGCTGAGCCAGCAGCCGCGCCCTTCGGCGAGCACCACCGGCAGCGGTGCGTAGTTGCGCGCACCGTATTGCGTTTCCCACTGCCGCAGCTGCGCCGCTTCCGGCAGGCAGGCCGCTTCCACCAGATCGATCGCCAAGCGCGCGGTCAGCCCGAGCGGATCGTGCTGCGGGCAGTATTCGACGATTTCCAGCGCCACGCACTGGCGCGAGCGCAGTACGCCGGATAGCGCCCGGCACAGTTCGCCCCCGTCGATGCCGCCGGTAACCGGCGTGGTGACGCCGGGCGCCTGCAGCGGGTCGACCGCGTCGAGATCGATGCTCAGGCCGAACGGCTGCCCGCCCGCGCCGACGATCGTCAGGGCCTCGGCGAACACCGCCGCGAAACCGCGCCGTTCCACTTCGGCGCGGTCGAAGACGGTCACGCCGCGCCCGGCGAGAAAGCCGGCCTCGGCAGGCTCGAAGCTGTGCGCGCCGATTACCGCCACGCGGTGCGGGTCGAGCGGTGGTCCGGCGACGCCGGCCATGGCCGGATGGCCGGCGCCGAGTAGTGCCGCCAGCGGCATGCCGTGCGGGTTGCCGGACAGGCTGCTGGCCGGGGTGTGCGCGTCGAGGTGGGCGTCGATCCAGAGCAGGCCGGGGGGCTGGCCGAGGGCGCGGCCGACGCCGCGCCAGGTGCCGGCCGCTTGGGCATGGTCGCCGCCGAGGAGCACTGGCACGGCGCCGCTGTCCACCGTGGCCGCCACCGTCGCGGCGACTTCGCCGAGTAGCGCGCCGAGCGCCGGCCAGCGTGCGCCCGCAGGCGCCTCGATGCTGGCGCCCCACGCCGCGTCGAGGCCGCCGCGCCGTGCCGCAGCCACCACCCCCTGCCGCTGCAGAGCCTGCGGACCGGCTGCCGGGCCGGGAGAAATGCCGCGCGGCGCACCGAGCGCACTGGCGACGCCAATGAAGCGGAGCATGGGAACGAGAGCGATGGGGCTGGACATGGCACACCTCCCATTTCGAACACTGCGCGGACACGATGTCGATACGGCCATCCTACACGTTCGACGCGAGGCGGCGCGAATCGTTCTCCGGGAGCGCGCGCGCTATTCGCAGTCGTGCCGGATGCGCCGATAATGCCCCGATGCTTCGCATCGTCATGATCTGGGTGCTGCTGTTCGCCGTCCTGCCGGCCGACGCGCAGGACGCTTTCCGCATCGATGCCGGCCGGCTGTCGCTCGGCGGTTTCCGGCTGGACGGCCTGCATCTGTCCTGTCACGCGCTGCAGCGCACGGCGGCGGCGCTCGATTGCCGGGACGGCGCACTCGGCGTCGGCGGACAGCGCTGGCCGGCGCGCTTCGTGCTGCGCGATGGCGGCCGGCGAATCGAGCTGACGCTGCCGGCGAGCGCGGGCGGCGCGGCGGAGCGCTGGCGCCTGGCGCAGGGCCGCGACGGCGCCTGGACGCTCGACCTGGAGGCGGTGCGCCTGGCCCGGCTGGCGGCGCTGCTGCCGCTGCCGGCGGCCATAGCCGGCCTGGGCGTCGATGGCCGTCTGGATGGCCGCTTGCGGCTGGGCGGCGGCCGCGTGAGCGGCGAGCTGCGCCTGGCCGGTGGCCGCTTCGCCAGCACCGACGGCACGCGCGCCGGCGAGGGGCTGGCGCTCACGCTCTCGCTGGCGCTGCGGCAGCAGAGTGGCGCCTGGCAGGGGCAGCTGGCGCTGGCGTGGACCGGCGGCGAGCTGTACCTTGCGCCCTTCTATCTGACCGGCGGCGCGTGGCGGGCAAACTTCACGGGGACGCTGGCGGCCGACGGACTGCGCCTGGAGCGGTTGCAGCTGGCGCTGCCCGGCGGTGGCAGCCTGCGCGCCCAGGGCGTCTGGCCGGCCGGCGCGACGCTGCCGGATACGCTGACGCTGCAGGGAGAACTCCCCGATCTGGCCGCCGTCGGCACGACCTTTCTTGCGCCGCTGCTCGCCGCGCGGGCGCTGCCGCCCGTGACGCTGGCCGGCGGTGCCGCGCTGGACCTCGCGTGGCGGCAGGGGGCGCCGCGCACGCTGGACGTGGCCCTGCGTGAGGTTGCCGTCGACCTGGCCGGCCGGCATGCGCTGCGGGGCGTGGACGGGCGCCTGGCGTGGGCGGCCGACGGCGTGCGGGAAAGCCGCCTGCGGGTCGGCGGCGGCACCCTCGCCGGTCTGCCGCTGGGGCGCTTCGAACTGCCCCTGCGGGTGCGTCCGGACGGCGTCGATCTGGCCGGCACCAGCGTGCCCGTGCTCGACGGGGAACTGCTGCTCGACGACTGGGCGGCGACCCGCCCGGCTTCGCCCGGTGGCGGCTGGCAGTGGCGCGGCGGGCTGGCCCTGACGCCGCTTTCGCTGCCCGCCCTGACGCAGGCGCTGGACCTGCCGGCGCTGGGCGGCACGCTGTCCTTCTCGCTGCCCCGCCTGCGGCACGACGCGGGCACGCTGACGCTGGACGGCGCGGCGGTGATCCAGGCCTTCGACGGCTACCTGAGCATCACCGGCCTGCGCCTGGTCGATCCCTTCGGTCCGCTGCCGCGTCTGTCGGGCGAGATCGAGGCGCGTCACCTCGATCTCGGACTGCTCACCGAAACCTACGATTTTGGCCGCATCACCGGCTTCATCGATGCCGACATCCACGGGCTGGAAATGGCCGGGCTGCAGCCGCTGGCCTTCGATGCCCGGGTGGTCAGCAGCCCCGGACGCTATCCGCGCCGCATCAGCCAGCGCGCCGTGCAGAACATCGGCGCACTCGGCGGCGGCGGATCGGCGGCGCTGCAGCGGACCTTCCTGCGCTTCTTCGAGGATTTCGGCTATGAGCGCATCGGGTTGTCCTGTCGCCTGGCCGGCGGCGTCTGCACGATGGGCGGCATCGAGGCGGCGGTACCGGCCGGCAGCGGCGCGCCCTTCCTGATCGTGCAGGGCGGCGGCATCCCGGCGCTTTCCATCGTCGGCTACAATCGGCGCGTCGACTGGCCCGAACTGGTCGAGCGCCTGCGTGGCGCGATCCGCAACAACCTGAAGCCGGAAATCCGCTAGGGAGGCTCCATGCGCCGCACCGTCCTGCTGCCCGCTCTCGTCCCGCTGCTGCTCGCCGGCTGCGTGACGATCAACATCTATTTCCCCGCCGCCGCCGCCGAAAAGGCGGCCGAGAAAATCATCGACGAGGTCTGGCAGCTGCGTCCGCCGGTCCCCGCCGCCCCACCGGGAGCATCCCAATGAGCCGTCCCGTCTTCCCTTCGTCGCCCGCCTCCCTGCGCACCCTGGCGCGTGCCGTCCTGCTCGGTGCCACCTTGCTCGCGGCGCTGCCGCCCGCGGCGCGGGCGCAGGGCAACCTGGAAATCAGCACGCCGGCGGTAGCTGCCGTGCGCGCCTCGATGCAGGCGCGCTTCGCCCAGCTCGAGCCGCTGCTCGCCAGCGGCGCTGTCGGTCTCACCCAGGATGGCCGCATCGAACTGCGCGATGCCAACCTGGTGCCGCTCGCCCAGCGCGCCGGCGCCGGCAACCTGGTCGCCGCGGAGAACGCCGACCGCGTCCGCCTCTATCGCGAGATCGCCGTTGCCAACGGCCACCCCGAATGGGAGGCCGACATCCGCAATACCTTCGCGCAGCGCTGGATCGACAAGGCCCGGCCCGGCTGGTGGGTGCGCACCGCACAGGGGGGCTGGGCGCAGCGCTGAACCGGCATGAACGGCGTGCTCGCCGAGATCGGCCGGATCGAGCCGCTCGCCCGCGTGCTGTGGGGCGGGGTGGCGCTGCTGGCCCTGGCGCTGGTGACCCTGCTGGTGATTCTCGAGGGCCGTCATTTTCGCGGGCGCGGTCTTGCCCGGCCCTGGGCCTGGCTGCGTGCCGCCAGCCTGCCCTGTCTGGCGGCCGCCCTGCTGTCCGCGTTCGCCGTCGGGCGCGTCAGCGGCGTTTCCGGCATGGAGGCGCTGGCCGTTTATTACGGCGCCCTGTTCACCGTTGCGCCGCTCCTCTATTTTGCGGCGCATGCCGCGCTCGGTCGCCTGCTGGGGCTGGCCTCTCCCGTCGCGCTGTGGATCGGCGTCAGCGGCCTGTGCATCGCTGCCGTCCCGGTGGCGGTGTTCAGCCTGGCGCAGCCCTGGGTGCACCAGGCTTCCCGCGAGTTGCGCGAACAGCGTTTCGCCCGTCTGCCCGAGGCCGCGCCGGCGCACGTGCCGGTGGCGCGCGCGCTGGTCCTGGACGAGGCC
>JAPKHL010000040.1 GCA_026646875.1 Rhodocyclaceae bacterium | reverse complement strand
GGCAAGCAGGAGCGCAAGAATGCGCCCCGCTCCGGTACAGCGGAGGTAACGCATGGGCATGTATCGCTTCTGTTAGAATTTCGTCCAGTCGCAGGCCGGCGGTCGCCAGCCTGCATCAGCGGCCGCATCTTACCATCGCCACCGCCGCCAACGCCTTTGAGACCCGGAAGCTTCATGTTTGGTTTCTTCAAGAAATCCGCCCCCACGGACAAACCCGCCGCCCCGCCCGAGGAAACGCAATGCGCTCCGGAGGCCGCGGCCACCGCGCCAGTCGCGCCGCCGGCACCGGCCCCGTCGTGGCGCGAACGCCTGAAAGCCGGGCTGGCGCGCACGCGCGCACAGTTCGGCGGCAAGCTCAAGTCGATTTTCTCCCGTGGCAAGGTCGACGACGAGTTGCTGGAAGAACTCGAGACCTTGCTGCTGACCAGCGACGTCGGAATGGAAGCCACCCAGCACCTGCTCGCCGAGCTGAGGGCCCGCGCCAAGCGCGATCGGCTGGAAACGCCGGAATCGATCCAGACGGCGCTGTCGGACGCCCTGCACGCGCTGCTTCTGCCGCTAGAACAGCCCTTGGATGCCGGCACGCACCACCCCTTCGTGATCATGATCGCGGGGGTCAACGGTGCCGGCAAGACGACCTCGATCGGCAAGCTGGCCAAGTATTTCCAGGCGCAGGGCAAATCCGTCCTGCTCGCTGCCGGCGACACCTTCCGGGCAGCGGCGCGCGAACAGCTGCAAACCTGGGGAGAACGCAACAACGTGACGGTGATCGCCCAGGAATCGGGCGACCCGGCCGCCGTCATTTTCGACGCCATCAACGCCGCGCGCGCACGCCGCATCGACATCGTACTGGCCGACACGGCCGGCCGCCTGCCCACCCAGCTGCACCTGATGGACGAGATCGCCAAGGTGCGGCGGGTAATCCAGAAAGCCGATCCCAGCGGTCCGCACGAGACCCTGCTCGTGCTCGACGCGAACATCGGCCAGAACGCGCTGCAGCAGGTCAAGTCCTTCGACAAGGCCATCTCCGTGACGGGCCTGGTGCTGACCAAGCTTGACGGCACCGCCAAGGGGGGCGTGGTGGCGGCCATTGCGCGCCAATGCCCGAAGCCGATCCGCTTCATCGGCGTCGGCGAGGGCATCGACGACCTGCGTCCCTTCAACGCCCGCGACTTCGTCGACGCGCTGTTCGAATGATCGTCGCGAGCGCCCTCACCAAGCGCTATCCGGAAGGGCGGGAAGCGCTCGCCGGCGTGAGTTTCGAAATCGCCGACGGCGAAATGGCCTTCATCACCGGCCATTCGGGCGCGGGAAAATCGACCCTGTTCCGCCTGATGGCCGGCATCGAGCGGCCAACCTCGGGCAGCATCGTGGTCAACGGCCAGAATCTCGCCGCGCTCAGAAAGGGCGCCGTTCCCTACCTAAGACGCAACTTCGGCCTGATCTTCCAGGACCAGAAGCTGTTGTTCGACCGCAACGTGCTGGCCAACGTGATGCTGCCGCTGGCCATCGTTGGCCTGCCGCACCGGGAGGCCGAGCGGCGAGCGCTCGCCGCGCTCGACAAAGTGGGCCTGCACGGCCGCGAGAAGGCACTGCCAATCGCCCTGTCCGGAGGCGAACAACAGCGCCTGGCCATCGCCCGCGCCGTGGTCAACCGTCCGGCCATCCTGCTTGCCGACGAACCGACGGCCAACCTCGATGCGGCATCGGCAGCGGATATCCTGGAAATCTTCCGCGCCTTCCACCAGGTGGGCGTCACGGTCATCGTCGCCACGCACGACCCGCAGTGGATGGCCCGCCTCTCGCCCCGCATCCTGCGCCTCGAGCAGGGTCGCCTGCTTGCCGGGGGGACGGCATGAGAATCTGGCTCGCCCAGCACCGCGCCGCCCTCCGCGACGCACTGCGTCGCCTGGCCGGCGCACCGCTCGGCAACATCCTTTCGCTGCTTGTGATCGGTATCGTGCTCACCCTGCCGGCCGCTGGCTGGCTGGCTCTCGACAATCTCGGCAAGGCAGTCGGCAACGCCGCCGGCAGCCAGCAGATCAGCATCTTCCTGAACCCCGACGCCGAGCGCCGCGATATCGGGGAAATCGAATCCCGCCTGCGCACCACCGTGCCGGGGCAGTGGCGCTTCATCGCCCGCGAAACCGCGCTGAAGCGCCTGCAGGACACCGAGGGAATGGCCGAGATCGTCGCCAGCCTGCCGCGCAACCCGCTCCCCGACGCCTTCGTCATCGAACCGGCGGACACCCGTCCGGATTCGCTCGAAACCCTGGCCGGCGCCTTCCGCGAGTGGCCGAAGGTTGCCCACGTTCAACTCGATTCGGCCTGGATCAAGCGTTTCGACGCCTTCCTGCGCATCGCCCGGCTGGCACTCTCGCTGCTGGGTGGCCTGCTCGCCGCAGCGCTGGTCGCAGTTACTTTCAACACCATCCGCCTGCAGATCCTGGCGCAGGCGGACGAAATCGAGGTTGCCCGCCTGATCGGTGCCACCGACGCCTTCATCCGCCGCCCATTCCAGTACTACGGTGCCCTGCAGGGCGCCTTCGGCGGTCTGCTCGCCAGCCTCCTGATCGCTGTGGGCAGCCATCTGCTGAGCGGTCCGGTCGGCGAACTCGTCGCGCTCTACGGCGGCAGCTTCGCGCTGCACGGCCCGAGTTCACGGGATGCCCTCCTGCTCACCGCGGCCGGCGCCGCGCTCGGCTGGCTCGGCGCAGCCTTCTCGGTGGCCCTGCATCTGCGCCGCGAGACCCCATAACAGCGCTCGAAGCCCTTCGGCCTCCGCATTCCGGCATCCTCTGCGGAACTCGGCGCGGATTTAGCACTCTTATCGCGCGAGTGCTAAAATAGCCTTGACCCCTTGAGAGGAGGACGATATTTCATGACGCACGCACTGGCCTTTCCGCTGCCCTCCGCCGTCGGCAACCTGGACGCCTACATCCAGGCGGCGAATCGCTTCCCCTTGCTGAGCGAAGAGGATGAGTTCCGGCTTGCGACCCGCTTCCGCGAGGAAAGCGACCTGGATGCCGCGCGACAGCTGGTGCTTTCACACCTGCGTTTGGTCATCTCGATTGCGCGTGGCTATATGGGATATGGTCTCCCGCACGCCGACCTCATCCAGGAAGGCAACGTCGGACTGATGAAGGCCGTCAAGCGCTTCGACCCGGGCCGCGGTGTCCGTCTGGTTTCCTTCGCCATGCACTGGATCAAGGCGGAAATCCACGAATACGTGCTGAAGAACTGGCGCATGGTCAAGGTCGCCACCACCAAGGCCCAGCGCAAGCTGTTCTTCAACCTGCGCAGCATGAAGCCCTCCGGCGATGCCCTGAGCCCGGCCCAGGTGGCCGACGTCGCGCACCGGCTGTCCGTCAAGCCGGAGGAGGTGGTCGAGATGGAAACCCGTCTCGGCGGTCACGATCTGGCGCTGGAGGGCAACGACGACGAGGACGAGGCGTTCGCGCCGATTGCCTGGCTGGCGGACAGCAGCCAGGAGCCGAGCCGCGTTCTGGAAGCCCGCGACCGGGCCCATCTGCAGGGTGACGGCCTGCGCGCTGCGCTCGACGGCCTGGACGAACGCAGCCGCCGCATCGTCGAGGCCCGCTGGCTGGTCGAGAGCGAGCCAGCCACCCTGCACGAACTGGCTGCCGAATTCGGTGTTTCGGCCGAACGCATCCGGCAGATCGAGGCGAAGGCACTGCAGAAGATGCGCGGCCTGCTGGCCGCGGCCACCGCCTGACCCCGCGCGGAGAACACTCCGCCGGCATCGCCCGACCCCGGACGCTGCCGCTCACCCGGCCCCGCGCTGTGCCAATGCTGCCAGCAGCTTGCCGTGGATCCCGCCGAACCCGCCGTTGCTCATGACCAGCACGTGGTCGCCCGGACGGCTTGCCGCGACGATGCGCTCGAGGAGAGGCTCGAGCGCATCGAGAACGACCGCCTTTTCCCCGAGCGGCGCCAGTGCCTGGGCGGCATCCCACCCGAGATTGGCCGCGCTGCAGAACACCAGGTCGGCGTCGCGCAGACTCGCTGGCAGTTGCTCCTTCATGACGCCGAGCTTCATCGTGTTCGAGCGCGGCTCCAGCACGGCGAGGATGCGCGCCGTCCCCACCCGGCGACGCAGCCCGTCCAGGGTCGTCGCGATGGCCGTCGGATGGTGGGCAAAATCATCGTACACGCTGACGCCGGCCGCCACTCCCCGGAGCTCCATGCGCCGCTTGACGCTGGCAAACCGCGACAGTGCCGCCAACCCCTGCTCCACGGGAACGCCGACATGCCGTGCAGCCAGCAGGGCGGCGAGAGCGTTGGCCCGGTTGTGGGCACCGCCCAGCGCCCAGCGGGCGCTGCCCAGCGGCTCGCCCGCACGGTAGACCGCCAGCGTTCCCGCGGCATCATCTCCCTCGATCCGCCAGCCATCGTCGGCGTTGAAACGCTCGACCGGGGTCCAGCAACCGCGCGCGAGCACCCGTTCGAGGCTGGCCTCGCGGGCGTTGGAAACGAGCAGCCCGTTACGCGGCACAGTCCGTACAAGATGGTGAAATTGCGTCTCGATCGCCGCAAGATTCTGAAAGATATCAGCGTGATCGAACTCAAGATTATTCAGGATCAGGGTGCGCGGGCGATAGTGAACGAACTTGGAGCGCTTGTCGCAGAATGCCGTGTCGTACTCATCCGCCTCGATCACGAAGAACGGGGAATCCTGAGCCCAGCCCGCCAGGCGTGCCGACATGCCGAAGTTGATCGGCACCCCGCCCACCAGAAACCCCGGACTCAGTCCGGCATCCTCGAGAATCCAGGCCAGCATCGCGCTGGTGGTCGTCTTGCCGTGCGTGCCAGCCACCGCCAGGACCCAGCGCCCCTGCAGCACGTTGTCGGCCAGCCATTGCGGCCCGGAAACATAGGGCAGCCCTTGCTCGAGAATCGCCTCGAGCAAGGGATTGCCACGCGAAACCGCGTTGCCGACGACGAACACATCGGGGGCCAGGGCCAGCTGCGCCGCATCGAAACCCTCGACCAGGTCGATTCCGGCAGCCGTCAGCTGATCGCTCATCGGGGGATAGACCCCGCTGTCGCAACCGGTGACGCGATGCCCGGCGGCCCGCGCCAGCTGCGCGACTCCGCCCATGAAGGTGCCACAGATGCCGAGAATGTGAATATGCATGCAATAAATCCAAGTTAGAATCCAGGAACTCGCGCAGGCCGGATTGTAACGCCGGCAACGCGGCCCATCCTCACGAGAGCCCTCCGCCATGTCCAGCCGGCACGAACGCTCCGCCCACCCGAACCATTCCACCCAGCGCAGCCGCATCGCCAGCACGGCGGCCCGCCTGATGGCCGAGGATGGCATCGCCGATTTTGCATTCGCGAAGCGCAAGGCGGCCCGCTCGCTCGGACTGCCGGACAGCACGCCGATGCCGGACAACGCCCAGGTCGAGGCCGAGTTGCGCACATACCAGCGCCTCTTCCAGGACGAGGAACAGACGGCAAGAGTTCGACATCTTCGGCGAATTGCCGTCGAAATCATGGAAATCGTCCAGCAATTCTCACCGTACCTGACCGGCTCAGTACTGGACGGCACAGCCGGCCGCTACGCCGAAATCGACATCCAGCTGTTCGCCGACAGCGCCAAGGACGTCGAAATCTTCCTTCTCAACCGGCATATGGACTACAGCCACAGCACGCCACGCACCGACCGGGCCGAAGCCGTCCTGACCCTGCAGACCGAAGCCGCCACGATCAATCTGATCGTCTACCCACCACACGAAGAGCGCGTTTCGCTGAAAACGCGCGACGGCCGTACGCGCGAGCGGGCCCGCCTGCCTGCCGTCCGCGCCCTGCTTGAGGCGACCGCCTGAACGATGCCCGGCAAGCGCGAATTTTTTCTCGGAATCGCCGTAGCCACCCTCGCATTTGCGGCAGGCATGTTCAGCGCCCGATATCCGGCAAGCACGGACGACGCCCTGCCGCCCCTCGCCCCGGGCGTTATCGAGCGCCTTCTTGAAACCAGGTTCGACGATCTTTCCGGAAATTCGCTGCAAATTTCCCAATGGCGGGGAAAGACCCTGGTCATCAACTTCTGGGCAACCTGGTGCCCGCCCTGCCGAAAGGAGATGCCCGCATTCTCCAGATTGCAGGATAAACATGCCGCGAACGGCGTGCAATTTGTCGGCATCTCACTCGATAGCATGGAAAATGTCCGGGCATTCGCGAACACCAACCGCGTCGCCTACCCGCTGCTGAACGGTGAGACCCGGGGCGAGGATCTGGCCCGACAACTCGGCAACCCTCGACTCGCACTCCCCTACACACTGATTCTGACGCCATCGGGAACATTGCGGTTCACCCGTACTGGCACGATTTCCGAAGCCGAACTGGAGGAGCTGCTACTGACCATGCTCCGGCCCTGAACGGTCAATACTGGACAAAATGCTGCGATTTGCGGCAAACTCGCCGCCATGAAGAAGCAAAAGACAACTTCGTCCACGTCCGAAAAAGCAGCCCCCCCCCCCCGGCTGCTGGTCCTGCACGGCCCCAACCTCAATTTGCTGGGCACCCGCGAGCCGAACCATTACGGGCTCGCGACGCTGGCCGAAATCAATCTGGCGCTGGCCCGCCGCGCGGAAGCAGCCGGCGTCGAGCTGGAAACTTTCCAGAGCAACCACGAAGGTGCGCTGATCGAACGCGTTCACGCCGCCCGCGACCAAGGCGTGCGCTACATCATCATCAATCCGGCCGCCTACACGCACACCAGCGTGGCGCTGCGCGACGCCATGGCGGCCATCGGGATACCCTTCATCGAGGTGCACCTCTCCAATGTGCACGCGCGCGAAGCCTTCCGCCACCACTCCTATTTTTCCGACCTGGCGGTCGGCGTCATCACCGGCCTCGGCCGCGAGGGCTACCTCCTCGCGCTGGAATACCTGCTCAGCAAGCTCGGTACCGACTGAATTCCCCGGGCCGCCCCGTCGTGGCGACCCCGCCGGCCGCGCCCGCCGCGCGCTGGCAACCTGACTGAATCTGGATGGAGAAAACCATGGATCTGCGCAAGCTCAAGAAACTCATCGATCTCGTCGAGGAATCGGGAATTGCCGAACTCGAAGTGACCGAGGGCGAGGAAAAGGTGCGCATCGTCAAGCACGGCACGCCGCTTGCAGCACCGCAAACCTATGTTGCCGCCCCGGCCACGCCGGTGCCGGTGGCCATCGCCGCGGCGCCCGCCGGCACGATTGCCGCCCCCGCCGAAAATGCGCTGCCCGAAGGCCATGTGGTCAAGGCCCCGATGGTCGGCACCTTCTACCGTGCCGCCAGCCCGGGTGCCGACCCCTTCATCGAGGTCGGCGCAACGGTGAAGGAAGGGCAAACGCTCTGCATCATCGAAGCCATGAAGCTTCTCAACGAGATCGAATCCGATTGTGCCGGGGTCGTCAAGGCCATCCTGGTCGAGAATGGCCAGCCCGTCGAATACGGCGAGCCGCTGTTCATCATCGGCTGAGGAGCGTTCCGCCATGTTCGGAAAAGTCCTCATCGCCAACCGGGGTGAAATCGCCCTGCGCATTCAGCGAGCCTGCCGCGAGCTGGGCATCAAGACCGTCGTCGTGCATTCGGAAGCCGATCGCGACGCCAAGTATGTCAAGCTGGCGGACGAATCCGTCTGCATCGGCCCGGCGCCCTCGAGCCAGAGCTATCTCAACGTTCCTGCCATCATCTCCGCTGCCGAAGTCACCGACGCCGAGGCCATCCATCCCGGCTATGGCTTCCTGTCCGAGAACGCCGACTTCGCCGAGCGTGTCGAGAAGTCGGGATTCGTATTCATCGGCCCGCGCCCGGAAACGATCCGCCTGATGGGCGACAAGGTCTCCGCAAAGGATGCCATGAAGGCAGCCGGCGTTCCCTGCGTCCCTGGCTCGGACGGCGCATTGCCCGACGATCCAAAGGAAATCCTCCGGATTGCCAAAACAATCGGCTACCCGGTGATCATCAAGGCGGCAGGCGGTGGCGGCGGTCGCGGGATGCGCGTGGTGCACACCGAGGCGGCACTGATCAATGCCGTGACGATGACCCGCACGGAAGCCGGCAGCGCTTTCGGCAATCCGACCGTGTATATGGAAAAATACTTGGAAAATCCACGTCACGTGGAAATCCAGGTGCTGTCCGACAGCCACGGCAACGCGGTCTATCTTGGCGAACGGGACTGCTCGATGCAGCGTCGCCACCAGAAGATCATCGAGGAAGCACCCGCGCCGGGCATTGCCGCCCGGCACATCGCGCGCATCGGCGAACGCTGCGCCGAAGCCTGCCGTCGCATCAACTACCGCGGCGCTGGCACCTTCGAGTTCCTGTTCGAGAACGGGGAATTCTATTTCATCGAAATGAACACCCGCGTCCAGGTCGAGCATCCGGTCACGGAACTGATCACCGGCATCGATATCGTTCAGGAGCAGATTCGCGTGGCGGCAGGCGATAAATTGCGCTTCCGCCAGCGCGACCTTAATTTCCGCGGCCACGCCATCGAGTGTCGCATCAATGCCGAGGACCCCTATACCTTCGTTCCCTCCCCCGGCCGCATCTCCTTCTACCATCCCCCCGGCGGTCCCGGAATCCGCGTCGATTCCCACATCTACCAAGGCTATACCGTCCCGTCCCATTACGACTCGATGGTCGCCAAAGTGATCGCATACGGCGACACGCGAGAGCAGGCCATCCGGCGCATGCGCATCGCCCTCTCGGAGATGAGCATCGAAGGAATCAAGACGAACATCGCCCTGCATCAGGAACTGATGCAGGATGCGCGCTTCGTCGAGGGAGGGACGAGCATCCACTATCTCGAGCAGAAGCTTGCCGCTCGCGGTGAAGTGAAGAAGAACGCCTAGGACAGGACATGGACTGGCTCTCCGTCAGCATCGAAACCGACTGCGCCCACGCCGATACCCTGGCAGACGCTCTGCTCGATGCTGGCGCCCTCTCGGCCAGCATCGAGGATGCCGACGCCGGAACACCGGAGGAAACGCCGCAGTTCGGCGAACCCGGTTCGGTCACCACACCGGGATGGACACGTTCCCGTGTCGTCGCACTATTGACACCCGACACCGATATCCCGGCGCTACTTGCCGACTGTGCAACCAGCGCCGGACTACCGGCAACGCCGCCGTACACCCGGGAAACCATCGCCGAGCAGAACTGGGTCCAGCTCACCCAGTCGCAGTTCGAACCAATCCGCGTTTCCGAACGCTTGTGGATCGTCCCCTCCTGGCACGCCGCTCCCGACCCGGAAGCACTGGTGCTCGTCCTCGACCCGGGGATGGCCTTCGGCACCGGCTCGCATCCGACCACCCGGCTCTGTCTGGAATGGATAGAACGCACCGTCACTCCCGGCGTTTCCGTGCTCGATTACGGCTGCGGTTCGGGCATCCTTGCGATTGCCGCAGCCAAGCTCGGCGCCGGCGAGGTGCTTGGCGTCGACATCGACCCGCAGGCCGTCACCGCAGCCCGGAACAACGCCGACATCAATGCGGTGAGCGCCCGCTTCGCTGACTCGGCCGTTTCTCTCGAAGGCAGCTTCGACGTCGTCGTCGCGAACATCCTCGCCAACCCGCTCAAGGCACTGGCTCCGGCCATCTGCAGCCATGTCCGGCCGGGCGGCGCACTGGCGCTCTCCGGCATTCTCGTCGAGCAGGCGGAGGAGCTGATCGCCCTTTACGCCCCCTACATCCAGCTCGTCGTGGCCGATACACGCGAGGGATGGGTCTGCCTGGCGGGCCGCAAGGCAGGGTAGGATCGCCGCATGAAAACGCGCTGCACGAGTTGCCAGACCGTCTTCCGGGTCACTCCGGAGCAGCTCAAGGCACGTGGAGGCCAAGTCCGCTGCGGCCAGTGTCGGACGGTGTTCAACGCGCTCGACAGCCTGCTCGATGGTTCCGCAGAGACGCACGCAGCAACCGGAGCCAGTGGAACGGCCGGGGCACCGCCCCCCGCGCCTTCCCCGTCCGCGTTTCCCGAAATCATGCCGCCGGACGCCGTGGTCGCCGCCGAGCCGCCTCTGCCCGGAGCCCCGCATCTCCAGGCAACGGAGCAGACCGTCCCTCCCCACGTGGACAACGACCCTCCCTCCCTCGTCGACGCCACGGCCACGTCCGCCGCCACGACTCCGCTCGCCGATCCGATCCTGCCCCGCGACACCACCGAGATTCCGGGCTACAGCAAATGGGCCGAAGGCGCGCTCTCCGCTCCCCCCCTGCCCCCACCTGCAACCTCCCGCCGCCTGCTTGCATTCGCACTCCTGCTGCTCTGCCTGGTGCTGGCCGCGCAACTGCTCTTTCACTACCGCAGCCCGCTCGCCCGGAGCGTGCCCGCCTTGCGCCCCATGCTCGAATTGCTGAGCGAAGCCGCCGGCACAACGATTCCGCTCCCGCGCGACGCCGAACTGGTCGGCATCGAAGCCTCCGATCTACAGGTCGACGCACGGCGTGGCAAGCTGCTTACCCTGCAAGCCACCCTGCGCAACCGCGCACCCTATGCACAGGAATGGCCGTTGCTCGAACTTTCGCTGACCGACACCGGCGACAACGCCATTGTCCGCCGCATCTTCCAGCCTGCCGAATACCTGCCGGAAGGAGCCGAGCCGGCCTTCGCTGCCGGTGCGGATGTCGCCCTGCGTCTGTGGATCGATGCCGGCGGCACCGAAGCGGCCGGATACCGGCTCTACGTTTTCTACCCCTGACGCCGCCCGGCGCACAACCTTCCGGAATCCCGATGACCACTCTCATCTGCGGCTCGATCGCCTACGACAACATCATGGTCTTCCATGACCGTTTCCGTAACCACATCCTCCCCGAGAAAATCCACATTCTCAACGTCGCCTTCCTCGTCCCGGAAATGCGCCGCGAATTCGGGGGTTGTGCCGGCAATATCGCCTACAACCTTAAGCTTCTGGGGGGTGACCCGCTGATCATGGCCACCGTGGGAGACGATGCCGATCCCTATCTTGCCCGCCTTCACGAACTGGGCCTTTCGCGTGCCCACGTCCGGCGCATTGCCGGTAGCTTCACTGCACAGGCCTTCATCACCACCGATCTTGACGACAACCAGATCACCGCCTTCCACCCCGGTGCGATGAGTGCCTCACACCTCAACCAGGTCTCCGACGCCTCGGGCGCACGCTTGGGCATCGTTGCCCCCGACGGTCGCGAAGGCATGCTCAAGCACGCGAAGGATTTTGCCGCTGCCGGCATCCCCTTCGTTTTCGACCCCGGTCAGGGGCTGCCGATGTTCTCCGGAGACGAACTGTTCGAATTTCTTCAACTGGCTGACTACGCCTGTTTCAACGACTATGAAGCACAACTGGCGTGCGACCGCACCGGGCGGACGCTCGAAGTGCTGGCAAACGAGGTCAAGGCACTCGTCGTGACGCTTGGCGGCGAAGGCTCGCGGATTTACGCGGACGGTCAACGTTATGACATCCCCTGCGTTAAGGCAGATGACATCGTCGATCCGACCGGTTGCGGGGATGCTTATCGCGCCGGTTTGCTCCATGGCATCAGCGAAGGCTGGGACTGGCCGAAGACCGGCCGTCTCGCCGCCGTGATGGGCGCCATCAAGATTGCCCATCGCGGTGGCCAGAACCACGCTCCGACGCGCCAGGAAATCGCGGAGCGTTACGCCAGCGCCTTTGGCACGCCCCCTTGGTAAGGAAACCGGAATGAGCACACTGCGGCCAACACTCCTCCTCGCCCTCATACTGGCCGCGGCCGTCAGTGGCTGCGCCAGCAGCAAATCCGGCAGTGTCTATTCGCGTGACCAAGCCCGGCAGGAAATGACGGTGCGCCAGGGCGTCGTCGAAAGCGTCCGCGAGGTCACCCTCGAAGGCACGCAAACGGGAACCGGCACAATGGCCGGTGCAGCAATCGGTGGTATTGCGGGAAGCAACGTCGGCGGCGGCCGGGGACAAGTTGTCGGGGCCATCCTCGGCGCGGTTGCCGGCGGCGTGGCCGGCAGCGCGATCGAAGAAAATTCAACCCGCAAGCAAGCCTTGGAAATCACCGTCCGACTCGACAACGGCCAGCTAACAGCGATTGTCCAGGAAGGCGACGAGCGCTTTCACCCTGGCGAGCGGGTTCGCATTCTTTCCGGCCGCGGCGGCAGCCGGGTCACCCACTGAGCAGTCGCCTTCGCAGCGACAACGGTCCAGGAAGCACGCGCGCCGGCACACCACTCGATCAAGGCGCCCGCCTTTTCTTTTTCGTCTCGCCCAGCTACACGACTAAAGGTAGTAAGCGGTACGGGTCATCACCCGGGAAGCGGCTCTCATCGCTCCGCGAACCACCGCCGGCAACTTGCGCGCTCCCAGCCGCTCGGCCAGGTCGGCATGCGCAGTTTCGTCGAGCTTCATCTGCTGCAGGATGGCACGCGTTCGCGTATCCCCCACAGGCAACCGCGCAAGGTGATTTTCGAGGTGGGCACCGACCTGCCGCTCGGTTTCGGCGAGAAAACCGAGATTCCAATCATCCCCCAGCTTCCCGGCCAGCAGCCCCATGGACAGGGCTCCGCAGTACCACAACGGATTGAGCAGGCTCTTTCGCCCCCCCAGTTCGTCGATGCGCCGGGCCGTCCAGGCCAGATGCTCGGTCTCCTCGTCCGCTGCACCTGCCAGAGCCTGACGCAGCCCGGCATCGCGGGTGGCCAGCGCCTGCCCCTGATAGAGGGCCTGCGCGCACACCTCGCCGGCATGGTTGACGCGCATCAGCGCTGCAACACGGGCTCTCTCGCGAGAATCGCCAAGGCTTTCCGGCAGGCTGTCGCCGGGAACCGGCCGAACGGCAGGCGTCATTGCGAATACGGTTCGCAGACCCTTGTCGAACTCAACGATCCAGCGATCCGGAATCATGGTCGACCGGCTCAGCGCTGGATGGTGTCGGGATGACCGCCCGCACGGAGTGCCGCCCGCGCCTCATCCGCATTGCGAACGATGGCGCCGTTCGGACAGAAATATTCGGAATACAGCGCCGCGTGCTGCCGGTTCAGACTGTTTCCCTGGATCGGCACCCAGAGCTTCCCGCGCGCCGGTGACCAACTGCCGTCGGCGCGGCCAAAGGCGTAGAGGCGGCGCTCCGCCGATTCGCAGCGGATGCCTTCGTAGCTGACATTGCGCGCGCCGGAGGCGCTCTCGACGATCAGTACATAGCGCACCACGCCATCGTTACCGACGCTGATCGTTTCCGGGTCGAGCATGAACCGGTTTTCCGTCGTGGCACTGACATAGAAGGGCTGCAGCCGCTCCTTGACAGGAGGTGCCGGCATGGCGACCTCGGATTCCTGCCAGCGTTTCGGCATGTAATCCTCCTCCTCGGCGGCGACCACGACCGACAGGGCCGCCGGCAGGCAAAGCAGCAAGGCAAAGCAAGTGCGGCACACCGATGCGCGAACGGCGACTGGCATGCCTAGCGGGCGGGAGCCAGTTGTGGCCGCGCCAGCACGGCCTCGATTTCGGCAAATGTCCGTGCGACCTCGGTGGTGTGGATGGCGACGCCCAGTTGCCGTGCGATCTGCGACGCGGAGAAGATGCCGCGGACGTACTCCCGCCCCGAAACGACATCGTTCTCGACCACCAGCGCGTGTTGACGACCGCTGTGTTTGAGGGTTTCCACGACGTGCCCGACCCGGGCGCGCAGCACGTCAGCAATCCCGATCACCTCGATCGCCTCGCGCACCGTCATGATGTCGCGCACCCGGAGCTCCTCGTGCCGCAGGCCCCGTTCGCGCACCACCTGCATGGGTCGCTCACCGAGCAGGTCGCGCGCGGTCAGCAGCCCGATGACGCAGGCCTGCGGATCGACGACCAGCAGGGAACGGACGCCACGGGCGATCATCGCCTGCTGGGCACCGTCGATCGGCATCTCGGCTTCGACCGTGGCCGCGCCGACCAGACGCAGATCGGTCATCACCTCGATCGCCGGAGAATCCGCCCGCACCGGGCGCGGCCCGAACTGGGCAAACTGGGGAACACCCGCGCCATCGTTCAGGCGGCTCAGCTTGAGGGGCTTGTATTCGGTATCTGCCATGACGGTCTCCCATATACCTGACTGTGTGAGGCTCCCGAAACCGGGAGAACGCGGGTTCGACACTACTTTTCGCGAGCGATTCCCGCAGCGTCGCTGGACGGACGGCGGCCCGAGTACTGGCGCGGGCGCCGGTGATCGGCATCAAGATAGCGCGCCAACTCGTTGAGCGCCTGTTCATAGACGCCACGCTTGAACTCGATCACGGCATCAAGCGGTACCCAATAGTGGTTCCAGCGCCATGCATCGAATTCGGGATGGTCGCAGGCGCGCAGGGAAATGTCGCTGTCGCGCCCGGCAAGCCGCAACAGAAACCAGATCTGTTTCTGCCCCCGGTAGCTTCCGCGCCATTCGCGTTTGACCCATTGGGTCGGCACATCGTAACGTAGCCAGTCCTTGGTTCGCCCGAGGATGCGCACGTGCTCTGGCAGCAAACCGACTTCCTCGTGCAACTCGCGGTACATCGCCTGCTCCGGGGATTCGCCCCGCTTGATGCCGCCCTGCGGAAACTGCCACGAGTGCTCGCGAATTCGCTTGCCCCAAAAAACCTCGTTTTTTGCGTTACAGAGAATGATGCCGACGTTCGGGCGATAGCCTTCACGGTCAAGCATATTGAGATCCTGCGAAAATGATGGATTGCGGCCATTTTTCCATATTTCCCCCCCCTTGGAAAGGCGCGCGGAGCGAGGAACGGGAAGCACTGCCGGTCCGGGGGAAATTCCGGGATTTTTCGGGAAGGATCGCGTGTCGACCGTTCGTTTAGTAGAATCCTCCATTTAAATCAATCGCCCCCATCATGCGCACCTCGCAATTCTTTCTCTCGACCCTCAAGGAAGCCCCGGCGGACGCCGAGATCGTCAGCCATCGGCTGATGCTGCGTGCCGGCCTCATCAAGCGTCTCGCCGGCGGCATCTACACCTGGATGCCACTGGGCTTGCGCGTGCTGCGCAAGGTCGAGAACGTCGTGCGCGAGGAAATGGACAGGTCGGGAGCCATCGAGCTGCTGATGCCAGCCGTGGTTCCTGCCGAACTGTGGCAGGAAACCGGCCGCTGGGAGAAGTACGGTCCGGAGTTGCTGCGTTTCAAGGATCGCCACCAGCGCGACTTCGTGATCGGACCGACGCACGAGGAAGTCATTACCGATGTGGTGCGCAAGGAGGTCAAAAGCTACCGGCAGCTGCCGCTGCACCTCTATCAAGTGCAGACGAAATTCAGGGACGAGATTCGCCCGCGCTTCGGGGTCATGCGTGGACGGGAATTCCTGATGAAGGACGGCTACTCCTTCCACGCGAGCTTCGAGGATCTGCAGCGCGAGTATGCCCGGATGCATGACACCTACTGCCGGATTTTCACCCGGCTCGGCCTCCGCTTCCGCCCGGTCGCCGCCGACACGGGCTCGATCGGCGGCACCGGGTCGCACGAATTCCACGTCCTCGCCGATTCTGGCGAGGATGCCCTCGCCTACTGCCCGGCTTCGGGCTACGCCGCCAATGTCGAGCTGGCCGAGGCGCAGCCTCCGGCATCGCCGCGTGGCACGCCGACACAGCCGATGCTCCGGGTCGCCACGCCCGGCAAGACGAAATGCGGGGATGTCGCTGCACTGCTCGACATTTCCGTCGCCCGGATGGTCAAGGCCATCGCCATCGTTCGCGAGCAGCCGGAAAGCGACGCCAGTCCCTTCGCGTTGATCCTCCTGCGCGGCGACCATGATCTGAATGAAATCAAGGCACAGAAGGTCGTCGGTGACTTCCGCTTCGCGCGCGACGAGGAAATTGTCGCTGCCCTGGGCTGCCCCCCGGGCTACATCGGCCCCGTGGGCGCGAAGGGCATCGACGTTTTTGCCGATCGCACGGTGGCGGTGATGAGCGATTTCGTCTGCGGCGCGAACGAGCCTGACCATCACCTGACCGGCGTCAATTTCGACCGCGATCTGCCAGCCCCGACCTTGGTGGCCGACCTGCGCAACGTCGTCGCCGGCGACCCCTCGCCGGATGGGCAGGGCACGCTCGAACTCTGCCGCGGCATCGAGGTTGGCCACATTTTCCAGCTGCGCACGAAATACGCGGCTGACATGGGCTGCACCTTCCTCGACGAAAACGGCAAGCAACAGGTCATGGAAATGGGCTGCTACGGCATCGGCGTCTCCCGCATCGTCGGTGCCGCCATCGAGCAGAACCATGACGAGCGTGGCATCATCTTTCCACAGTCGATCGCGCCGTTCGAAGTCTGCATCGTTCCGATGGGGTACGCGAAAAGCGCCTCGGTCAAGGCTGCTGCCGACGCCCTGCACGACGAGCTCAAGAGCGCTGGCGTTGACGTCCTCCTCGACGATCGCAACGAACGCCCCGGCGTGATGTTCGCCGACATGGAGCTGATCGGCATCCCGCATCGTGTCGTGATCGGTGAGCGCGGGCTCGCCGAGGGGAAGGTCGAATACAAGGGACGTACCATGGAATCGAGCATGCTGCTCACGTCCGCCGAGCTGCGGACAACACTGGGGCTTGCATCGTGACGCAACGCCGTGCCACGGTCGCTGGCATCGCCGCCTTTGCCGCGCTGCTGCAGGCGGCCGCCGCGTTCGCCGGCAACCAGCAGTACGAACCGCTGGCGGCGAGCGTTCAGGCTGCGATGTCGAGCGCCGTGTCCGACCGCGCCCCCCCCACCTCGGCATTCACCGATTCGATGGAGAATGTTCAGTGGCTGGTCGACATGTCCCGCCGGTTGGAAAAGCGCATGCCCGATCGGGATGCCCGGCTTGAATTCCTGCGCGCCGTTCACTACGAGGCAACGCGTGCCGGCCTCGATCCGCAACTGGTTCTCGGCCTGATCCAGGTCGAGAGCGGCTTCAAGAAATATGCGGTTTCATCCGCCGGCGCGCGCGGGTACATGCAGGTGATGCCCTTCTGGGCAAAGCTCCTGGGGCGTGGCGACGACAACCTGTTTCACCTGCGGACGAACCTGCGCTACGGCTGCACCATCCTGCGCCACTATCTCGACATCGAACAGGGCGATCTCTATCGCGCGCTCGGCCGCTACAACGGCAGCCTCGGCAAGCCCGAATACCCGAATCTGGTACGCAGCGCCTGGCAAAATCAGTGGTCGTACAGCAGCAGCCGGATCGCCCTGCGCTGATACCGGCTAGCGCATGCCGGGCAGCATGCCCTTCATGCCGCGCATCAGCTTGGCCATCCCGCCCTTCGAGAACTGCTTCATCATTTTCTGCGTCTGCTCGAACTGGTTCAGCAACCGGTTGACTTCCTGAACCTGCACGCCGGCGCCAGCGGCAATCCGCCGCTTGCGTGAAGCCTTGATGAGTTCAGGCTTGGCGCGTTCGGCCGGCGTCATCGAATTGATGATCCCCTCGATGCGCCCGACCGCCTTTTCCTCAGCGCCCGAGGGCATCTGGCCGGCCGCCTGCGCGAACTGCGCCGGCAACTTGTCCAGCATCGACGTCAGTCCGCCCATCTTGCGCATCTGCGCGATCTGCTCCTTGAAATCGTTGAGGTCGAACCCCTTGCCGGATTTGAGCTTCTTGGCGAACTCCACGGCCTTCTGTTCGTCGATCCCCTTTTTCGCATCCTCGATCAGCGAAAGCACATCACCCATACCGAGAATGCGCGACGCCATCCGTTCCGGATGGAAGGGCTCAATCCCGCTCAGCTTCTCGCCGACACCCGCAAAGCGGATCGGACACCCGGTCACGTGACGTACGGAAAGCGCAGCCCCGCCCCGTGCATCGCCGTCGAGCTTCGTGAGGATCACGCCAGTCAGCGGCAGCGCCTCGCTGAAGGCCTTCGCCGTATTGACCGCATCCTGGCCGAGCATGGCATCGACGACGAAGAGGGTCTCGATCGGCTTGATCGCCGCGTGCAACTCGGCGATCTCACGCATCATCGCCTCGTCGATCGCCAGTCGTCCGGCGGTATCGACGAGAAGGACATCGTGGTAGTGGCGACGCGCCCAGTCGAGGGCGTTGCGGGCGATATCCACCGGCTTGTCGCTCGGCTGCGACGGAAAAAAATCCACCCCGGCCTGGCTCGCGACCGTTTTCAACTGCTCAATGGCTGCCGGACGATAAACGTCGCAGGACACCACCAGAACCTTCTTTTTCTGCGTTTCGCGAAGCAGCTTGGCAAGCTTGCCGACTGTGGTTGTCTTGCCAGCCCCCTGCAAGCCCGCCATCAGCACCACGGCTGGCGGCTGGGTAGCGAGGTTGAGCCCGGCATGAGCTTCACCCATGATCCGGGTCAGCTCCCGGTGAACCACGCCGATCAGCGCCTGGCCGGGGCTAAGCGAACCGATCACTTCCTCGCCCACCGCCTTTTCCCTGACAGCGGCAATGAAATCCTTGACCGCGGGCAGGGCAACGTCGGCCTCGAGCAGGGCCAGCCGCACCTCGCGCAAAGCATCGGCAATATTCTCTTCGGTCAGGCGCGCTTCGCCGCGCAGCGTCTTCATGACGCGGGCAAGACGCTGGGTCAGGTTGTCGAGCATTTGATTTCCGGCATGGTGTAAACTTTAGGAATGCCGGATATTCTACTGCACCTTCTGCCCCACATCGTTTCGTCAGTGCTCTACGCGGCGCTCGGCTTTCATTTCTGGCGGACACGCTGGCGTGAAACCGACAAACCCCTTGTGACGCTACCGATGCAGACATGGGAGCGCGCAGCTATCCTGGTGGCCCTCCTGCTGCAAGGTGCCGGAATCTATGCCGGCCTGTTCGGTGCCGGAGGAATGCGCTTCTCGTTCAGTTTCGCACTCTCGCTGATGCTCTGGCTCGCCGTTCTGATCTATTGGCTGGAGAGCTTCCGTGCTCGCATGGACGGTCTGCAGCCGATGGTCCTGCCACTGGCCGCACTCAGCGCCGCCCTGCCAGCCATCTACCCTCAGCTGCGCGTAGTCGCCCATGCCGACGCATGGGGATTCAAGCTCCACTTCCTGACGGCCATGCTGGCCTACAGCCTGTTCACCCTCTCCGCCCTGCATGCCGTGTTCATGGGATTCGCCGAGCGCAAACTGCACCAGCGGGCGCTGACCAAGAGTCTGTCGAGCCTGCCGCCGATCCTGACGATGGAAGCCCTGCTTTTCCGCATCATCGTCGTCGCCTTCGTCCTGCTCACCGTCGCGCTGGGGAGCGGTGTGCTGTTTTCCGAATCGCTGTTCGGCAAGGCCGTGATGATCGACCACAAAACGCTCTTCGCCTTTGCCTCCTGGGGCATCTTTGCCGCGCTGCTGGTCGGGCGCCACGCCTACGGCTGGCGCGGTCGCATTGCCCTGCGCTGGACGCTCGCCGGCTTCACCGTCCTGCTGCTGGCCTACATTGGCAGCCGCTTTGTCGCCGAGGTTCTCATCGGCCGCACATGACGCCCTGCGCAAGCAGGATACACTCCCTCGCACCAGGCTCGGTCACGCGATTCCGGAGTGATGGAATTTCACCAGAAATGATCCATCCGCCGGAGGAGGCCGGTGAAACGCCCCATATTTCCAAGCCAGCCATACGGCCCACCCCTCGGTCTCCCTTCTTTACAAACCTGCCGGTACGATGCATCATCAAGAAGATGAACTCGGCATAGCCGGTGCTCCATCCTGACGACCGACAGCAGACCTCCCCAGCGATCATGGCAGCCAACCCGCAACACACGCCGCTCAGCGGCCTTGCACGCGCCCTTGTTCAGGCCGGGCGGCTCAAGGAGGCCGAAGCCGAGCAGATTCTCGCGCAGACCGGTGAAGGCGGTTCGACCTTCATCGAACAGCTGATCGCGGCCAAAAAGGCCAGCGCGCTTGATGTCGCTCGCTTCGCGGCTGACACGTTTGGCTACCCGCTTCTCGATCTCGCCGCCTTCGACGACGCCCATCTCCAGCAGAATGCCATCGATCGCAAGCTGATCGCCACCCATCGCGTCATCCCGCTGCATAAACGCGGCAACCGCCTCGCCATCGCCATCGCCGACCCCACCAACCTGCGGGCACTGGATGAAATCCGCTTCCAGACCGGCATGGCGGTCGACCCGATCGTCGTCGAGGAAACGAAGCTTGCACCGCTGGTCGCCAAACTCTCGACCTCAGCGGAAGACTCCCTCAAGGGACTGGCCAACGAGGACATCAATCTCGAGTTCACCGACGAGGAGGCGCAGGCCAAGGTCGACGAAGCCTCATCGGTCGATGTCGACGACGCTCCGGTCGTCAAGTTCATCCAGAAAATGCTGCTGGACGCAATCAACGACGGCGCATCCGACATCCATTTCGAGCCCTACGAAAAGAACTACCGGATCCGTTTCCGGATCGACGGCATGTTGCGGGAAATAGCCTCTCCGCCGCTGGTGATCAAGGAAAAAATCGCTTCGCGCATCAAGGTCATCTCACGCCTCAACATCGCCGAGAAACGCGTCCCGCAGGACGGACGCATGAAATTGGTCCTGTCGAAAAGCCGTGCCATCGATTTCCGGGTCAGCACCCTGCCCACGCTCTATGGTGAAAAGATCGTCCTGCGCATCCTGGATCCGAGCAGCGCCACGTTGGGCATCGAGGCCCTGGGATACGAGCCCGAGCAAAAGGAAGTACTGATGGATGCCATCCAGCGCCCCTACGGGATGGTGCTGGTCACCGGCCCTACCGGTTCGGGGAAAACAGTTTCGCTGTACACCTGCCTGAACATCCTGAACAAACCGGGAATCAACATCTCGACAGCAGAAGATCCCGCGGAAATTCCGCTGCCGGGAATCAACCAGGTCAACGTCGACGACCGTTCCGGACTCACCTTCCCGGTGGCATTGAAGGCCTTCCTGCGCCAGGATCCGGACATCATCATGGTCGGCGAGATCCGCGACCTTGAAACGGCCGAAATTGCCATCAAGGCGGCGCAGACCGGCCACATGGTGCTCTCCACCCTGCATACCAACGACGCCCCTTCGACGCTCACCCGGCTGATGAACATGGGCATCCCGACCTTCAACATCGCCTCAAGCATCCTGCTGATCACGGCACAGCGCCTGGCAAGGCGCCTATGTACCTGCAAGAAACCGATTGAGGTCCCCACCGAGGCCCTGCTCAACGCGGGCTTCACGGAGGCCGACCTCGATGGCAGCTGGACGCTTTACGGCCCTGGCGAGTGCGATCGCTGCAAGGGCAGCGGCTACAAGGGCCGTGTCGGTATCTACCAGGTCATGCCGGTCACCGAGGAAATCCAGCGCATCATCATGGCCAACGGAACGGCGCTCGACATCGCGGCACAGGCGAGACTCGAGGGCGTCAAGGATCTGCGGACTTCCGGCCTGCTCAAGGTCAGGCAGGGACTGACCTCTCTTGATGAAGTGCTGGGCACGACTAACATTTAACGGGCGGAATCAACACCAATGGCCAAAACAAAAACCGACCGCACGGTCAAGGAAGCCGTCTTCGTCTGGGAGGGGAAGGACAAGAACGGCAAGATACTGCGCGGCGAGACCCGTGCCCCGACGGCGACCGTCGTCCAGGCGACCCTGCGCCGGCAAGGCATCCTCCCGGTCAAGATCACCCAGCAACGATTCAAGCGGGGCGGCACGGTCACCGAGAAGGACGTCACCCTGTTCACCCGGCAGCTCGCCACGATGATGAAGTCCGGCGTCCCGCTCCTGCAGGCCTTCGATATCGTCGGCAAGGGACACAGCAACCCCGCGGTCGGAAAACTGCTGCTCGAGATCAAGTCCGACGTCGAAACAGGCACCTCGCTGAGCCAGGCCTTCCGCAAGCACCCCTTGTATTTCGATGCCCTTTTCTGCAACCTGATCGAAGCCGGCGAGCAGGCCGGCATCCTGGACGCGCTCCTCGACCGCCTGGCGACCTACAAGGAGAAGATTCTTGCC
>JAPKHL010000004.1 GCA_026646875.1 Rhodocyclaceae bacterium | reverse complement strand
CCGGCCGACCGCGCGCGCGCGCTCGAGGCTTTCGCCCAGATCGAACCGGCCCGCGCCACCGGCGGCAGCTGCGGTCTCGGGCTGGCCATCGTGCAGCGCATCGCCGGGGCCGCGGGCGGCCGCCTGACGCTCGAGGATACTCCCGGCGGCGGACTCACCGCCGTGGTCGAACTGCCGCTCGCCGGCTGAGCCGCCGCACCAGGCGGCGCCGGCGGATCAGAGCGGCAGCAGCGTCGCCAGGCGGCGCAGGTCGAGATGCCGTTCGACGGCGTCGGCCAGCCGCTCGAGATCGGCCTCGCGGCGCGCTGCCGCGTCGAAGGCGACCGTCGGCGCGTGGCCGGCCCAGGCGAGCAGGGCGGCGAGCGCCGCCGGCGCGTCGAACAGACCGTGGCAGTAGGTGGCGAGGATCCGGCCATCGTCCGAGCACGCCCCGTCGGCACGGCCGTCGAGCCAGGCCGCCGGATGCGCCAGTGCCGGCCCGTGCGAGATGCCCTGGTGGATCTCGTAGCCGGTGAGCGCCGGCGCGCCGGGCAGTGCCAGCGTGCCGGTCACGTTCACCAGCTGTTTTTCCGCCGCCAGCGTCGTCTCCAGATCAAGCAGCCCGAAACCGGCCACGCTGCCCGGTGCGCCTTCGAGACCGTGCGGATCGTGCAGCGCGTGGCCGAGCATCTGCAGTCCGCCGCAGATGCCGATCACCTTGCCGCCGTAGCGCAGGTGGCGACGCAACGCCTCCTCCCAGCCCATCGCGCGCAGCCAGGCCAGATCGGCCTGGACCGCCTTGGAGCCGGGCAGGACGATCAGGTCGCAGGCGTGTTCGCCCGCCGGCGGCGGCGCGTGCGGACCGATGAAGCGGAAATCGACGTCCGGATGAAAGCGCAGGGGGTCGAGGTCGTTATGGTTGGAGATGCGCGGGTAGGCCGGCGCCGCCACTCGCAGGCGGGCGCCCGGTTTCGCCGCCGCCTCGCGCGGCAGCGCATCCTCGGCGTCGAGATAGAGGCCGTGCAGATAGGGCAGCACGCCGAGGACCGGCTTGCCGGTACGTTCCTCCAGCCAGTCGAGGCCGGATTCGAGCAGGCCGATGTCGCCGCGGAAGCGGTTGATGACGAACCCCTTGACGCGCGCGCGCTCGGAGTCCGAGAGCAGTTCGAGCGTGCCGACGAGGTGCGCGAAGACGCCGCCGCGGTCGATGTCGGCGATCAGGATGACCGGGCAGTCGACGGCCTCGGCGAAGCCCATGTTGGCGATGTCGCGGTCGCGCAGGTTGATTTCCGCCGGGCTGCCGGCGCCCTCCACCACCACGCAGTCGTACAGCCGGCACAGGCGCTCCCACGAGGCGAGCACGGCGCCCATCGCGCGCGGCTTGTACTCGTGATAGGCGCGCGCATCGAGATCGTTGACCGCGCGGCCGTGGATGATCACCTGCGCACGCTTGTCGGTGGCCGGCTTCAGCAGCACCGGGTTGAAATCGGTGTGCGGCGGCAGGCCGGCGGCCTGCGCCTGCAGCGCCTGCGCGCGGCCGATCTCGCCGCCGTCGACGGTGACCGCCGAGTTGAGCGCCATGTTCTGCGGCTTGAAGGGGGCGACGCGCACGCCCCGCCGGTGCAGGATGCGGCACAGCGCGGCGACCAGCGTGCTCTTGCCAGCATCGGAGGTGCAGCCCTGCACCATCAGGGCGCGGGCGGGCGGGGTGGCGGAGGCGTATGCCGGCATTTCGGCGGGGACGGCGGGAGGACAGGCATTCATCGTAAAATCCGGGCTTCGACCATTCGGGTGCCCGTCGCGGGCACTGGCCATTTTCGCATGTCGCCGATCCTTCCCCCGCAACTCTTTCCGGCCAGCGTGCCGTTGCCGCTGTGGCTGCCGCTCGCGGCGCTGCTCGCGGTGGCGCTCGACCGCGCCTTCGGCGAACCGGCGCGCTGGCACCCGCTGGTCGGCTTCGGCCGCCTGGCGCAGGCCCTCGAGCGCCGCGCCAACCGGGGCGGTACGACACCGCCGTGGCGCGGTCGTCTGGCCGGCATCCTGGCCTGGGGGCTGCTGATCCTGCCCGCCGTCGCGCTGGCCGTCGTCGCCACGCCGGCCAACCGTCTCGGCTGGGCCGCGCACGCCCTGCTCCTCTATTTTGCGCTGGGCGGCCGGGCGCTCGCCGAGCATGCCGGGCGGGTTGCCGCCGATCTCGCCGCCGGCAACCTCGCCGCCGCGCGCGAGCATGTCGGCTGGATGGTCTCGCGCGACACGCGGGCGCTCGACGCGTCCGGAGTGGCCCGCGCCTGCGTCGAATCGACGCTGGAAAACGGCAACGACGCGGTGTTCGGCGCGCTGTTCTGGTTCGCGCTGCTCGGTGGGCCGGGGGCGCTGCTCTACCGGCTGGCCAACACGCTCGACGCCATGTGGGGCTATCGCAACGAGCGCTACCGGCATTTCGGCTGGGCCGCGGCACGTCTCGACGATGCGCTCAACTACCTGCCGGCGCGCCTCACCGCCCTCACCTACGCACTCTGCGGCCGCACGCGCCGTGCCCTGGCCTGCTGGCGCGCGCAGGCGCCGGCCTGGGACAGTCCCAACGCCGGTCCGGTGATGGCGGCCGGTGCCGGCAGCCTCGGCGTCGCGCTCGGCGGCGCTGCCCGCTACCACGGCCGCGTCGAGGCGCGGCCGGCGCTCGGCGAGGGGCCACCGGCCGCCGCCGTCGATATCGTCCGCGCGGTGCGCCTGGTGCGCCGCAGCCTCGCGCTGTGGCTGACGTTGCTTTGTCTTGTCGGGGTGGCGCGTGCTTGAGCACGGCGGCCGCCTGCGCGCGGCGGCGCGGGAACACGGCATCCCGCTGGCCGCCTGGCTCGACCTGTCGACCGGCATCAATCCTTGCGGCTACCCGGTGCCGCCGCTCGATCCGGCGGTCTGGCAGCGCCTGCCGGAGGACGACGACGGGCTGGACGAGGCTGCCGCCGCCTACTACGGCAACGCCAGTCTGCTTGCGCTGCCCGGTTCGCAGGCGGCGATCGCCCGGCTGCCGGCCTGCTTCGCGCCGGCCGCGGTAGCCTGTCTTGCGCCGCTGTACGAGGAGCATCCGCAGGCCTGGGCGCAGGCCGGCCACAAGCTGCGACGGCTGCCGGAGGGCGGGCTGACGCGCGCACTGACGGCGATGACGCCGGTCGTTCTGCTGTGCAACCCGAACAATCCGACCGGCCGTCGCCTGGCCCGCGCCGAGCTGCTCGACGCCGCCGTGCAGCTGAAGCGGCGCGGTGGCTGGCTGATCGTCGATGAGGCCTTCGCCGACGACCGTCCGGACGACTGCGTGGCGCCCTTGGCCGGTACCCCGGCGGCACCCAACCTGATCGTCCTGCGTTCGCTCGGCAAGTTCTTCGGACTGGCCGGCGCGCGCGTCGGCTTCGCGTTCGGCGCCAGCGAGAAGCTGGCGCGGCTGCGCGCGACGCTCGGGCCGTGGCCGATTTCCGGTCCGGCACGGGCGGCGGCGCGCCTGGCGCTCGCCGACCGCGCCTGGCAGGCGGCCACGCGCGCCAGGCTGGCCGTCGAGAGCGAGCGCCTCGCCGCCCTGCTGGCCCCGCTCGGCGCTGCCGCGGGCAACGGTGGCGTGCGCGGTTGCGCGCTGTTCGCCACGCTGGCCACGCCGCACGCCGATGCCTTGCACACACATCTCGCACGGCACGCCATCCTCGTGCGGCGCTTTCCCGAACACGGCCTGCTGCGCTTCGGCCTGCCCGGCGACGAGGCCGGCTGGCAGCGCCTCACCGCCGCGCTCGACCTCTGGACCCCGCCATGCTGAAACCGCTCATCGCCGCCGTCCTCGTGGCCGTGGCCCTGCCCCTGCGCGCCGAGATCGTCGTCACCGACGACAGCGGCGCCACTGTCCGCCTCGCGCAGCCAGCGCGGCGCATCGTCAGCCTGGCGCCGCACGTCACCGAGAGCCTCTACGCCATCGGCGCCGGCGACCGCCTGGCCGCCACCGTCGAGCACAGCGACTATCCGGAGGCGGCGACCCGCCTGCCGCGCGTCGGCGGCTATTCGCGCCTCGACCTGGAAGCCATCGCCGCGCACAAGCCGGACCTGGTGATCGCCTGGGAAAGCGGCAACGCCAAGGCGCACGTCGAGCGGCTGCGCACGCTCGGCCTGCCGCTCTACGTCACGCAGCCCAACCGCATCGACGACATCGCCGGCACGCTCGAGCGCCTGGCGCGGCTGGCCGGCAGCGAGGCCGCCGCGCGACCGGTGATCGCCGGCTTCCGCGCCCGCCTTGCGGCACTGCGCGCGCGCTATGGCGGCCGGCCGCCGGTGCGCACCTTCTACCAGATCTGGAAACAGCCGCTGATGACCGTCGGCGCGCCGCAGATCATCAGTGACGCGATCCGCCTGTGCGGCGGCGAGAACGTCTTCGGCAGCCTCGACACGATGGCGGCGAACGTTACCGTCGAGGCGGTCATCGCAAGCAATCCGGAGGCCATCGTCGCCAGCGGCATGGGCGATTCGCGTCCGGAATGGCTCGACGACTGGCGGCGCTGGACCGCGGTCACCGCCGTTGCGCGCGACAACCTCTTCTTCGTCCCGCCCGATCTGATCCAGCGCCACACCCCGCGCCTGCTCGACGGCACCGAACGGCTCTGCCAGCACCTGGAAACCGCGCGCGGGCGCCGCCCGGCATCGCGCTGATCACGGGCTCGCCAGGTTTTCCGCGAGATAGTCCACGAAGGCCCGCACCCGCGCCGAGAGATGCATGCGTTCCGGATAGAGCGCATACACGTCGGCCGGCGCCGACTGCCAGCCGGGCAGCACGCGGCGCAGGCGGCCGGCGGCGAGTTCGGGGCCGATGTCCCACAGCGAGCGCAGCAGCACGCCATGCCCGTCGAGCGCCCAGCGCACCGCCGTTTCTCCATCGTTGCTCGCGAGCGGCCCGCCGACCCGGACCGACTCGCGGCGGGTCGCGTCGTCCGTCGCGAACAGCTGCCAGACGCCCCAGGCCGCCTCGTTCTCGCGTACCACGATGCAGGCATGGCGGGCGAGGTCGCGCGGCGTTTCGATCGGCGGGTGGCTGTCGAGATAGGCCGGCGCGGCGCAGGGAACGCGCACGTTGGTGAGCAGGCGGCGGGCGTGCAGGCGCGAATCGGGCGGATTTCCGAAACGGATGCTGACGTCGAAGGCAGCGTCGGTGAGCAGGGGCATGCGGTCGGTCAGCTGCAGCTGGATCTCGATCTTCGGGTAGCGGCGCGCGAAGCTGGAGACCAGCGGTGCGATGCGCCGCCGCCCGAAGCCGAAGCTGGCATTCACGCGCAGCAGCCCCTGCGGTTCGGCGCGGCCGCCGGCCAGCGTGCGCTCGAGCTCGCCGATGTCGTCGAGGATGCGCCGCGCCTGTTCGAGGTAGTGCTCGCCCTCCGGGGTGGCGGCCAGCGAGCGCGTGGTGCGGTTGGCCAGGCGCACGCCCAGCCGGCGTTCGAGCGCGGCCAGCCGGCGGCTGACCGCCGGCGGCGTCACGCCGAGCTCCTGCGCCGTGGCGGCAAGACTGCCGCACTGCATCAGGCAGGCGAAGAAGGCGAGGTCGGAAACGGCATTCATGGCAGCGGGCGGCGGCGGGTCGATTCGTGCGTTGATGTAATCGATGGATTGATTTCTGTGGCAATTATAAACTCGCCTGGAGTGGCTAGACTGGCGCCTTTCCTTCTCCCGGAGGCCCGCGCATGCCACCGTTTCCGCTTCTCGATGCCGCCGCCCCGGCCGCCACGCCGCTTGCCCTGGCCGTGTTCCTGCTGCTCGGCGCCCTGCTCGGCGCGGTGGGCGGCCTGCTCGGGATCGGCGGCGGCATCGTCGCCATCCCCGTGCTGGCGATGGGTTTCGGCATGGATCAGCAGACCGCGCAGGGCACCGCGCTGGTGATGATCACGCCGAACGTGCTGCTCGCCTTCTGGCGCTACCGGCAGCGCAATCCCTTTCCGCTGCGCACGGCGGCGCTCGTCGGGCTGGCCACCCTGCTGGCCACCTGGCCGGCCGCCGCGCTCGCGGTGCACATGAATCCGCGCCTGCTGACGCTGTGCTTCGCGCTGTTCCTGGCCGCCCTCGCCGGTTATTTCCTGTGGGGGACGCGGGCGGCGGCGCGTCAGGCCCCGGTGGCGGCGCGCGCGCCGTGGAACGAGCGCTATCTGCCGGCGGTGGGCGTCGCCGGCGGCCTCTTCGCCGGCCTCTTCGGCGTCGGTTCGGGGATCGTCGCGGCACCTCTGCTGGTGCGCGGCTTCGGCAAGCGGCAGGCGGTGGCGCAGGGCATCGCGCTGGCGCTGGTGGTGCCGGGCGCGCTGGTGGCGCTGGCCACCTTCGCGCAGGCGCGCCAGGTGGACTGGCAGGCCGGCGGACTGCTCGCCGTCGGCGGCATGGCCACCGTGTCGTGGGGGGTGGCCTGGGCACACCGGCTGCCCGAGGCCCGCCTGCGCCGCGCCTTCGCGCTGCTGCTCCTGCTGACCGCCGGCCTGATGGTCCGGCAGGGGCTGGCCGGCTGACCCGGGCGGAGCGTTACCGTGGCCGCTTCAGCCGGTCGCCCGCAGGCGGGCGCGCAGCAGCGGCGCCACGTGATCGACGAAGGTGCGCACCCGCGAGGAAAGCAGCCGCGCGTGCGGGCAGACCAGATGGATCGGTCGCGGTGGCGGTTCGTATCCGGCGAGCACCCGCACCAGTGCGCCGCGCGCAAGCAGGGCATGCACCTGGTAGGCGAGAAAGCGGCCGAAGCCGAGACCGGCCACGCAGGCATCGAGCGCCGGGTCGATCTGGTTGGTGGTGAAGACCTCGCCGGGGACGATGCGCGCGCGGGCGGCGGTGGCGCGCCGGCCGGCCTGCGGGTCGGCGAATTCCCAGACGCTGGCGCGGCCGAGACCGGTGAAGCGGATGCCGGGCTGTCCGGCCAGATCGGCGGGCCGCTGCGGCACGCCGTGCCGGGCGAGGAAGGCGGGGCTGGCGCAGACGACGTGGCGGGTTTCGCCCAGGGGCGTGGCGACCAGCGAGGAATCCGGCAGCGGGCCGATGCGCACGGCCAGGTCGATCCCCTCGTCGAGCAGGTCCACCACGCGGTCGAGCAGGGACAACTCGACGCGCACCGCCGGGTAGCGCTGCATGAAATCGATCACCACCGGCGCCACGTGCAGGCGGCCGAACATCACCGGCGCGGTCAGCGCGAGACGGCCGGCCGGCGTGGCGCGGCGGTCGCTGAGGAGCGCTTCGGCGTCCTCGATCTCGGCGAGCAGCCGGCGGCAGCGTTCGTGGTATTCGTGGCCTTCGTCGGTGAGCGCGATGCGCCGCGTCGTCCGGTTGAGCAGGCGGACGCCGAGCGCCTGCTCGAGGCCGCCCAGCGCGCGCACCACCGAGGCGAGCGAGGTGCCGAGCCGGGCGGCGGCACCGGTAAGGCTGCCCGCCTCGACGATGCGGACGAAAACGGTCATGGCGCGCAGTTTGTCCATGTCGGGTATTAAACCGCATTTCGCACTGGTTTAATTCGAAAATGGCCATTTATTCCGCCGGGTGAATCAACGACACTGCTGTCATCGTTTCCGCTACCTCCGGAGCATGCCGATGTCCGCCGCCTTCGAATCGTTGATCGCCACCCCGTCCGTGCTCGCCGCCCGACAGCGCTACGACGGCGTCCGGCGGCCGCCCGCACCCGCCGGGCAGCCGGCGCCCCTGGGGCCGCGCGAGCAGGCCTTCATCGCCGCGCGCGACAGCTTCTACCTCGCCACGGTCGGCGAGAGCGGCTGGCCGCACGTGCAGCATCGCGGCGGGCCGGCCGGTTTCCTGCGGGTGCTCGCCCCCGACCGGCTGGGCTTTGCCGATTATCGCGGCAACCGGCAGTACGTCAGCGTCGGCAACCTGCTGCACGACGACCGGGTGGCGCTGATCCTGGTCGACTACCCGCAGCGGCAGCGGCTGAAGATCCTCGGTCGCGCCCGCATCGTCGATGCCGGCGGGGCCGGCGCGACGGAAATCGCCGGGTTCCGGCCGCCGCCCGGCGGCGCAAGCGTCGAACGCTTCCTGCTGATCGAGGTGGCGGCCTGGGACTGGAACTGCGCCGCCCACATCACCCCGCGCTATACCGAGGCCGAGTGGTCCGGCCTTGCCACGCCGGGCCGCGAGGCCCGGGCGTCGTCCTGACGTCCGTCCGGACGTCCTTCTTCACCCACGCCAAGGAACGCCCATGAAACTCCATGATCTCGAACTGTCGGGCAACTGCTACAAGGTTCGCCTGTTCGCCGCGCTGGCCGGCATCCCGCTCGATATCGCGCCGGTCGACTTTCTGGGCGGCGCGCACAAGCGGCCGCCGCTGATCGATCTCAATCCGTGGGGCGAAATCCCCATTCTCGAGGATGGGGAGGTGGTGCTGCGCGATTCGCAGGCAATCCTCGTCTATCTCGCGCTCAAGCATGCCGCGCCCGGCTGGCTGCCACGCGACCCGGCGGGCATGGCGGCCGTGCAGCAATGGCTGTCCACCGCGGCCAACGAGATCCAGAACGGGCCCTGCGCGGCGCGCCTGGTCGACAAGTTCGGCTACGCGCTCGACAAGGCCGACACGCTGCGCCGTGCCGCGCGCATCCTGCCGCTGGTCGACGCGCACCTGGCGCGGCAGCGCTGGCTGGTGGGCGCGCAGCCGACCATCGCCGACTGCGCGGTGATGCCCTACGTGGCGCTGGCGCCCGAAGGCGGCATCGCGCTCGCGGACTATCCGAACCTGCGCCGCTGGATCGACGACATGCGCGCCCTGCCGGGCTTCCTGCCGATGCCCGGCATCTGAGGCGGCGCGCTGGCGCGCACCTACAGGCGGGTGATGACGGACTCGGCCGGCAGGCGCGATTTCGGCAGACGGGCGTTGAAATCCTCGTCGCTGCGGTAGCCGAGCGCGACGAGGACGACGCTGCGCAGCCCCCGCGCGGGCAGGTCGAGTTCGGCATCGAGCAGCGCCCGGTCGAAACCCTCGATCGGCGTGGCGTCGATCTCCAGCGTTGCCGCGCCGAGCAGCAGGGTGCCCAGCGCGAGGTAGACCTGGCGCTCCAGCCAGGCCTGCATGTCCTGTGCGTCGGCACGGTGCAGGCCGACGTAATAGCCACGCCCGCGGCTCTGCATCTCCCGGTTCTCCGGCGCCGGGAAGCGGCCGTCGCGCGCCTCCTGCTCGAGCAGCGTCTCCAGATAGGCATCGTCCAGCGCCGTGCGCGCGCACAGCGCGATCACGTGCGAGGCGTTGAGCACCTTCGGCTCGTTGGCCGCGTAGGGGCCCTGCTTCATCGCCGTGACGATGCGCTGCCGGGCGGCGTCGCTGGCGGCGACGAAGAAATGCCAAGGCTGCGAATTGACCGACGAAGGCGCATAGCGCAGCAGCGTCAGCAGCTGTTCCACCTGCCCGGCAGGGATCCTGCGGGTCGGGTCGAAAGCCTTGCAGGTGCGGCGGGTGGTGGCGATGCGGGCGATGTCCATGCTGTCTCCGGAACGGGGAAAGAAGCGTTCATTTTCGCACGCGGGCGTGCGCCCGGACCCGTGCTTCAATCCTGTGCCAGCAGGCGTTCGAAGAGCCCACGATAGTTTTCCGCCAACCGGTCCCAGCTCCAGCGGCGGCAGGCTTCCTCCGCGCAGTTCTGTCGTCGTTCGGCGAAATCATCTGCCTCCAGGGCTTCGGTGATGGTTTCGAGCCAGATTGCCGGGTCAGGTCGCTGAGGCATGTAGGGTGTCGCCACAATGCAGCCAGGGATTTCCGGCCCGCCGGCCGCCGTTTCCTCGGAGATGATTGCCGGTGTTCCACATGCTAGGGATTCCTGCACCACCAGCGGAAACCCTTCGCCGTGGCTGGGCAGGACCAGCAGGTCGGCGAGCTGGTAGAGCGGAGCGAGGCTGGCCCCCTGGAGTCCGGTGTACACCTGGACGTTGGGAAGTTCCCAGTCGCGGGGGTCGAGCGGCCCCCAGCCGGCAAAACACCATTGCCACCCGGGTCTGGCCGCCGCCAGCCGTCGCAGCAGGTGCAGTCCTTTCCGTTCGACGAAGCGACCGACGAACAGCAATACGGGTCGTTCCGGAGTGAGACCGTAGGCTTGGCGCAGCGTCAGGCGTGCTTTCCGTGGAAGCGCCCGGAAGGTTCCGGTATCCACGCCGTTCGGCCAGTACAGTGGCGGACGGGAGAAGCGGGTGTAGGTCTCGAAGCTAGCCTGAACTCGGGGGCTGATGAAGACCACCTGACTGGCGTGACCGAGCATCCAGCGTCCGAAGCTTCGGTTGACGCCCTTGAGAATGTTGCGCAGCACCACGCTGTTGTACTCGATGTCGCCGATATGCTGGGTCAGGACTACCGGCTTCCCGAGGTGGCGTGCCAGTGGAAGTGCGACAAGATGCGCCGGATAGATGAAATCGTGAATATGCACGATGTCGCAGTCGGCAAGCGCGTGCCGGAGCGTTTGCCACGCGGAAGGCGTCCACAGTGGCCAGGGCAGCCCCTTGCCCTCGAGTCCGTTCCAGGCCCGCTGCGGTGTGCAAATGAGGCCGGGCAAGACTGGCGGTGGATCGCAATCGGCGGCAAGCCACTGGATCGTGCAGGATTCGAGGAGTCGCGCGGCCAGTTGTCCGGCGACGATCTCGATACCACCGCGATGTGCAGGAAAATAATGTGTCAGCAGCAGCACGCGAAGCGGGGGGGGGCCCTTTCCGGTGCCTGTCTGTCCAGTATGCGTCATGACCGACGCCGCGCCATTACCAGATACACTGCGGCATTGTTACGGGCTAGGGGTGGGGGCGTCAGATGATCTTCCAGCACCATGCGCGCGTACATCAACAAGCAGAAGAGTGGTGAGAGGATTCGGCCGAGCGGGCCCAATTTCGAGAACACATGATGGTAGGCGAGCGTCCGGAACTGGGTAGTCCAAGCGAGCGGTCCGACGATCGACCAGGTGTCAATGATCTCGAAGCCGCGCTGGGTGAGTTCGCGCAGCAGGCCGTCCCGGGTCCAGCGCCTGAAATCGGTGGGGTGCGGATGATAGAGCCAGCTGCCGTGCGTGGAAAGGATCAGCAGGCCATCGGGACCGAGCAGGCGATGGCATTCGCCAAGATATGCGTCCAGATCCCAGACATGCTCGAGCACCTGGAAGGAAGTGACACATCCGGCCGAGGCATCGGGCAGAGGAGCGCGCCCGTTGTCATCGAGCGTCAGGTCGACGCCGGGCCCCGGTGCGAGATCGCAGCCAATATAGCGTGTGCCGGCAACCGTCAGCATTTCACGGTAGGGCGCATCGCCGCAGCCCAGGTCGACCAGGGTGCTGCCTGCATCCAGATGGCCCAGACCGCGTGCCCGGTCGATACACTGCCTGATGGCGTGTGCCAGGTTCCGCAGGGTGTAGGCATCATGCCGCCAGAGGGGAGCATCGGAACGGTTGTCCATGGTCGGTGGTGGAGGTGAGTTTTGTGCGACGAATAGTGAGGGATGCAAGGCTGTTGCGTTTTCTGACGGTCGGCGGGCTCTGTTTCGTGACCAACTTGGCAGTGCTCTATGGCGGGACCGATCTGCTGGGCTGGCATTACCTGCTTTCCATGGCGCTTTCCATTGTCGTGGCGAACACCCTCGGATGGCTGCTCAACCGGCGCTGGACCTTCGGCGGGAGCGAACGGCCCTGGTGGGCGGAATATGCACGATACATGAGCGTGAGCCTCTCAAGCACCCTGATCAGCCTGATCCTGATGTTCATCGGCGTAAGCCTGCTGGGGATTCACTATCTGCTGGCCAGCGCAGTCATCGCGGTCGGCATGTTGCTGTTCAACTTCATCGCTCACCGCGACTGGAGTTTTGGTGCCTCTGCGGACGCCCCCGGGCGATCCTCGTCCCGCTCGTAGAGTGCCACGTATTGCAGCGGATTGGTCAGGGTGCCGAGCAGGCCGACATGGCAGCGGCAGGGATGGATCATTTCGCGCATTTTCCAGCCTCGGGCGAGCAGGTGATCGGACCATTGTTGCCCCCGTTGATAGTGCTGAGGTGAAGGAATGCCGAAGCGCCTGTTGCCAAGTTCGTCGAGAATCGCCAGGGCCAGATAGCCCAGTGGCCCGGTGTAGGTGTGATCCTTGATCAGGATGAAGCGGCGCGAAACGCGCGCCAGCTCGTCCAGGTAGCGCTGTGGCGAATCGCAGTGATGCAGCACGTCGATCGCGTAAACGAGATCGAAACTGTCGTCGGGGAACGGCAGCGAATCCCCGGGTGAGTAGATCTGCGGTTCGGTCAGTACCTGCTCGCGACGCTTGACGTCGATTGCGGTGAGATGCGACGTCGGCAGCAGGCGGCCAATCCGGTCGGCGAACCAGCCATCACCGCTGCCAAAATCGAGGATCGTTGCCGGCGGAGGAAGCTGGCGCAGCAGTTCGGACAGACTGGCAAGGATTCGCGTGCGATAAGGATTCATTGAGACGGCTCTGGCGGACAGCCATTGATGAGAGGAATACCGTCCTTGTCCTCGAGACGGACGATGGGCTGGACGGTCAGCATGTTAAGTGCAATCAACTCCCCCGTGGCCAACTCGATGATTTCTTGGTCGTTATTTTGAAAGCTACGATGTCTGATCGTTGGGTACTGTCGGCTACCAAATCCAAGTGGCGAGAACAGTCCGGGGCATCGCGTGGCCCAGCGGTCGATGCGGGCATCGACCCGCTGACGACGAGCCCGTTCGATCGGGTCGGGGCCATCACCAAGCTCGACCGCGCAGCTCAGCAGCACGGTCCGGACATCGATCGGAGCTTCAGCATCCGGGGGATTCCCGGGTTTCGCGGTCGGCGCGAGGAGCATGCCGTTTTGCCAGACTATACGAACGCAATCCTCCGTCCTGAGTTCATAACCGTACTCCGAGAGAAGCGCCTCCTGTGTCTCCAGATCCTTTTGCGCGGGTTTGCCGTCATCACTGGGTTCGCGGGTGAGAAACAGGGAACGCAGAGGCAGGCCTCGAGCCTGACGTATCGTCTCCACGGCGGTAATGGCTGGTGAACCGGCGGGCAGGGTGGCGCCACCGACCAAGTTCATGAAGCGGGATTCGCGGGGAAAGTAGGGCGCAAGGCTGGCAAAGCTCTGTGACTGCAGCGAAAGGTAAAGCGCAGGCGTTTGATCCAGCGGCGCAGGAATCTCTATATCGAACCAAGGCGATCGCCAGCTCTCCAATCTTGGTGGATGCAGTACGTGCGGGTTATTCAACAGAGTCCAGGCAGTTTGTCCGACGAGTGGAAGGGAAATTACCAGTAAGCCCAGAATGCGCCGCAAGCGCGCCATTTGCAAGGCCAGCAGCGAAACTGCTGGCCCCAGCAGTAGCAAGGCTTCGACCGCATAGCGAATGTTCCCGCTGGAGCGCAACCAGAGGGGTGCGAAAACCGCCAGGACAAGCCAGAACAGGCGCGGATCGTCATCGCTCTGGCCTCCCGCGGAATCCCCTGCTGGATGTTGGCGGATTCGGCGGACGACGAACAAGACTGCGGCAACCGTGAGCAGCCCAAGGAGCCAGAGTGGCCGGATGTCCGCCGCTTGGTTCTCAAAGGCAACACGAGTGAGTCCACTGGCCATGTCCATGGGGAAACGCAGCGCAGCCTCCAGATCGGCCGGAACGAAGCGCCTGGAAAGCACATCAACTGCCGGAAACCAAGGGGAACGGAAAACACCGTTGAACAGCGGAAACACCGGGTTGCCAAAAGCTTGCCAGAGCATCCAGGCATGCCCCCCGGCAGACAGGACGAAGCCAGCCGTTCCGGAAAGCAGGGCGCGCCAAGCGACCTGTCCGGCCCGACGCCCGGAAAGAAGGATGTAAACAGAAGCCAGCGTGACACAGAAAATCAGGGCAGAAGGTTTGAGTCCGACAGCTGCCCCAGCGAGCAGGCCGGCCGCGTATAGCGAACGCCTGTCGGCTGGCGGTACCGGCGGCCGCGCCTGTGCGCGTAGCAGTAGGAGCAAGGCGGCAAGTGCCGGGATGCTGGCCATGACGTCAGCGTAGCTGCTTCCGATTTCATACAGAAAACCGGGGCTGAGTCCCCCAAGGAGAACGCCAAGCACAATCAGCATGCGACGCATCCGGTCGGTCGGAGAAATGAGCCGGCAGGCGATGAAATGCAGTAGCCAGAGGTTCACACTGTGCAGCAGGGCCATGCCCAGAGTGATCTGCAGGGTGCTGGCGCCGCCTTGATGAAGCGCATAGAAGGGCAGGTGCGCCAGTGGATTGAGGTAGCTCTGCGCACCAGCCGCGAACAATTCGTCCGGAAGGCGATTCTCCCACCAGGCTTGGGCCACGTACAGGTGGTAATGAACGTGATCCCATGTCATTACCCGCCCCGCAAGCGTCCGCCACGTGAGGCACAGCAGGGAGTAAATTAGACAGCAGAGAAGGTGAAACGAACGAGGATGAGTCATTCCGGTCTGTGAGGAAACCGCCGAGGCTATATGGTTCGTATATCTTGGGCGGAAAAAGTCACTTTATGCTAACAGATTTGTCTGGCAACCATTCGTATCTGGCCGAGCGAGGTGCTTGGATAACGAAATTCGCTGACCGATACTGAACGTGCACGCGCCGTGCGACCCACTCCGAGGAGAATGTCATGTCGAAGGTTCTCGTACTGTATTACTCGTCCTATGGCCACATCGAAACCATGGCCCACGCCGTTGCCGAGGGGGCACGCGCCGCTGGGGCCTCGGTCGATGTGAAGCGGGTGCCGGAAACGGCGCCGGCGGAGGTGGCCAGGGCCGCGCACTTCAAGCTCGACCAGCCGGCTCCCGTGGCCAGCGTGGCCGAGCTGGCCGATTACGACGCGATCGTCATCGGCTGTCCGACCCGTTTCGGCCGTCTGCCCTCGCAGATGGCCGCCTTTCTCGACCAGGCCGGCGGGCTGTGGGCGCGTGGGGCCCTCAACGGCAAGGTCGGGGGGGCCTTCACCTCGACGGCGACACAGCATGGCGGGCAGGAAGTCACGCTGTTCTCGGTGATCACCAACCTGCTCCACTTCGGCATGGTGATCGTCGGCCTGCCCTACAGCCACCAGGGCCAGATGACGCTCGACGAGATCGTCGGCGGCAGCCCCTACGGCGCCACCACGATTGCCGGCGGACAGGGGCAGCGCCAGCCCAGCGCCATCGAACTCGACGGCGCCCGGCATCAGGGCCGGCTGATCGCGGAAACGGCGAACAAGCTGTTCGGCTAGGGCGTGCGGGCACGGCGCGGCGGGGCGCCGATCCGCTCCGCCCGCCGGGAAGCGCGGTTTTTCCTGCGGGAAACCCCGATAATGGCGGCCATTCGTTTCGTTTGAACGCCATTTCTGGACGCCCGCATGGAAATCAAGGTCAACTTTCTCGACAAGCTTCGCCTCGAGGCCAAATTCGACGACTTCACGGTCATCTCCGACCAGCCCATCCGCTACAAGGGCGACGGTTCGGCGCCGGGGCCGTTCGATTATTTCCTGGCTTCGTCGGCCCTGTGCGCGGCGTATTTCGTCAAGCTGTACTGCGACACGCGCAACATCCCCACCGAGAACATCCGCCTGTCGCAGAACAACATCGTCGACCCGGAGAACCGCTACCGGCAGATCTTCAAGATCCAGGTCGAGCTGCCGGCGGACATCTCCGCCCGGGACCGCCAGGGCATCCTGCGCTCCATCGACCGCTGCACGGTGAAGAAGGTGGTGCAGACCGGGCCGGAGTTCGTGATCGAGGAAGTCGAGAACCTCGATGCCGATGCCCAGGCCCTGCTGACGCTGAATCCGGCCGGCGCGGCGAGTACCTGGATCGCCGGCAAGGATCTGCCGCTGGAGCAGACCATCGCCAACATGTCCGGCCTGCTCGCCGGCCTGGGCATCAAGATCGAGATTGCCTCCTGGCGCAATCTGGTGCCCAACGTGTGGTCGCTGCACATCCGCGATGCGCACTCGTCGATGTGCTTCACCAACGGCAAGGGCGCGACCAAGGAAAGCGCGCTGGCCTCGGCGCTGGGCGAATACATCGAGCGGCTGAGCTGCAACCATTTCTACACCCACCAGTTCTGGGGCGAGGACATCGCCAGCGCCGACTTCGTGCATTACCCGAACGAGCGCTGGTTCAAGCCCGGCCGCAAGGACGCGCTGCCGGCCGGCCTGCTCGACGACTACTGTCTGCGCATCTACAACCCCGACGGCGAGTTGCGCGCCTCGCACCTCCACGACACCAACTCCGGCAACACCGCGCGTGGCATCTGCGCGCTGCCGTACGTGCGCCAGTCGGATGGCGAGGTGGTGTATTTCCCGACCAACCTGATCGACAACCTGTACCTCAGCAACGGCATGAGCGCCGGCAACACGCTGCCGGAAGCGCAGGTGCAGTGCCTCTCGGAAATCTTCGAGCGGGCGGTCAAGCGCGAGATCATCGAAGGCGAGCTCGCCCTGCCCGACGTGCCCCCCGCGGTGCTGGCCAGATACCCCGGCCTGCTGGCCGGCATCGAGGAACTGGAGAAACAGGGCTTCCCGGTGCTGGTGAAGGACGCTTCCCTCGGCGGTGCGTACCCGGTGATGTGCGTCACCCTGATGAACCCGCGCACCGGCGGCGTGTTCGCCTCGTTCGGCGCGCATCCGCGCATGGAAGTGGCGCTCGAGCGCAGCCTCACCGAGCTGCTGCAGGGCCGCAGCTTCGAAGGCCTGAACGACCTGCCCCGCCCCACCTTCGAAAGCAACGCCGTCACCGAGCCGAACAACTTCGTCGAACACTTCATCGACTCCAGCGGCGTCGTCTCCTGGCGCTTCTTCAGCGCCAGGGCCGATCACGACTTCGTCGACTGGGACTTCTCCGGCCACGGCGAGGATTCCAACGCCATCGAGGCCGCCACCCTGCTCGGCATTCTCGAAGGCATGGGCAAGGAAGTTTACATGGCGGTGTACGACCAGCTTGGCGCCACCGCCTGCCGCATCCTGGTGCCGGGGTACTCCGAAATCTACCCGGTGGAGGACCTGGTCTGGGACAACACCAACAAGGCCCTGGCCTTCCGCGCCGACATCCTGAACCTGCACACGCTCGACGATGCCGCCCTGGAGGCCTTGCTCGAACGCCTGGAGGACAGCGAGCTGGACGACTACACCGACATCCGGACGCTGATCGGCATCGAGTTCGACGAAAACACCGCCTGGGGCCAGCTCACGGTGCTCGAGCTCAAGCTGCTGATCAACCTCGCCCTGGAACAGTTCGAGGCGGCGCAGGACCTGGTGGGCGCCTTCCTGCAATACAACGAAAACACCGCCGAGCGCGGACTGTTCTACCAGGCCATGCATGCGGTGCTGGCGGTGCTGCTGGACGACGCGCTGGAACTGGCCGACTACGAAGCCAGTTTCCGCCGCATGTTCGGCAACCCGCGCATGGACGCGGTCATCGGCTCGGTGAACGGCAGCGTCCGCTTCCACGGCCTGACGCCGACGAGCATGAAGCTGGAAGGACTGGACCGGCACCGGCGCCTGATCGACAGCTACCGCAAGCTGCACGCGGCGCGGGCCCGGGTGGGGGGAGCGGCCTAGGCGGCCGGGGCGGGGAGATGGGGGCGCGTGGGAGGGCGTGTGCTTCGGGCCCCGTCACCCGTGAAAGCGAACAATCAGGTGTGTCGAGAAGGGGCTCTCCAACGCATTGATGCATGCCGAATCTTCAAACAAGCCCATCTTGCACACAAACTGTCGAGATGGCCTCTCGCGCCCCGGTCCGCATCGCCAGGTTACCTGATGGTTTGTCGCCATCAGTGCTCGCGGAACCCGGGTACTGCTTCCTTTGAAACGCATTTATTGGCCGGCATGATTCCGGCACTCGCCAAATAACGAAAACAATGAACCACCAAGCCCTTTCCTCTTTCATCTGGTCCGTCGCCGACCTCCTGCGCGGCGACTACAAGCAATCCGAGTACGGCAAGGTCATCCTGCCCTTCACCGTCCTACGTCGCCTCGATTGCGTGCTGGAGGCCACCAAGCCCGCCGTGTTGGCCGAGTTCGAGGCCAAGTTCAAGGCGGGGCTCAACCCCGACCCGTTCCTGCTGCGCAAATCGGGGCAGAGCTTCTACAACATTTCGCCGCTCGACCTCGGCAAGCTGCTGGGTGACCAGGACCACATCCGAGAAAACCTTTACGCCTACATCCAGGGCTTTTCGCCCGCCGCACGGGACATCTTCGAGCGCTTCGAATTCTTCACGCAGGTCGAGCGCCTGGCCAAGGCTGGGCTGCTCTATCTGGTGACCGAGAAGTTCGCCAACATCGACCTGCACCCTGATGTCGTCGACAACGCCCAGATGGGCCTGGTCTTCGAGGAATTGATTCGCAAGTTCGCTGAAATCTCCAACGAGACCGCCGGGGAGCACTTCACGCCCCGCGAAGTCATCCGCCTGATGGTGAACCTGTTGTTCATCGAGGACGACGATGTGCTCACCTCCGGCAACGCCGTGGTGCGCACCCTGTACGACCCGACGGCCGGTACCGGCGGCATGCTCTCGGTGGCCGGCGAATACCTGCTGGAACACAACCCCGCCGCCCGCCTGACCCTGTTCGGCCAGGAACTCAACGACGAGTCCTACGCCATCTGCAAGGCCGACATGCTCATCAAGGGCCAGGACGTGGCCAACATCGTGGTCGGCAACACCCTCTCCGACGATGGCCACAGCGGCCGCAAGTTCGACTACATGTTGTCGAATCCGCCTTTCGGCGTCGAATGGAAGAAGGTCGAAAAGGAAGTCCGCAAGGAATACGAGCAGAAGGGCTTCGATGGTCGTTTCGGTCCCGGCTTGCCGCGTGTGTCGGACGGCTCCATGCTGTTCCTGCTACACCTCATCAGCAAGATGCGTCCGGCGGTCGATGGCGGCAGCCGCATCGGCATCGTTCTGAATGGCAGCCCGCTGTTCACCGGCGGTGCCGGGAGTGGCGAGAGCGAAATCCGCCGTTACGTGCTGGAAAACGACCTGGTCGAAGCCATCATCGGTCTGCCCACCGACATGTTCTACAACACGGGCATCGCCACCTATGTCTGGATACTCTCCAACAAGAAGCCGGCAGCCCGCAAAGGCAAGGTCCAGCTCATCGACGCCAGCGCCTACTGGCAGAAGATGCGCAAGAGCCTGGGCAGCAAGCGCAAGGAGATGAGTGACGAGCACATCGCCAAGGTCACCAAGCTGTTCGGCGAGTTCATCGAGGCCGAGGAAGATGGCAAGCCCATCTCCCGCATCTTCAATAACACCGACTTCGGCTACACCTCCATTACGGTCGAGCGCCCGCTGCGAGACGAGGCCGGCAATGTGGTGGTCGGCACCAAGGGCAAGCAGAAGGGCAAGCAGAAGGGCAAGCCACAGCCGGATTCGGCGCTGCGCGATACGGAAAACGTACCGCTCGTTGATGACATCGACGCCTACTTCGCCCGCGAAGTGCTGCCCCATGCGCCGGATGCCTGGATAGATACCGAGAAATCCAAGGTCGGCTACGAGATTCCCTTCAACCGCCATTTCTACGTCTTCACGCCGCCGCGCAGCCTGCATGAGATTGACGAAGAACTGAAGGCGGTCGCGGCCAACATCACCAGGATGCTGGAAGGGCTGGCGGAATGAGGCTCGTCATTCAGTTCATGCAAAACGGGTTTGGCGTGCTGGACATGCGCGGTCGCATTGCGTACCATAGCGTTAACAACACCCGCCACGCCTCTCCACGATGCGCACCAGGCGGGTTTCTCGTTTACGGGGTCGGACATGGCATTCAATAAGCCAGCCCTAAGTGTCGACCAGCAAATCGACCGCCTGCTCGAGCGCGGCATGGCCATTCCGGACCGGGAACGCGCCCGGCACTACCTGACCCACATCAACTACTACCGGTTGCGCGCCTACTGGCTGCCGTTCGAGACCGAGCCGGCCAATGGCGATGACCATGCCTTCGTCGCAGGCACCAATTTCGAGACAATACTGGCCATCTACGTCTTCGACCGCGATTTGCGCCTGTTGCTGCTCGACGCCATCGAACGTATCGAAATCTCGCTGCGCACCACGCTGGCCCAACACCTGGCGACGGCCTACGGCCCCTTCGCCCACGATGATGGCAGCCATTTCAAGGACCGCCCAAGCTGGGAGAAAAGCCAAGATGAACTGCGCAAGGAGTACGAACGCAGCCGGGAAACTTTTGCCAAACACTACCGGGAACGCTACCCGGAACTGGTCTCACCGCCCATCTGGGTCGCCTGCGAACTGATGACACTGGGCCATCTCTCGCGCTGGCTGAAAAATCTGACCAAGCCGGATGACCGGCAGCAAATCGCCGACAACTACGGGCTCGACGAACGGGTTCTGGTGTCCTTTGCCCACCACCTGACCGTCGTGCGTAACCATTGCGCTCACCATGGCCGCGTCTGGAACCGCCGCTTCGGCCTGCGCTTCACGCTGCCGACCAAGAAGCCCCGTCATATCGCCAGCGACTTCAATCCTGGCGAGCCGCAACTGATTTTCAACACCTTGACCATGCTGGCCTACTTGCTCGACCTGCTCAGCCCTGGGCATCACTGGCGGCGGGAAATTCATCAACTGCTCGCGGCACATCCGGAAATCGACCCAGCAGCCATGGGTTTTCCCTGCCATTGGCGGGAAACCAGTTTGTGGAGGGAGGCTGAATGAGCTTGCCGAGGTATCCGGAGTACAAGGATAGCGGACTAGAGTGGCTAGGGCAGGTGCCAGCACATTGGGATGTGGCACCGCTAAAACGCTCATTTCAAATCGTCGGTGGCTCTACACCCAAGTCTGACAAAGCCGAATATTGGGATGGTCCGGTGATTTGGGTCAGCCCAGCAGACCTTAGCAAGCTGAGGTCAATATACATTAATGACTCGGCAAGAAAAATCACTGAAGATGGTCTTGCATCATGCGGGACAACATTGGTTCCTGCGGGCAGCATAGTGCTCTCAACTCGTGCGCCAATCGGTTCTCTCGCCATAGCAGCAACAAGTCTCTGTACAAATCAGGGGTGCAAAGCATTAGTACCAAACAACGTCGCCAACTCGCAGTTTTTTGCATTCCTACTGCTTGCAGCTACCGATGAGTTGAATATTCGAGGGAAAGGAACCACCTTCCTTGAGTTATCTTCTGATGAACTGGGAGCATTTAAAACTACGCTTCCTAGCCCGGACGAGCAAACCGCCATCGCCACTTTCCTCGACCGCGAGACCGGGAAAATCGACGCCCTGATTGCCGAGCAGGAAAAGCTCCTCGACCTGCTCGCCGAAAAGCGCCAAGCCACCATTTCCCAAGCCGTCACCAAGGGCCTGAACCCGGATGCGCCGATGAAGGATTCCGGCGTGGCGTGGCTGGGGGAGGTTCCGGGGCATTGGGGCGTATGCTCGTTACGCCGCGTGGTTGCCGCAATTGAACAGGGCTGGAGTCCTGAATGTCACGCCAGAGAAGCAGAAGAGAATGAATGGGGCGTACTCAAGGCCGGCTGTCTAAACGGCGGCGTATATCGCCCATCGGAAAACAAAGCCCTCCCTCCCGAACTGTATCCCGACGCCAACTACGAGGTGCGCATAGGAGATGTATTGATGTCACGGGCAAGTGGTTCGCCTGAGCTGGTCGGGTCAACAGCTTTGGTCTCTGCTACTCGTTCTGGCCTCATGCTTTCCGACAAGATATTCAGGCTCCGCCTGCACAATTCCATGATGCCGAGGTATTTCGTGGCTGCACTGAATTCTCGAGTCTTGCGTGTGCAAATCGAGAATGCATTGAGTGGCGGTAATGGAATGGCAAACAACCTCCCGCAGTCCAATCTATTGTCATTTGTAATTCCGGTCCCGCCACACGAGGAGCAGAGCGCAATTGCAGATTTCATTGCAGCAGAGACAGGGCGACTGGATGCCCTCAAAACCGAATCGGAACGTGCCATCGCGCTTCTGAAAGAGCGGCGCTCCGCCCTAGTCGCCGCCGCAGTCACCGGCCAAATCGACGTGCGCGGCCTCGTCACCGAACCGGAGGCTGTCTGATGCCTGCCCTGCACCAGGAAATCCACTTCGAATCCGCCATCTGCACCCACCTCGGCCAGCATGGCTGGCTGTATGCCGAAGGCGATGCCGCCCATTACGACCGCCAGAACGCCCTGTTCCTGCCCGACCTGCTGGCCTGGGTGGAAACCACCCAGGCGGATGCCTGGCAGGCGCTGACCAAGACCCACGGCGCCAGCCTGCCCAAGGTGCTGGCCGAGCGGGTGCGCAAATGCCTCAACGAGCAGGGCACGCTGGAAGTGCTGCGCCGGGGTGTCGAGATGGTCGGCCTCAAGAAGCCACTTTCCCTGGTGCAATTCAAGCCGGCCCTGGGACTCAACCCGGCCATCCAGGCCGCCTACGAAGCCAACCGCTTGCGCGTGGTGCGTCAGGTGCATCACTCGCTCAACAACGCCAACGAGGCGGTGGACCTGGTGCTGTTCGTCAATGGCGTCGCCGTGGCCACGGCTGAACTGAAATCCGACTTCACCCAGAGCGTTGGCGATGCGGTCGACCAGTACCGTTTCGACCGTCATCCGCAGCCCAAGGGCGGCCATGTAGAACCATTGCTGTCGTTCCCCGGGGGCGCACTGGTACATTTCGCCGTCAGCCAGTCGGAAGTGACGATGAGCACCAAGCTGGCTGGCACCAGCACCGTATTCCTGCCCTTCAACCGGGGCAATGCCGGTGGTGCGGGCAATGAGTCCAATCCCTTCGGCTTCGCCACCCATTACCTGTGGGAGGAGGTCTGGCAGCGTGATAGCTGGCTGGAAATCCTCGGGCGTTATCTCATCGGCAAGCGCAACGACAAGAAGCAGCTCACCGGCCTCATCTTCCCGCGTTACCACCAGCTCGACGTTACCCGCAAGCTGGTGGCCGACGTATTGGAACAAGGCCCCGGCGAGCGCTACCTGATTCAGCATTCGGCGGGTTCCGGCAAGACCAACTCGATTGCCTGGTCCGCTCACTTCCTCGCCGACCTGCACGATGCGGCGCACCAGAAGGTTTTCGACAGCGTACTGGTGGTCTCCGACCGCACCGTGCTCGACGCCCAGTTGCAGGAAGCCATCTTCGACTTCCAGCGCACCACCGGCGTGGTGGCGACCATCACTGATGAGCATGGCAGCAAGAGCGGCCAGCTCGGCCAGGCGCTCAAGGATGGCAAGAAAATCATCGTCTGTACCATTCAGACCTTCCCCTTCGCACTGGAAGCAGTCCAGAAGCTTGCAGCCACCGAGAGCAAGCGCTTCGCGGTGATTGCCGACGAAGCGCACAGCTCGCAGACCGGCGAAGCAGCCGCCAAGCTGAAGCAATTGCTCTCGGCCGAGGAATTGCTGGAACTGGCCGATGGCGGCGAGGTGGATACCGAAACGGTACTGGCCGCCCAGATGGCCGCCAAGGCCAGTCAGGAAAAGAACATCACTTACCTGGCCTTCACCGCCACCCCGAAGCAGAAGACCCTGGAACTGTTCGGCCGCAAGAACGCCGAAGGTCTGCCCGAGCCCTTCCACGTCTATTCCATGCGCCAGGCCATCGAGGAAGGCTTCATCCTTGATGTGCTGAAGAACTACACCACCTACAAGATGGCCTTCAAGCTCGCCCACAATGGCGAGGAATATGACGAGCAGCAAGTCGAAAAATCGGAAGCCCTCAAGGGCATCATGCACTGGGTGCGCCTGCACCCGTACAACATCAGCCAGAAGGTGCAGACCGTTGTTGAGCACTTCCGTGAGAATGTGCAGCCGCTGTTGAATGGCCAGGCCAAGGCCATGGTGGTGGTCAGCAGCCGCAAGGAAGCAGTACGTTGGCAAAAGGCCATCAGCGCCTATATCCAGAAACAGCAATACAAGCTCGGCGTGCTGGTCGCCTTCTCCGGCGAAATCAACGACCCGGACAGCTACCCGGAACCGGTGAGTGAGCACAGCAAGCTGTTGAACCCCGGCCTCAAGGGCGACATCCGCGAAGCCTTCAAGGCGCCGGACTATCACCTGCTGCTGGTAGCCAACAAGTTCCAGACCGGCTTTGACCAGCCCTTGCTGTGCGGCATGTACGTCGACAAGCGCCTGGCCGGCATCCAGGCCGTGCAGACGCTGTCACGCCTCAATCGCGCCCATCCCGGCAAGGACACCACCTACATCCTCGACTTCGTCAATGAACCGCAGGACATCCTGGCCGCCTTCAAGACCTATTACGAGACCGCCGAACTCGAAGCCAATACCGACCCGCATCTGGTGCTCGACCTGCGGGCCAAGCTGGATGCCACGGGTTACTACGATGGTTTCGAGGTCGACCGCGTAGCGGAAGCGGAAACCAATCCAAAAGCCACCCAGGCCCAACTCAGCGCTGCCATCGCCCCGGTGGCCGACCGTCTGCTGAAACGCTACAAGGCCGCGCAACACGACAAAGCGACAGCCGAAGCCAACCACGACGAAAAAGCCGCCCAGGCCGCCAAGGACATCATGGCCGCGCTGACCCTGTTCAAAGGTGACATGGGCGCCTTTAATCGGCTGTATGCCTTCCTGTCGCAGATTTTCGACTACGGCAATACGGACATCGAGAAGCGCTATCTCTTCTTCAAGAGGCTCATTCCTTTGCTCGACTTTGGCCGTGAACGCGAAACCGTCGACCTATCCAAGGTGACCCTGACCCACCACACCCTGAAGCACAAGGGCCAGCAGACTCTGGACCTGAAGCAGGGAGAAGCGCAAAAGCTGCCAGCGATGACCGAAACGGGCAGCGGTACCCTGCACGACAAGGAAAAAGCCTTCCTCGATGAAATCATCCAGAAGGTGAACGGCCTGTTCGAGGGCGAACTGTCGGACAACGACCAACTGGTCTACGTGAACGGCGTGCTCAAGGGCAAGTTGCTGGAGAACGAAACCTTGGTGCAACAGGCTGCCAATAACACCAAGGAGCAGTTCGCCAATTCCCCCGACCTGTCGCAGGCCATTCTGCACGCCATCATGGATGCGCTGGATGCCCATACTGCGATGAGCAGCCAGGCACTGAATTCGCAGCGTATTCAGGATGGTCTGAAGGATACGCTATTGGGCCCGGCACAGTTGTATGAAGCCTTGCGTTCTCGTTCTCAGCCCACGCCAGCGCATAGATAACTGCTACAGCCTACTCAAGGAAAGGACCTTCTTTGAACGAGAAAATTGAACAAACGCTCCAGAAAGCATCCTCTGCTCAGAAGACCTGGGATGAGCTATTTGATTTTATGGCGAATAGCGGCTTGCAAATGGAACGAGCCTATCCAAGCTTGTCTGGCTCATCACTGAACGAACTGAATGCTCGCTTGAGTGCAACATTCGTCCTCGCAGAGAGCTTGCGAAACATCGATGATAGCGGCGCAATTCTTGTAGCCCCCCGACTTGCTGCCATTGATGGGCCATTGAATCAAATTCAGCAACAAGCTTCAGGAGCGCTTGCCCAATTCAAGGCTTATCCGGACGCCACATTCAACGACCCCGGCGGCAATTTGAGCGTACAGATTTTGCGGGGTGGTTCGGTGGTAACAAACTGGGCGCTAGCTTCGCACTTGGATAGTATTTCCGGACACCAGATGGTCCTTTTGGACCAGTTAACGCTCTCGCTCCGCTTTGGCAGATACAAGGGAGCCGGATTGTTCCAGGAGCGTGCCCGCGAGATGCAAGTGATGTCTGCTGAATTTGCATCGCTGCTCACTACCGGCAAGGCTGCAATTACCGAGATTAAGGAACTGCTTAATTCGGCGACCGAAATTCTCGAGCAGTGTGAAAGGTCACTGGAAACCTCCACCGAACACAAGGACGAAATTGTCGCATTGGCGGGAGCAGCCCAGAAGGCAGCAAATGAAGTCGAAGCCAAGCTAACTCACATAAAAGAAATCACACAGACTGCAAGCAGCCTGAGCACCCAAGTCGAAGAATACGAAGCGTCGTTCGATGCGTTTCAAGAATCGCTGGATACTCGTATCGCCGCCCACGAAAAATTTGCCTCTGACATGAAGTCAGCCCTGATAACCAACAAGGAACGTGAAACCACAATTGATGGGCTAATAGCCAAGTCGGATACGATGATTAAGGGGGCAACGACTGCGGGCTTGTCACTTAGCCTCGATGAGACCAAACAGGCCTATGAAGATAGACTAGAAAAAACTGGCCGCTGGTTTTTAGGCTCAGTAGTCGTGCTGCTCATTTGCTTGATTCCCATCGCTGGCCAACTTATTCCCGGCCCTTGGCAAGAATGGTTCAAAGCTCCACAAGGAGGAAACACAGACCCCTGGCTTGCCACCCTCGGCAAGTTCATTCTGCTACTCCCTGCGACATGGGCCACAGCTTTCTTTGCTAACAACTATGCTGAGTTGTTTCATCTGCACCGTGAGTACGCCCACAAAGCTGCAATGGCTAAGGCAATTGACGGTTTCAAACGTGAGGCACCGGAATACAAGGAGGAGATTGTCGCAGGAGTGTTCATGGAAATCCGGGACAACCCGGGCTCCCGGAAAGCTCCTGCACCAGCAACTCCAGAGAACCCAGTTACCAAGAAATTTTTATCCAAAATATTGGATGCGATTCGTGGTGACAAGGCTGCTGCATGAGTTACCAAAATAGTCGCAACTCAAAGAGACGTGGCCGTTCTTCAAACAGTTTTGGAGGAATGGTTAGCGACACTGGAGCTATTGCGAATAAATTTGGTCCGAAGGGTGCCCTGATTACAGGATGCGTAGGATTCGTCGCGCTATATTTCGTCATCCCGGCGCTTTTGCACATGTGGGCAGAAAACACAAAAGCCAAGTTGTCCGCAGGCGCAGTGGGCAATGCCATGCGCCAAGTTCTGGATGAAGTATTCATACGGCGTTTCATCCACCCCTCTGAGTGGGCTGGCATCGCTGTATTGCTATTGTGTTCCGTGATTGCTTGTTGGAAAGCGCTGACCCGGACCGACTTGGATTATCAGAGCCAACGTGACATGAATAGCTTGGCCAAGTTGATTGCACGTTTCTTGGACTAAATACAACTCGGAGCAAATAGAAAGGGGGGCTGCGCCCCCCCTTATCCGGACTGTCCGACAGACTTAATTGTCTCCCGACAGACTTAATTGTTTCCTATCACCCGCCTCACCAGTTCGGCTCCCGCTCCGGCGTCGCCGTTATCTTGTGGATGCTGAGGTCGGCGCCGTTGTATTCCTCCTCCTGATCGAGGCGCAGGCCGACGAGGGCGCGCAGGGTGCCATATACGGCGAAGCCGCCGGCGAGGGCGATGGCGATGGCGAGGAGGGTCATCAGCAGTTGCGGCATGAAGGCGATGCCGCCGAGGCCGCCGAGCGCCTTCTGGCCGAAGATGCCGGCGGCGATGCCGCCCCAGGCGCCGCACAGGCCGTGCAGGGGCCAGACGCCGAGCACGTCGTCGATCTTCCAGCGGTTCTGGGTGAGCGTGAACATCACCACGAAGAGGCCGCCGGCAACTCCGCCGACCGCCAGCGCACCGATCGGGTGCATCAGGTCGGAGCCGGCGCAGACGGCAACCAGGCCGGCGAGCGGGCCGTTGTGCACGAAGCCGGGGTCGTTGCGTCCCATCAGCAGGGCGACCAGCGTGCCGCCGACCATGGCCATCAGCGAGTTGAGGGCGACCAGTCCGGAGATCTTGTCGATGGTCTGCGCGCTCATGACGTTGAATCCGAACCAGCCGACGGTGAGGATCCAGGCGCCGAGTGCGAGGAAGGGGATGGACGAGGGCGGGTGCGCGGCGATCTGTCCGGTCTTGGAGTAGCGGCCGTGGCGGGCGCCGAGCAGCAGTACCGCCGGCAGGGCGATCCAGCCGCCCATGGCATGCACCACCACGGAACCGGCGAAATCGTGGAACTCCTCGCCGAAGCTGGCCTTCAGCCAGGCCTGGATGCCCAGGGCCTGGTTCCAGGCGATGCCTTCGAAGAAGGGGTAGACAAAGCCGACGATGAGGAAGGTGGCGGCGAGCTGCGGGTTGAAGCGGGCGCGCTCGGCGATGCCGCCGGAGATGATGGCGGGGATGGCGGCGGCGAAGGTGAGCAGGAAGAAGAACTTGGTCAGCTCGAAGCCGTTCTGCGCCATCAGCGTTTCGGCGCCGGCGAAGAAGTTGACGCCGTAGGCGACGCCGTAGCCGACGAAGAAGTAGGCCAGCGTGGAGACGCCGAAGTCGCTGAGGATCTTGACCAGGGCGTTGACCTGGTTCTTCTTGCGCACCGTGCCGAGCTCGAGGAAGGCGAAGCCCGCGTGCATGGCCAGCACCATGATGGCGCCGAGCAGGATGAAGAGTACGTCGTTACCGGTTTTGAGCGTGTCCATGGCCCCTCCAGAATTTTCGGTCGGAGGGGCTCTGCAAGAAGCGTTCCAAGAATTGAAACGCTTTTGTTTCAGTCGCTTGCAAAAATGCGCGCCGAAAAACGGCACTGTCGTGGTGCGCGCGGGACGCCGGCGGCACCATCGCGGGGCTGGCGCGCACCGGCGCGCGGCGCTGCGCTATCGCAGTGCGCCGTTCGCCGCCGCGCCCGGGGGCAGCAGCACCCACATCTGGCCGTTCTGCTTCATGCGCCCGGCCTGCTGCCCGGCCTCGGCGCCGAAGCCCCAGAAGAAGTCGGCGCGCACCACGCCGCGAATCGCGCCGCCGGTGTCCTGGGCCAGCATCAGGCGGTTGAGCGGGGTGGCCGTGTTCGGCTGCGTGGTGGCGAGATAGACCGGCGCGCCGAGCGGTACGTGGCGTGGGTCGATGGCCAGGCTGCGCCCCGGCGAGAGGGGGACGCCAAGCGCGCCGAAGGGACCGTCCGGCTCGCCCGGCCTTGGCGGCGCGCTCGGCAGTTCGCGGAAGAAGACGTAGCTCGGGTTGGCGTTGAGCAACTCGTCGAGCTTGGCCGGATTGGCCCGCGCCCAAGCCTGGATGCCCTGCATCGAGGCCTGTTCGAGCTTCAGCTCGCCGCGCTCGACGAGCAGCCGGCCGATCGACTGGTAGGGGTGGCCGTTCTGGTCGGCGTAGCCGATGCGCACCAGGCTGCCGTCCGGCAGCTTCACGCGGCCGGAACCCTGGATCTGCAGGAAGAAGAGTTCCACCGCGTCGTCGACCCAGAGCAGCACGCGGTCGGCGTAGGCCTTCTCGCGGCCGGTGATCTCGGCGCGCGAATAGTAGGGGACGACCTTGTTGCCCTGCAGGCGGCCGCGCAGGCGCAGGTTCTTCAGCTCGGGCAGCACCTCGCCGAGCTCGATGGTCAGCAGATCGCCGGGCACGCCGAGCACCGGTTCGCGGAAAGCGCGGTTGCGCGTGCGCGAACCGCGCAGCAGGGGCTCGTAGTAGCCGGTGATCATGCCGCCGGTGCTGCCGTCGGGATTGGTCAGCTGGTAGGGGTCGAGGCGCATCTCGAAGAAGCGGCGCAGCGCGGCGGCGTCGAGCGCGGTGGCGTCGAATCCCTGCGCTTCCTCGCAGGCCGGACGCCAGAACGGCCACTGCGGCTTGCCGGCGAGTGCGCGGCAGGACTGCAGGAAGGCCGGCCAGGCGGCGCGCACGTCGTCGCTTTCCCAGCCGGGCAGGTCGGCCCAGCGCGCCGGCTGCAGCGCCTTGACTGCCGGCGGTGGCGGCACGCCCGGTTCGGGCGGGGGCGGGCACACCGGGCAGGGGGGGCAGGCCGGTGCGGCGGCGCCGACGGCGGTGCTGGCAGAAGGGCTGGCAGAAGCGCTGGCGGGCGGGCAGGCGGCGCCTTCCTGGCGGCCGGCGACCGGTGCCGGGGTCTGCACGCCGGCGCAGGCGGAAAGGAGCAGTGCGGCCAGCCACGGCGCGCTCCGGCCGGTTTTGACTTTGAGCATGGTTTGCTAGAGTGCGTGGTTCCCGAATCGCCGAAGTATACCGTCCCATGACCGACCCCATCCCGCAGCTTGCCCGTTTTCTCGCCCGTGCCGAGGAACTGCTCGACCGTCTCGAACCGCTGCTGCCGCCGGCCCGGCGCGCGCCGGACTGGGGCGCGGCGCGGGCCTTCCGCTGGCGCAAGAGCGGCGGCGCCGGCTACCTGCAGCCGCTGCCCCGCCTGCCGGCGATCCGTCTGCGCGACCTGCGCGACATCGACGACCAGAAGGCGCGCATCGACGCCAACACCCGCCAGTTCGTGGCCGGCCGGCCGGCCAACAACGTGCTGCTCACCGGCGCGCGCGGTTCGGGCAAGTCGTCGCTGATCAAGGCGCTGCTCAACGAGCATGGCCGCCGGGGCCTGCGCCTGATCGAGGTGGACAAGGCCGATCTGGTCGACCTGCCGGACATCGTCGACCTGCTCGATGGCCGCCCCGAGCGCTTCATCGTCTTCTGCGACGATCTGTCCTTCGACGCCGGCGATGCCAGCTACAAGGCGCTCAAGGTGGTGCTCGACGGTTCCCTCTCGGCGGCGCCGGACAATGTGCTGATCTACGCTACCTCCAACCGCCGCCACCTGATGCCCGAGTTCTTCGGCGAGAATCTGGAGACGACGCGGGTCGGCGAGGAGATCCATCCCGGCGAGGCGGTCGAGGAAAAGATCTCGCTGTCCGAGCGCTTCGGCCTGTGGATCTCCTTCTATCCCTTCGATCAGGAGGCCTACCTGAACATCGTCGCGCACTGGCTGAAGTCCTTCGGCTGCAGCGCGGCGGAAATCGCCGGCGCCGAGCGCGAGGCGCTCAACTGGGCACTGCTGCGCGGTTCGCGCAGCGGTCGCGTGGCCTGGCAGTTCGCCCGCGATTTCGCCGGCGCGCGCGGCGGCGATGCGTCGGCGAAGCGCGGCCGCGCGCAATGACGCGCCTGGTCGAGGTGGCCGCCGCTGTCCTGCTGCGTGGCGGCGAGGGGCCCGCTGCCGAGTTCCTGCTCGCGCAGCGGCCGCCGGGCAAGGTTTACGCCGGCTACTGGGAGTTTCCCGGCGGCAAGGTGGAAGCCGGGGAAAGCGTCCGTGACGCGCTGGTGCGCGAGTTGCAGGAAGAGCTCGGGATCACCGTCACCGCGGCGACGCCCTGGCTGACACGCTGCTTCACCTATCCGCACGCGCGCGTGCGCCTCAATTTCTGGCGCGTCACGGCGTGGAACGGCGAGATCGGCATTACCACCCCGCTCGAGCACAGCGCGGTGGCCTGGCTGCGCTGCGCCGAGGCCTGGCGGGCGCCGTCGGTGGCGCCGATCCTGCCGGCCAACGATCCCATCCTCAAGGCGCTTGCCCTGCCGTCGCTGATGGGCATCACCAATTCGCAGGAAAGCGGCGAGGATGCCGAGCTGACGCGGCTGGCCGAGGCGCCGGCACGCGGGGTGCGCCTGGTGCAGATCCGCGATGCCGCGCTGCCGCCCGAGGAGCGGGCCTGGTTCGCGCAAAGCGCGATGGAGATGCTGCGCGGAAGCGACGTGCTGGTGGTGGTCAATGGCGATGCCGGCCTGGCCCGGCGCATCGGCGCGCACGGCGTTCACCTGCCGGCGGCGGCACTGCGTGCGTGCAGGCAGCGCCCGGACCTGCCGTGGGTGGGCGCGTCCTGCCACGACGCGGCGGAACTGGCGCAGGCGGCGGCGCTCGATCTCGATTATGCGGTGCTCGGTCCGGTGCTGCCGACCGCGAGCCATCCCGGCGAACCCGGCCTCGGCTGGGCACGCTTCGCCGAGCTGGTGGCCGGCACGCCACTGCCAGTCTTCGCCCTCGGCGGCATGCGCACGGAAATGCTGGAGACGGCGCGCGCGCACGGCGCGCACGGCATCGCGCTGATGCGCGGCTGGTAGGCGGCGGAAGCGGGAAAGAGAAGCGAGAAGAAACGCGGCGGGGGAAAAGCCGGCGCGGCGCTCAGCGCGCGTCGTCGCATTCGCCGGGCAGCGCGGCGTCCGGCAGATCGGGCGCGGCTTCCTGAACGGGAACGCGGTAGGACTCGCTGGCCCAGGCGCCGAGATCGATCGTCCGGCACCGCTCGGAGCAGAACGGACGCCAGCGGTTCTCGGGCGCCCACAGCGACTCGCCACCGCACTGCGGGCAGCGCACCTTGCGTACCGGGGGGGTCGTCACAGGTTGCAGAAAACCATGTCGAAGTCGACATCGCTGTCGACGTGGCGCGGCCGGCCTTCGTTTTCGGGGCGGGTGAAGCGGATGTTCAGCGCGTACTTGTTGGCGCTGATCTCGGGGATGTGCGGCACCTGCAGCCGCAGGGAGACGCGGACCATCTGCGCGGCGCTGCCGCCGAGCATCATCTGGAAGACGCCGCCCTTGGCCACGTGGTGCTCGGGGCGACCACTGGCGCGCAACAGGCGCAGCACGATGGCGAGGCCGTCGCGCAGGGGCAGCAGCGGGCGCACCCAGCCGCCCAGTGCCTCGCGGCGGCGCTCGGGCGCATGATGCAGCCAGTAGTGGTAGGAGGGCAGGTCGAATTCGCAGACGCCGCCGGGAATCGCCGCGCGGCTCTTGATGCTCATCAGCCACTCGTTCTCGCGCAGGTACTGGCCCATCTTGCCGGTCATACCGAGCAGCGCGGCGGAGGCGTGTTCGATTTCGTAGAGGGCGCCGGAGAGGGCTTCCTCGGAGATGTCGGGGTTGTTGCGGTAGGCCAGCAGGGTCTGGCGCTGGCGCTCGAGTTCCTGGATCAGGTCGAGCTTGAGGTCGGCGCGTCCGGCCACCTCGAGGATCTCGAACAGCGTGACCAGCGCGACATGGTGCTCCTGCGCGCCTTCCAGCTGCATGAAATAGGCGGTCTTCTCGAACAGGTCTTCCAGACGCAGCAGGGTGCGTATGCGTTCGTTGAAGGGATATTCGTATGTGATCACGCCGCCGCCGCGCCAAGGGTGTCCGAAACCGGAAAATCGCAATGATTTTGAATCATTTGCACCCAAATCTCAACAGTTCGCCTTAAGTTTGTCCGCAGCCAGCGCGAGATAGCGCCGGTGCAGGCCGGCGACCCCGGCGGGCAGGCCGGCGCGTTCGCCGCCGTTGTCCAGGACGTCGTCGGCGGCGGCCAGCCGTTGCGCGCGCGTGGCCTGTGTCGCCATGATCGCGCGCACTTCTTCCGCCGTGAGGCGGCTGCGCGCCATCACGCGCTCGATCTGGAGCGCTTCGGGGCAGTCGACAACGAGGACGCGGTCGCAGCGCGTGCGGTAGTCGCCGCTTTCGACCAGCAGCGGTACCGCGAGCACGACATAGGGCGAGGTGGCGCCGGCGCACTGGCGCGCGCTTTCCGCGCGGATCAGCGGATGCAGGATGCCTTCCAGGCGCGTGCGCGCGTCCGGGTCGGCAAAGGCCAGGCGACGCATCGCGGCGCGGTCGAGGGCGCCGGCGGCGTCGAGAATGCCGGCGCCGAAGGCGGCGACGAGGGCCGGCAGGGCGGCGCCGCCGGCACCGGTGAGGGCGTGCGCGATGCGGTCGGTGTCGACCACGGCGATGCCCTCGGCGGCGAAGAGGTCGGCGACCGTGCTCTTGCCGCTGCCGATGCCGCCGGTCAGGCCGACGATGAAGCTCATGGCTGGCGCGCGGGGCAGGTCGTGCCGCTGATTTCCGGGAGTAGCCCGGCGACGGCCTCGCGGACGGCAGGCAGTCGATCCGCCGGCCCTTCCGCCTCGATCACGGCGCGCGCGCCCTCGCCCTTGCGCTCGCCCACCCGGGCGGAGCGGACGCCCTTGCCGCGCAGGGCTTCCAGGCGCTCGCCGGCGGCCTGTGCGGTGGAGAAGATGCCGAGCGAGATGGCCAGGCGGTTGGGACCGGCCTCCTGGACGACAAAAAGTTCGGGCACGCCGAGCTTCTTCAACTCGGCGACCTTCCGGTCGGCCTCCTGGCGGTTGCCCAGGGGCGGGATGTAGACCCAATAGGAGAGCGCGCTCGCGGTCGCGCGCGTCACCTTGAATTCCGGGTGGCTGTCGGCGAGGAACTGCGCCAGGCGGTCGGCATCCTCGGCGCGCAGGTTCGGCCACTGACGGCAGGCGAGCGCGGGGGACGGGTTTTCCCCGTTCGCCTTTTTCTCGTCCTTCGCTTCCGTTCCGCCGCCCGCGGCTTCCCCGGCGGGCGGGGAGGGCGGCGCGGCGGGCTGCTCGGCCGCCGGGGCGGGCGGTTTCTCAGCCGGCGGCTCGCCGCGCGCCACGATGCGCAGGCGCTCGGGCTGCAACTGCAGTCCGAGGCGCGCCGCGTCCGGACTGCCGGTGGCGCCAAGATAGCCCTGCGTCCAGGCGAAGAACAGCAGGTTGGCGAGGAAGAGCAGGAAGAGCAGCGCGCGCATCGCGGCGGTCAGCCCACTTTCGGCAGATGCAGCAGCGAGGCCTGGATCGCTTCGGCCGGGTAGTCGTAGTTCTCGAGTTCGCCGGTGAAGTAGCGGTCATAGGCGGCCATGTCGAAATGGCCGTGGCCGGTGAGGTTGAAGAAGAGCGTCTTGGCCTCGCCGGTCGCCTTGCAGCGCAGCGCTTCGTCGATGGTGGCGCGGATCGCGTGGTTGGATTCGGGCGCCGGAATGATGCCCTCCGCGCGGGCGAACATCACGCCGGCCTCGAAGGTGGCGAGCTGCGGCACGGCCACGGCCTCGATCAGTCCTTCGTGGTAGAGCTGCGAGACGAGCGACGAGGCGCCGTGGTAGCGCAGGCCGCCGGCATGAATGCCGGGCGGCATGAAGTCGTGGCCGAGGGTGTACATCTTCATCAGCGGGGTGAAGCCCGAGGCGTCGCCGAAGTCGTAGGCGTAGGTGCCTTTGGTGAGCGTCGGGCAGGAGGTCGGCTCGACGGCGACGAGGCGGACGGTCTTGCCCTGGCGACCGCCGGCGGCGTTGTCGGCGATGAAGGGGAAGGCCGCGCCGGCGAACGAGGAGCCGCCGCCGCAGGGCGCGAAGACGATATCGGGCCAGTCGCCGGCCTTTTCGAACTGCTTCTTCGCTTCCTGGCCGATGATCGTCTGGTGCAGGGCGACGTGGTTGAGCACCGAGCCGAGCGCGTAGTTGGTGTCGGCGCGCGACGCGGCCTCCTCGACCGCTTCCGAGATGGCGATGCCAAGCGAGCCCTGGTTGTCCGGATCGCGGGCCAGCAGGTCGCGGCCGGTCTGCGTCATTGGCGAGGGGCTGGCGATCACCTCGGCGCCCCAGGTCTGCATCATCGAGCGGCGGAAGGGTTTCTGCTGGTAGCTGACCTTGACCATGTAGACGCGCACCTCGATGCCGAACATCTGTCCGGCGAAGGCGATCGACGAGCCCCACTGGCCGGCGCCGGTCTCGGTGGTCAGGCGGCGGATGCCGGCCTGGCGGTTGTAGTAGGCCTGCGGTACCGCCGAGTTCGGCTTGTGCGAGCCGGCCGGCGAGACGCCTTCGTTCTTGTAGTAGATGCGGGCCGGCGTGCCGAGCATCTGCTCGAGGCGGTGGGCGCGGATCAGTGGCGACGGGCGCCACAGGCGGTAGATCTCGCGCACCGGCTCGGGAATCGGAATCCAGCGCTCGGCCGACATCTCCTGTTCGAGGATGGCCGGCGGGAAGATCGCCGCCATGCGCTCGGGCGCCACCGGCTGGCCGTCCGCGCCGAGCGGCGGCGCCGGCGGATTGGGCATGTCGGCGACGACGTTGTACCAGTGGGTGGGGATTTCGTGCTGTTCGAGCTGGAAGCGCGTCGATTCCATGATTTTCCGTGTTCTCCCTGTGTGTTCCGGCGACGATTGCGATGGCGCGGCGTGGGGGCCGCACCGGCCGGAGAGTATATCAGCCGCGCGGAATCTCCCGCCGCACGCTGCGCGCCGGGGCGAAGGCGGCTTCCAGATGGGCGAAGGCGGCGCGGGCGGCGGCGCTGTTGTCCTGGCTGAAGTTGCAGACGTAGAGGTCGAGCGTCACCGCGCGCAGTTCCGGCCAGGTGTGCACGGCAAGGTGCGATTCGGCGAGGATCACCGCGCCGGTGGCACCGGCCGGCGCGGCCGCCGTGCCGAACTGGTGGAAGACTGCGCCGACCGGGGTCAGCCCGGGCACGCTGCAGACCGTCCGGCAGAGCGCTTCAAGGGCGCCGGCATCGGCGAGCAGGGGCGGCGCGCAGGCGCAGTCGTGCAGTTCGGCGATCAGGTGCAGGCCTTGCATGGCGTTCGCTCGGACGAGCTCAGACGAGGGAGGAGGTGAATCGTACACCCAGCCGGCGCAGCGTGCGCTCGGCGGCGAGCACGCCGCGGTAGTGCGCTTCCTCGAACAGCGACAGGCCGCTGACGTCGGCGTGCGCGAAACGCAGGCGCGGCGCGTCGGCGGCGAAGGCCGCGCGCGCCTCGCCCCAGACGAAGCCGACGGTCGGCCGCACCATGGCATGGCCGAGGCGGACGATGTCGGCCTGCACGGTGAGCGTGCGCAGCTCGGGATGCGCCCGGGCAAGGTCGGCGAAGACTGCCTCGAGCCATGCTTCGCGCGACTGCCCGAGCAGCAGCTCGCGTCCGGTGCCCGGAGCGACGTCGGACAGCGCACGGTAGTAGGTCAGCACCGTCGGCGCCGGCGCGAGGCGCATGCGCTGGTGCGTGGAGATCACGTAGCCGAGTCCCGGCGAGTCGTAGAGCACGTTGTCCCAGGCCAGCGGCGCGCCGGCGCCGGGATCGGGCGGTGCCGACAACGTCAGGTTGGCGACCAGCCACGGGGCGTGCGAGAAGGCGCGCGCCGCCGCCCGCAGCCGTTCGTGTCCGGCAAAGACGTGCGGCACGAGGAACAGCGGCGCTGCCCAGATCAATTGTCCGGCACGGTAGCGCAGGGTGCGCTGCTCGGCCTCGAGCCAGACGTCCACCTCGTAGGCGCTGCCGCTGTCGACGACGCGGTGGACCAGTGCGCCGGGAACGATCCGCCCGGCGCTGGCGCGCATCAGCCCGCGCGCCAGCCAGGCGTTGCCGTCCGGCGCGGTGAGCACGGTCTCCCCCTCGGCGTTGGCGGCCTCGCCGCTGCGGCTGGCGAAATAGTGCAGGCCGGCCCAGGCGGAAACGCTGTCGCTGGCGGTGCCATAGTCGTCGCGGCAGGCGTAGTCGACGTACCAGTGCAGCACCGGCGAGTCGAAGCCCTCGGCGAGCAGCCAGTCGCGCATGCCGAGGCGGTCCAGCGCGCGCATCGCGGCGGTTGGCCGGGACAGCGCCATCGGTACCGAGAAGGCGTTCTGTGCGCGCAGCGCGGCCAGGCGTTCGCGGAAGCGCGCGTGCTGCGCGCGGTCGCCGGCCGTGACGCCGGTGCGCGGCCACAAGCCCTCGTGCCACAGACCGTCGCGATAGACCCGCTCCTGCGGCGTCGCGCACAGGTAGTTCTCGTCGTAGCGCGGGCGCGGTGCGCGCGGATCGCCCAGCAGGACGCCCAGCTCGGCCAGCAATTCGCGCACCGCCACCGCTTGCGTGCCCGGTAGCGGCAGGTAGTGCGCCGCGAGCGGGCAGGGGCCGGCGGGGGTGGCGAGGCCGCGCGAGTTGCCGCCGGCTTCGGCCTCCATCTCGAGCAGCAGGAAGTCGTGCATGCCCGAGCGGGCGAGCTTCCAGCCGGCAGCGAGACCACCGATGCCGCCGCCCACGATGAGCACCGGCACGCGACGGGTTTCGTCTGGCGCCGGGAAGGTGCCGTCGCGCAGGCGGTGTCCGAGCGTCGCGGCCTGCCCGAGCAGGCGGCCCGGCGGCAGCGGCGGGGCCGCCGCCGGGGGCGCGCAGGCGGGCAACAGCGCAGCGGCCGTGCCGGCCCCCGCGGCGGCGAGAAAGGCGCGGCGCTCCATCAGCGGATCACGTGCCGCCACTCCTGTTCGAAGTAACGGACGAGGACCTGGTTGTTCAGCTGGTTCACTTCCGCGTCGACGCGCGCCATGTCCCGGGGAAATTCGAACAGCGCCGGCGTGACCGCCGGGGTCAGGAAACGGGTGTCCGCCGGATAGGCCGTCGGCGGCGCGTAGGGACGGCGGCCGGCGAGCACGAAGCCCCATTCGCCGAAGGAGGGCACCAGGGCGTGGTACGGCGTGGCGACGAAGCCGGCGCTCTCGAGCGTGGTCACCACGCACCAGAATGACTGGCGGGCGTAGAGCGGCGAGGTGGATTGCACGACCGCCAGCCCGGTTTCCGAGAGATGTTTCTCCAGCAGGCGGTAGAAGGCGGCGCTGTAGAGCTTGCCGATCGAGAAATTGGACGGGTCGGGAAAATCGATCACGATGAAATCGAAGCGCTCGGTGTTTTCCTCCAGCCAGACCAGGGCGTCGGCGTTCACCACCGTTACCTTCGGCGAGGCCAGCGCACCGCCGTTGAGCGCGGTCAGCGCCGGCGCGGTCGAGAACAGGCGGGTCATCGCCGGGTCGAGGTCAACCAGCGTCACCGTCTCGACCTGCGGATGCTTGAGGATCTCGCGCACGGCGAGTCCGTCGCCGCCACCGAGCACGAGCACCCGGCGCGCGCCCGGCAGCGTGGCCAGGCCGGGATGCACGAGCGCCTCGTGGTAGCGGTATTCGTCGCGCGAGCTGAACTGCAGGTTGTTGTTGAGATGCAGGCGCAGATCGTCCTTCCAGCGGGTGACGACGATGCGCTGGTAGGGCGAGGTTTCGGCGTGCACGATCTCGTCGGCGTACAGCTGCGTCTCGGCGAAGGTCGTCATCTGCCCGGCGCCGGCAAAGGCGGCCAGCAGCACGGCGAGTGCGGCGACCCCCTGTCCGCGCAGCCAGGGGAGGGCCGGCAGCTGCGCGCGGAACAGCCACAGTGCCCACAGCGCCACGGCCACGTTGAGCAGGCCGAAGAGCAGCGCGCTGCGCACCAGGCCGAGGTGCGGCACGAGCAGCACCGGAAAGAGGATGGAGACCGCCAGCGCGCCGAGATAGTCGAAGGTGAGCACCTGCGAGACGACTTCGCGGAAGGCCAGATCGCGCTTGAGGATGCGCATGATCAACGGGATTTCCAGCCCGACCAGCGCGCCGATCAGGAAGACGATGAAGTAGAGCGCGAGCTTGAACGGCTCCGGCGCCCAGACGAACATGAAGTACAGCGCGGCCGCCGAGAAGCCGCCGAGCACGCCGATCAGCAGCTCGATGCGCACGAAGCGCCCGATCAGGTCGCGCACCACGTATTTCGAGAGCCAGGAACCGACGCCCATGGCGAACAGGTAGGTGCCGATCACCGTGGAGAACTGGGTGACCGAGTCGCCGAGGACGTAGCTCGCCAGCGCACCGGCGATCAGTTCGTAGGCGAGGCCGCAGGAGGCGACGACGAAGACGGAGGCGAGCAGTGCCTGGTGCACGGGCCGTCCGCTACTTGTGGTAGGCGCGGCCGCTGCCGCCGGGCAGCTGCTGGCCTTGCCCCGCCTCGTTGGCGAACAGGTTCCAGCCCGAGTACTGCGCCCAGGCGAAGAGCGTCAGTGCGAGCACGGCTGCCACGAGATTGCCGCGCTGCATCAGTCGTCCCCTCCATCGTCGTCGCTGTCGTCCGCCGGTGCGTAGAGGGCGCTTTCGCTCCAGCGCCGCGTTTCGAAGGCGGCGCGCCGGCCGCGGCTGAACAGCGGAAAGACCGCGAGGAAAATCAGCAGCAGGACGAGGTTCGACCAGCCCGGGGCGTTCTTCTCGATCTCGACGCTGTCGACCACCGACTGGCTGCGGTCGCTGCCCAGTTCGTAGTCGATGTCGAGGAAGTAGGTGCCGGCCGGCACGTTCCTGAAGACGATGGTGTCGCCGCGTGTCCCTTCGGACCAGCTTTCGCCGCCATCGACACCGCTGTAGTGGGCGATTTCCTGGACGCCGAGCCAGGCCTTGCCGGTATTCCGGTCGATCAGGGTGGTGTTCAGCGACAGCCAGTTGTTGTCGATGTTGGTGTCGTGGCGGACGGTCAGCGTCCGCGCCGTGTCCCGCAGCACGAACTCCGGTGTCGTCACCGAGGATTCGCTGGCGCTGGGGGTGGCGACGAAGCGGTGCCTGAGCACCGTGCTGGCGAACCCGAAGACGAACACCAGTTGCAGCAGCAGCGCCACTCCGGCCAGCTTCCAGAACAGCCGGCAGACGCCGCGATGCCGTTCCTCCCACGGATTCGCCTGATTGGCATAGACCCCGACCGGAGCCGGCAGCGGCGTCGTCAGCCTGAACGCGGCGCGCAGCGTCTCGCCGTCGAGGTATTCGGCGAGCGACCAGCTTGCTTCCTGGCGGGTGCATTCGCGCGAGAGCATGAAGGGCGGTGCGATGTAGTCATCGGTTTCGGCCGTCTCGCCGACCGAGACGCGCCAGTAGAATTCGCCGACGACGTACTCGACCTCGGCCTTGCCGGCGTTGAAATGACGGTACTCCGTGCCGGCGTGCCGGAACTTGAGCTGGCCGCGCGCCACCGACGGAATCGTCGACACGCTGCGCGCGAAGTTCCAGTGTCCCTGGTCCTCGACCAGCCAGGCGAAACCCTCGCCGGGGCTGAACAGCAGGTATTCGCCCCAGAAGTAGTCGACGCCCTCGACGCGGGTCGAGCGCCGGAGGAAGCCGATCACCTCCCAGTCGATGCCCTTCAGGCGGCCGGTGCTGCCGAGCGGGATCGCCGGCGTCGGGTGTACGGTCTGCGCGGCGCGGGCGAGCAGTTGCAGTTTTTCGTTCTCGACCCCGATGATCGAGCCGCAGCTCGCGCAGCCGAGACGCTCGATCGCTGGCGAGTGGATCGTCAGCGGCGCGGCGCAGTGCGGACAGTTGAAGGCCTGTGCCCGGATCTCGGGCGTGCCGCCGGCGGCGAGCTCGCGCGGTTCGCGCAGGTGCGCAAGGTCGAGTTCGCGGAACGTCACCGGGTGGCCGACGAAGACCAGCGGCGGGGTTTCGCTGTAGTCGAGGGTCACGAAGCGGTCGCTGCCGCGCAGGTCGGCGGTGTTCACGTCGTAGCCCGATTCCACCCGGAAGGGCAGTTCACCCTCGCCGGCAATGCAGTGGGCGGCGTCCAGGCGGGTCACCGTGAAGCGGCGTCCGGCCAGCGTCAGCGTGGCCTCGACACGCAGGTCGGCGAAGGCGGGAATCGTCTCGGCGACCGCCACCTGCGCGCTGACCACGTACTCGCCGCCGGCCTCCGAGAGCCAGCCGGTGCGGCCGTCGTCGAAGAGGATGTGCCACTCGTTCCAGAGTCCGGAGTCATGCTTCAGCTGGATGCGGCCGATGACCGCGAAATGCACGCCGCGAAAGCGGCCCTCGCTGCCGATCCGCAGCAGCGTGGCGTCCTCGAGCAGGTCGGCCATGCGGCCGAGGTTCTCCAGGTCGTCGCCGTGGCGCAGCAGCGTGCTGCGACAGTAGTCACAGACCGCGTAGAGCGAGGCGGCCGACTTGAAGACGACCGGCGCGCCGCAGGAGGGGCAGGAGGCGGTTTTCACGCGTGCGGGAGAGGGGGCGGGGGGCTGCCGGTCGGAGGCGGCCCGCGCCGTCTTCAGACCAGCTTGCCGAGCAGCTCCGCTTTCTTGGCGTCGAATTCCGCCTGCGTCAGGATGCCCTTGGCGACCAGGCCGTGCAGTTTTTCCAGGGTGGCCACCACGTCGTCGGCGCCGAGTGGCGCGGCAGGAGCGGGAGCAGGAGCGAAGGGCGCGGTGGGGGCGGTGGGGGCGGTGGGCGCCATCGCCTGGGCCATGGCGCCGGCCATCGCCTGGCCGACGCCGACGCCGGCGCCCAGTCCCGCGCCGATGCCGGCCAGGCCGCCTTCGTTCTGCGCGGCCAGCGGGATGGCGTTGGCCACCTGGTACTGCGTGTAGCGCCCGAGGTCGCCGATCATGTTCATGCCGATCCGGGTGTCGAGGATCTTCTGCAGTTCCTCCGGCAGCGAGACGTTCTGCACCGCGAAGGCATCGAGTTCGAGACCGTAGCGGGCGAAAACCGGCAGCAGCTTCTCCTGCATGGCCTTGCTGAACTCGACCTGGTTCGCCGCCATGTCGATGAAGGGTACGCCCGATTCGCCGAAGAGGTCGGTCATCGTGGCGATGGTCAGGTTGCGCAGCTGGCCATCGAGATCGTCAACGCGGTATTCCTCGCGGGTGCCGGAGATTTCCTTGTGGAACCTGCCGGGGTCGCTCAGCCGGTAGGAATAGATGCCGAAGGCGCGCATGCGCACCATGCCGAAATCCTTGTCGCGGATGGTGATCGGGTTCGGCGTGCCCCACTTGCGGTCGAGCCGCAGGCGGGTCGAGAAGAAGTAGACCTCGGACTTGAAGGGCGACTCGAACAGCTTGTCCCAGTTCTTCAGGTTGGTCAGCAGCGGCAGCGTCTGTGTCGTCAGCTTGTACAGGCCGGGGCCGAAGACGTCGGCGACCTGGCCCTCGTTCACGAATACCGCCATCTGCGAGTCGCGCACCGTGAGCTGTGCGCCGTACTGGATTTCGAAATCCTGCATCGGATAGCGCCAGGCGAGTACCTCGTCGCCCTCCTCGGTCCAGTGGATGACGTCGATGAACTGCTTCTTGATGAAGTCCATGAGGGCCATGGCGGTCTCCTGTGCGAACGGGCGGGTCAGTAGCTCATGCAGGCGGCATTGATCAGGCCGACCGTGAACGAGAGGGCGGCGAGGAAGATCGCCGGTGCGACCTTGCCGGCGGGGATGTCCTGCACCATCTGCGGGAAGGTGTGGCGTGCGGCGAGGTAGGCAAGGATCTGCACGACGCCGGCGACACCGCCCCAGGCAGCGAGATCGGCCAGCGTGTCGCTGTGGGCGATGGCGTTGGCGACCGGCATGGCGAAGCCGAGCAGCGCGCCGGAGAGGCTGACGGCGGCGGCCGGGTTGCCGGTGCGGATCAGCGCGATTTCGGCATACGGCGTGACGTTGACGTAAACCAGCAGGAAGACGGCGAGCAGGGCGGCGGCGACGCCGAAGTAGGCGAAGAAGGCGGGCAGCGCCGCGAGAAAGTGGGTCAGCACGGCAGGTCTCCCTGGCGACGGCCGTTATATGGAAAGGGCATAGCGTACCAGACCCGCGAGGACCAGGCGCGCTTCGTGCCGCACCGGCAGACGCAGCGCCGGCAGCAGGCGCGGTGCGCCGCCGCCGGTGAGCAGGCAGAGTGCGCCGGGGGTGGCGGCGAGGGGGGCGAACAGGCGCTCGATGGCGCCGAGCTGGGCATGCATGCAGCCCGTGACGATGGCGTCGCCGGTCCGCGTGGGAACTGCGGGCGGAGCGATGAACTCGCCGTCGACGAGCGGCAGCTGCGCGGTATTGCCCGCCAGCGCGCTGCGCATCATGTCGAAGCCGGGGAGGATCACGCCGCCCGGGAAGGTGCCGTCGGCGTCGAGGCGGTCGATGGTGGTCGCCGTGCCGGCGCTGACCACCAGGCAGGGTTTTCCACCGGCCAGCACGTGCGCGCCGAGCAGGGCGGCCCAGCGGTCGGCGCCCAGCCGCTCCGGTTCGGCGTAGCCGTTGCGCACGCCGGCACAGGCGGCGCTGGCGTGGAAGCGGTGGAGATCGGCATGGCCGGCGGTGCGGAGGCCTTCTTCGATGCGCTGCCCGACCGCGGCGCCGGCGACGTTGCAGAGCACGATGCGTGCGCCGCGCGGCCATTCGTCGGCGGCCTCGGCAAGTTGCGCCACGTCGGCGGTGGCCAGCGCACCGTTGGCCAACCAGTCGCGGCCGTCGTGCGCGCCCCACTTGATGCGGGTGTTGCCGGCATCGATGGCGACGATCATGGGCTCAGGCCGCGCGTAGCGAGAGATCGCCGGACAGGCAGCGTTCGATGCCGGTGGCGGTTTCGATGAGCAGCGCGCCGTCAGCCCCGGCGCCACGGCAGCATCCCTCGAGCAGCGTCACGCCGTCCTGCAGCAGGCGCACCGGTCGATCCTGCCAGGCATGCCAGTCAAGCCATTCCTCGCGCAGCGCGGCGAAGCCGCCGGCGGCGAAGCGGTCGAGCGCGGCCACCAGTTCGATCAGCAGGCCGGCCAGCAGGCGATGCCGCTCCGGCAGTCCGGGCAAGGCCTCGTCGAGGCCGGCCGAGGGCAGCGCGCCGTCGGTCGACATGGCGTCATTGGGAGGCGGTCGCTGCAGATTGAGGCCGATGCCGATCACGGCGAGCATGGCGTCGCGCTCGGCCTGCAGCTCGACCAGGATGCCGCCAAGCTTGCCGGCGGGCGGAACGTCATGAGGTCGCACGAGCAGGATGTCGTTCGGCCATTTCAGGGCGATGCCGGCGGCACCGCAGCCGTTCAGCGCGCGCGCGACGGCGACGCCCGCCGCGAGCGAGAGGCCGGCAAGACGCTCGACGCCGCCGGGAAAGCGCCACAGCAGCGAGAAGGTGAGACTGGCCTCGGGCGAGGATTGCCAGTGCCGGCCGCGGCGGCCGCGGCCGGCCGTCTGGCGGTCGGCGACCAGGACGCTGCCGGCGGGGGCGCCGACGGTAGCGCGCTCGAGCAGGACACTGCTGGTCGAGGTGCATTCGGCGACGGCGTCGACATCGACGCGGCCGCGCGCTTCGGCGAGCAGTGGCTGCAGGCGGGCGGGGTCGATCCGGGAAGTGGTCATTGGCGGGGCGGGAGCGGGGAGAGCGCGCGATTATCGCCCAAAGCGCCGGTTCGGTCAGCCGCCCGCGCCACCGTCCTCGGCGCCGGTGTCGAGCCGCAGTTCCTGGATCTTGCGGGTGATGGTGTTGCGACCGATGCCCAGCGCCAGCGAGGCCTCGATGCGGCGGCCGTTGGAATGGGCCAGGGCGCGTGAGATGAGTACCCGCTCGAAGGCCTGCGTCAGCTTCTCGTGCACCTGGCCGGTGTTGCGCAGCAGCATGCGGTCGACTTCGGTGGCCAGTGCGCTTTCCCAGTCGGAGACGGACTGCGGTGCGGGTGCCGCCTCGCGCAGCTCGGGGGGGAGATCGGCCAGCTCGACCTGCTGGCCGGGCGCCATCACGGTCAGCCAGTGGCAGAGATTCTCGAGCTGCCGGACGTTGCCCGGGAAATCGAGCGAGGCGAGGTACTTGAGCGTGGCGTCGGAGAAGCGCTTGGCTTCGACGCCGAGTTCCTGTGCGCTTTTCTGCAGGAAGTGGCGGGCGAGGAGGGGAATGTCCTCGCGCCGTTCGCGCAGGCTGGGCAGGCGAACGCGGATGACGTTGAGACGGTGGAAGAGGTCCTCGCGGAAGAGGCCGTCCTTGACCCGCGTTTCGAGGTTCTGGTGCGTGGCCGCGATGATGCGCACGTTGGCCTTCAGCGGAGCGTGTCCGCCGACCCGGTAGTAATGGCCGTCGGAGAGCACGCGCAGCAGGCGGGTCTGCAGCTCGGCGGGCATGTCGCCGATTTCGTCGAGGAACAGCGTGCCGCCTTCGGCCTGTTCGAAGCGGCCGCGCCGCTGCGCGTTGGCGCCGGTGAAGGCGCCGCGCTCGTGGCCGAAGAGTTCGGATTCGAGCAGATCCTTCGGAATCGCGGCAGTGTTGATGGCGATGAAGGGCTTGTCGGCGCGCGGGCTGTGCCGGTGCAGGGCGCGTGCGACGAGTTCCTTGCCGGCGCCCGATTCACCGGTGATCAGTACGGTAGCGTGCGACTGGCTGAGGCGACCGATGGCGCGGAAGACTTCCTGCATGGCGGGCGCCTGGCCGAGAATCTCCGGTGTCAGGCCGACCTCGCCCGATGCACCGGTCTGGTGCGCGCTTTCGTCGATGGCGCGGCGGATCAGTTCCAGCGCCTGGTTGACGTCGAACGGCTTGGGCAGGTATTCGAAGGCCCCCCCCTGGAAGGCGGCGACCGCGCTTTCCAGGTCGGAATAGGCGGTCATGATGATCACCGGCAGCGACGGGAAGCGCGCCTTCATCTGCTGCAGCAGGTCGAGGCCGGACTGGCCGGGCATCCGGATGTCGGAAAGCAGGACCTGCGGCGGCTCTGCGCCGCCGTCGAGCAGGGCCAGTGCCTCGCTGGCCGAGGCGAAGCTGCGGAAGGGAATCTGTTCGCGGGAGAGCGTCTTCTCGAGTACCCAGCGGATAGATCTGTCGTCGTCTACGATCCAGACCGGTTTCATCGTGTCCTCATGGTTCGAATGCCGTTCCCGGGCGGGGGCGGCGAAATGTCGAGGGAGATGCCACGCAAGAACCCTGCCATCAGGCGGCGCCCAGCGGCAGGCGGATGGTGAAACAGGTGCGGCCGGGGCGGCTGTCGCACTCGACCGTGCCATGGTGCTGCTGCACGAAGCTCTGGGCCAGGGTCAGGCCGAGTCCGCTGCCGCCCTCGCGGCCGGAGACCAGCGGATAGAACATGCGTTCGCGGATGTCGTCGGGAATGCCGGGGCCGTTGTCGATGACCTGCAGCTCGAGTGCCAGCCGGTAGCGGCGCTTGGCCAGCGTGACCTGGCGCACGGCGCGCGTGCGCAGGACGATCTCGCCGCGGGTGCCGGCCGCCGCTTGCGCGACGATGGCCTGCGCGGCGTTGCGGGCGATGTTCAGGATCGCCTGGATCAGCTGCTCGCGGTCGCCGACGAGATCCGGCAGGCTGGTGTCGTAGTCGCGCCGGACGTCCAGCGCCTCGGAGAATTCTGCGCTCAGGAGGCTGCGCACGCGTTCGAGGATTTCGTGGATGTTGACCGGTCCCGGCTGCATCGGGCGGTGCGGCGACAGCAGCCGCTGCATGAGGTCCTGCAGCCGATCGGCTTCCTTGATGATGACCTGGGTGTATTCGCGCAGCCCCGGATTGTTGAGTTCGTGTTCGAGCAGCTGGGCGGCGCCGCGAATACCGCCCAGGGGGTTCTTGATCTCGTGCGCGAGGTTGCGGATCAGCTCGCGGTTGGCCTGCTGCTGGGCGATCAGCTGTTCCTCGCGGGTGGCGCGCAGCTGCTGGTCGATCGGCCATAGTTCGACCAGCAGGGCGGTGCCGGGGGCCTCGGCGGGGTTGACCGTGCAGTTGAGGTGGAGGATGCCGCCGTCGCCCCGCTTCAGTTCGATGTTCTGTCCGGTGTAGCTCCAGCCGTGCCGGCGGGCACTGTCGAGGGCCGCCTGCAGGGCAGGCGGGCAGTCGAGGATGCGGGTCAGCGGTCGCCCGGCGAGAACCTTCAGACTGGCCGCCAGCAGGTTTTCTGCGGCCGGATTCATGTAGCGGATGGCCAGGTCGTCGTCGAGCAGGACGACGGAGGAGGAGAGAAGATCGAGCCCGCCGTACGGGTTGGGAGCGAATTCAGGCATGCGCGTTCATAGGCAAAAAACGCGCCACGCGTCAGCGCAGGTTCGAGATTTCCTTGCGGATCGCCTCGATGTTGCGCTCGTGCAGGGCCGCCTTGTCGCGCAGGGGCTGCAGCCGCTCCTGGACGCGGATACTGTTGATGGTGCCGCCGACGTTGCGCTCGCTGGGCAGGATGATGCCTTCCTGTTCGGTCAGCGTGGCGCGTGCCTGCTCAAGGTTCTTCTGCTCGGTCGCCAGTTCGGTTTCGAGGATGCGCCGGCGGTCGCTGTCGCGCGCCCGCTGCGTACTGTCGTCGACGCGCGGGAAGGTGGACGGGGTCGGCGTCCGGACGCTGCCGCCGGCCTTGGCCGGCGGGGCGGCCGGGACGGGGTCGAGGGTGAGGCGCTTGCAGTCCTTGCTCGGAACGTTCGAATACGTGACGTGGCCGTCGCTGCCGGTGCATTTGTAGATGTCGGCCTGCCCGAGCGCGGGCGTCAGGGCGAGGACGACAAGCGGAATGTGCGTGAGCCTGGGTTTCATCGCGGTCCTGTTCGTCTGTGGCGGCCAGTGTATTGGATGAGGTGCCGTTTTACAAACGCATAAATGGCCGGCGCCAGAAACGAAAAAGGACGGGCGAACCCGTCCTTTCGTGCGCCGCTGTTGATCAGCAGCTGTAGTACATGTCGAACTCGACCGGGTGCGTGGTCATGCGGACGCGGTTGACTTCATCCATCTTCAGTTCGATGTAGGCATCGATCCAGTCGTTGGAGAAGACGCCGCCACGGGTCAGGAACTCGCGGTCCTTGTCGAGCGCGGCCAGGGCTTCGTCGAGCGAGGCGCAGACGGTCGGGATCAGCTTGTCCTCTTCCGGCGGCAGATCGTACAGGTTCTTGTCGGCCGGATCGCCCGGGTGGATCTTGTTCTGGATGCCGTCGAGGCCGGCCATCAGCAGCGCGGCGAAGCACAGGTACGGGTTGGCGATCGGATCCGGGAAGCGGGTCTCGATGCGGCGGGCCTTGTCGGAGGCGACGTGCGGAATGCGGATCGAGGCCGAGCGGTTCTTCGCCGAGTAGGCCATCTTGACCGGCGCTTCGTAGTGCGGCACGAGGCGCTTGTACGAGTTGGTGCCGGGGTTGGTGATCGCGTTCAGCGCCTTGGCGTGCTTGATGATGCCGCCGATGTAGTAGAGGGCGGTTTCGGACATGCCGGCGTAGCCGTTGCCGGCGAACAGGTTCTTGCCGTCCTTCCAGATCGACTGGTGCACGTGCATGCCCGAGCCGTTGTCGCCGACGATCGGCTTCGGCATGAATGTGGCGGTCTTGCCGTACTGGTGGGCGACGTTATGGACCACGTACTTGAGGATCTGCGTCCAGTCGGCGCGCTTGACCAGCGTGCTGAACACGGTGCCGATCTCGCACTGGCCGGCGGTGGCGACTTCGTGGTGGTGCACTTCGACCGGCACGCCCAGCGACTCGAGGGTCAGGACCATGGCCGAGCGGATGTCGTGCAGGCTGTCGACCGGCGGAACCGGGAAGTAGCCGCCCTTGACGGTCGGGCGGTGGCCGGAGGCGCCGTTGCCTTCGTTCTTCTCGCCGGAGGTCCAGGCGGCTTCCGCGGAGTGGATCTTCAGCGAGCAGCCGGACATGTCGACCGACCATTCGACGCCGTCGAAGATGAAGAATTCGGGTTCCGGGCCGAAGTAGGCGGTATCGCCGATGCCGGAGGATTTCAGGTAGGCTTCCGCGCGCTTGGCGATCGAGCGCGGGTCGCGGTCATAGCCACGGCCGTCGGCGGGGTCGACGACATCGCAGGACAGGACCAGGGTCGGCTCGTCGAAGAAGGGATCGAGGTAGGCCGTGGAGGGGTCCGGCATGAGCAGCATGTCGGAGGCCTGAATGCCCTTCCAGCCGGCGATCGACGAACCGTCGAAGGCATGGCCCGATTCGAACTTGTCCTCGTCGAAGTGCGAGACCGGCACGGTGACGTGCTGTTCCTTGCCGCGGGTGTCGGTGAAACGGAAGTCGACGAACTTGACGTCGTTTTCCTTGACCATCTTGATAACGTCTTGCGGGCTTGCCATTTGCAAAGTCTCCTGAGCAGGTGCCGGCTAGGCCGGCTGAAGTCGAAATCGGTGCCTGCAGGTTTAGCAGAATTCGTGCCAAAGCGTGCATCGCCAACGGGCCATTGTGCCACAAGGGCTTCCCTTTTTCCGCCAGAACCCGGCAAGCACCGATATTGTGCGCGGGCGCGAAATTGCGCACCATAATGGTGCGTTGCTGTCGGCGCCCCCCTTCGTTCGACATGCTGGTCTATTGGTCTATACTTGCAGCCCTTCCTCTTCTCGCTTCGCATCATGGGACAGTTGACCGATCTTCTCGCGCTCGCCCGCGCCCGCGCCGGCGAGCTGGGTCTGCCGTACTCCGGTGCGCTGACACCGCGCGAGGCCCATGAGGTCTGGCGGCTGGCCCCCGGGGCCCGCCTCGTCGATGTGCGCACACGGGCCGAATGGGATTGGGTTGGGCGTGTTCCCGGTGCGGTCGAGATTGAGTGGCAGGGCTATCCCGGTAACCAGCCCAATCCGAATTTTCTCGCGCAGCTGCGCCAGCAGGTCGACCGCGAGGCGCTGGTCCTCTTCCTCTGTCGCAGCGGCGTGCGTTCGCACCGCGCGGCCGCGCTGGCCATGGAGGCGGGCTATACCGAGTGCTACAACGTGCTCGAGGGCTTCGAGGGCGACAAGGACGCGCACGGACAGCGCGGCAAGGTCGGCGGCTGGCGACTGGCCGGCCTGCCCTGGCACAGCTGACTCCTGTTTCACCTCGGCCGGTCGAGGCGCACCGGCCACCAGACGGACTTTCCCATGCACACCGCGACGATCAGTTTCGATTCCTTCAACCGGCTGCAGGACGATGCCTGTCATGAGCGCATCCGGGCGGCGCGAGCGCGCCTCGGCAAGCGGGCCGTGCTGCTCTGCCATCACTACCAGCGTGCCGATGTTTACCAGTACGCCGACCTGACCGGTGATTCGCTCAAGCTGTCACGACTCGCCTCGCAGACCGATTCCGAGTACATCGTGTTCTGCGGCGTGCATTTCATGGCGGAAGTCGCCGACATCATGTCGAAGTCGCACCAGATCGCCATCCTGCCCGACCTGGCGGCCGGCTGTTCGATGGCCGATATGGCCAGCCTGGCCAAGGTCGAGCGCTGCTGGCGCGAGCTCGGCGAACTGATGGACGTCGACAGCGCGGTCACGCCGGTCACCTATATCAATTCAGCCGCCGACCTGAAGGCCTTCTGCGGCGAGCGCGGCGGCATCGTGTGCACCTCGTCGAACGCCGGCACGATCGCGAAATGGGCCTTCGAGCGGCGCGAGAAGATCCTCTTCTTCCCCGACCAGCACCTTGGCCGGTGGACCGGGCACAAGCTCGGCATCGCCATGGACGAGATGGCGGTCTGGGACCCCGACCTCGAGTTCGGGGGGCTGACGCCCGAGCAGATCCGCAAGGCGCGGATACTGCTCTGGAAAGGGCATTGCTCGGTGCATCAGATGTTCCAGCCCGGACACATCCACCGCTGGCGTGAGGCCAATCCCGGCGGCATCGTCATCTCGCATCCGGAGTGCAATTTTGATGTGTGCCTCAATTCCGACCATGTCGGCTCCACCGAGTACATCGTCAAGACGATCAAGGAGGCGCCATCCGGCACACGCTGGCTGGTGGGCACCGAGCTCAACCTGGTCGACCGGCTGGCCAACGAGGTGAAGCCGGACGGCAAGACCGTTCAGTTCATGGCGCCGACCGTGTGCATGTGCTCGACCATGCAGCGCATCGATCCTCAGCACCTGGCCTGGACGCTGGAGAATCTCGCCGAGGGACGGGTCGTCAACCGCATCGCCGTGCCCGCGCACGAGGCCGACCTCGCCAGGCTGGCGCTGGAAAGGATGCTGGCGGTATCCTGAGGGGCATGGACACGCCCACGCTGCACATCGCCACCTACAACATCCACAAGGGGTTCTCGCAGTTCAACCGGCGCATGATGGTGCACGAGCTGCGGGACCGCTTGCGCACCCTCTCGCCGGATATCGTCTTCCTGCAGGAAGTGCAGGGGCTGCACCTGGGCCATGCCGAGCGGCACGAGAACTGGCCGACCGGCGGCCAGCACGAGTTCCTCGCCGAGGACGTCTGGCAGGCGACCGCCTACGGGCGCAATGTCATCTACGACCACGGCCATCACGGCAACGCGATCCTCTCGCGCTTTCCGATCCGGCACGCGCACAACCAGGATGTCACCCACCTGCGCTTCGAGCGGCGCGGTCTGCTGCACTGCACGATCGAGCTGCCGGGTATCCCCGGGGCCGTGCATTGCGTCTGCGTTCATCTTTCGCTGTTCGGCCGCTCGCGGCGCATGCAGATGGAGGCGCTGGCCGCCTACGTCGAGGAGATCGCCGCGCCGGCCGCGCCGCTGATCGTCGCCGGCGATTTCAACGACTGGCGCAATCGCGCCGACGATCTGCTGGCGCGTCGGCTGGGCATGGCGGAGGTGTTCTGCGGCAGCAGTGGCCGGCCGGTGCGCAGCTTTCCGGCCGGCCTGCCGCTCTTCCGTCTCGACCGGATCTACGTGCGCGGCTTTCATATCGAGCGCGCCGAGGTGCATTTCGGTGCACCCTGGTCGGCGATCTCGGATCACGCTGCGCTGTCGGCGCATCTCGTTCCGGATGCCCGCTGAATTCCTGCCCGGCAACCGCCTGACGCTGCTCAACAGCGGCGCCGAGTATTTTCCGGCGCTGATTGCCGCGATCGACGCGGCAATCAGCGAGGTGCACCTTGAAAGCTATATCTTCGAGAACGACGCCACCGGCCAGGCGGTGGCCGCCGCGCTCAGGCGAGCCGCGGCGCGTGGCGTCACCGTTCGCCTGCTGGTCGATGGCTTTGGCGCCTACGATTTCGCGACGACCCTGATGCCCGATCTGCTCGCTGCCGGCGTGCAGGTCATGATCTACCGCCGCGATATCGCCCGCTTCCGCCTGCGCCGGCACCGGCTGCGCCGGCTGCACCGAAAGCTGGCGGCGATCGACGGACGCATCGGCTTCGTCGGCGGCATCAACGTGATCGACGATTGCAATACCCCACAGCGCATGGCGCCACGCTACGACTACGCGGTCCGCATTGAGGGGCCGCTGCTGGTGCCCATCCGCCGGGCGCTGCAGCGGGTGTGGGAGCTGGTCGTGTGGGCCAGTTTCCGGCGGCGCTTCCGCATCGAGGCGCCGCGGCCGCAACCGGCGCTGCCGGCCGGTAGCCAGTTGGCTGCCTTCCTGGTCCGCGACAACATCCGCCATCGCCGTGACATCGAGGATGCCTACCTCGATGCGATCGCCACGGCGCGCGAGAGCATCCTGATCGCCAATGCCTACTTCCTGCCCGGACGGCGCTTCCGGATGGCCTTGCGCGACGCGGTGCTGCGTGGCGTCACGGTGACCGTGCTGCTGCAGGGGCGTGTCGAGTACCGCCTGCTGCACTACGCGATCCAGGCACTCTACGGCCGTCTGCTCGGTGCCGGTATCCGCATCTTCGAGTACCAGCGCAGCTTCCTGCATGCCAAGGTCGCCGTGATCGACCGTGACTGGGCGACGGTCGGTTCCTCGAACATCGATCCGTTCAGCCTGCTGCTCGCCCGCGAGGCCAACGTCGTCGTGCGCGACGAGAAATTCGCGGGAGAGCTCCGGCAAAGCCTGCAGCAGGCCTTGCGGGAAAGTTCGGAAGAGCTGCCGCCCGCGCGCTGGCGACGACTCTCCTGGCCGGCCCGCCTCCTGCGCTGGGCGAGCTACAACCTGGTGCGTGTGGCCATCGGTATCGCCGGTTACGGCGGCAAGCACTGACCCGGGAAGATTCCGCGCACGGCGGGAACGCGGGCAATCGACCACTGGGCGATCGCCCATGCCCAGAATTCGGCGTGCGGCGCCCGCTGCAGTGCGGCCGGCACGGGGTGGCCGAGGAAGCTCAGCGCGCGCGCCAGCACGGCGCTTCCTTTACTGGCGTCGACCGCTGCGGCGAGGGTCTGCTTGGAGAGCTTCTCGCCCTGCGCGTTGGTTACCACCGGCAGGTGCGCGTAGCGCGGCGTGGGCGCGCCCAGGCGTTGTTGCAGCCAGTGCTGGCGCGGGGTCGAGTCGAGCAGGTCGGCGCCGCGCACGACATCGGTGATGCCCTGCAGCGCATCGTCGACGACTACCGCCAGCTGATAGGCAAACTGGCCGTCGGCGCGCAGCAGGACGAAATCGCCGACATCGCGCGCCAGATCCTGCGTTTGCGGCCCCTGCACGCGATCGACGAAGGCCATGCGTGCTGCTTTGCCATCCGGCACGCGCATGCGCCAGGCCGCGGCGGCCCGTCCGGCGGGCACGCCGTTGCGGCAGGTGCCGGGATAGACGAGGCCGCCGTCGATCGAGCGCCGCGAGGTGGCGGTGGCCACCTCGCGGCGCGAGCAGGCGCATGGATAGACATCGCCGGCCAGCTGCAGGCGGGTCAGCGCCGCGTGGTAGAGGTCGAGCCGCCGGCTCTGCACGAGCACCTCGCCGTCCCATTCGAAACCGCAGGCATCGAGGGTGTGCAGGATGGCATCGCTCGCGCCGGCAACCGTGCGCGGCTGGTCGATATCCTCGATGCGCAGCTGCCATTCGCCGCCGGCGGCCCGGGCGTCGAGATAGCTGCCGAGCGCGGCGACCAGCGAGCCGAAGTGCAGCGGTCCGGTCGGCGAGGGGGCAAAGCGGCCACGGTAGGCCGGCCGGGTCTGCCCGGCCGCCGGCGGTGCGGGGCATCGTGTAGGATGGGCGGTTTCCACTGGAGAGCGCGGCATGGCAACGATCGATCTGACGACCTCGAATTTCGAGGAGGTGGTGTCCGGGAACGACATTGTAATCGTGGATTTCTGGGCTGCCTGGTGCGGTCCCTGCCGCAGCTTCGCGCCGACTTTCGAGGCGGCTGCGGAAAGGAATCCCGACATCGTGTTCGCCAAGGTCGACACCGAGGCGCAGCAGGAGTTGGCCGGGTATTTCAACATCCGTTCGATTCCGACCCTGATGATCTTCCGCGAGAAGGTCATTCTTTTCTCGCAGCCCGGCGCGTTGCCGCCCGGCGAGTTTGACGGCCTGATCGCCGAGGTGCGCAAGGTTGACATGGCGGCAGTGCATGCCGAGATCGCCGGCCAGCAGTCGGCATAGTCGGGGGCTTCGTGCGCTTGACGCGCCCGCAGGCCCCGCCTAACATTCTGCGGTTTATTTTCCTGGGCGCCGCGCCGTGAAGCTGGAGCAGTTGTACAACCTGATCGGGCCGGACATGCAGGCCGTCGATGCGGTGATCCGCAAACGTCTCCACTCCGAGGTCGTGCTGGTCCGGCAGGTGGCCGAGTACATCGTCCAGAGCGGCGGCAAGCGCCTGCGTCCGGCCTTGGTCCTGCTGGTGGCCGGCGCCTTTGGCTACCGCGGTACGCGCCACCATGAGCTGGCGGCCGTGGTCGAGTTCATCCATACCGCTACCCTGCTGCACGACGACGTGGTCGACGAGTCGGACCTGCGGCGCGGCCGCCAGACCGCCAATGCGATGTTCGGCAACGCGGCGAGTGTCCTTGTCGGCGATTTCCTGTATTCGCGGGCTTTCCAGATGATGGTCGAGGTGGGCGAGATGCGCGTCATGCGCGTTCTCTCGGATGCCACCAACGTGATCGCCGAGGGCGAGGTCCTGCAGTTGATGAACTGCCACGATGCCGACGTGGATGAGGCCCGCTACCTGCAGGTGATCCGCTACAAGACCGCCAAGCTGTTCGAGGCGGCGGCCCGGCTTGGTGCGATCCTCGGTGGTGCTACGCCTGAGCTGGAGCGCAGCCTTGCCGATTACGGCATGCATCTCGGCACGGCGTTCCAGCTGATCGACGACGTGCTCGATTACTCCGGCGCGGAGGTCGAGACCGGCAAGCATCTTGGCGACGACCTGGCCGAGGGCAAGCCGACCCTGCCGCTGATCCATGTCATGCAGAACGGTACGCCGGAGCAGGCGGCCTGCGTACGGCGCGCCATCGAGAACGGGGGGCGCGACGACTTCGCGCAGGTGCTGGCAGCGATCCGGGCGACCGGTGCGCTGGAGCATGCAAAACGGCAGGCGGCGACCGAGGCCGAGCGCGCCGCGGTAGCGCTCGATGCCTTGCCTGCTTCACAATACAAAGATTCTTTGTTAGAATTGTCAGTCTTCGCTGTTGCAAGAAGTTTCTAGCGTCGCGAGGCATCGGTCGGGGTGTAGCTCAGCCTGGTAGAGTACTGCGTTCGGGACGCAGGAGTCGGAGGTTCGAATCCTCTCACCCCGACCAACCGATCATCGAAAAGGGCCCGTGCATGAGCACGGGCCCTTTTCTTTTTCCGGCCGGGCACGCGCCACCGGCCGGCTCGGCGGTGGCGCGTGCCGAAGTGCTACCAGGCGGCCAGGATGGCTTCGGCGGCCGCAAGCGTGGCGGCGATGTCGTCGGCGCTGTGCGCAGCCGAGACGAATCCCGCTTCGAAGGCCGATGGCGCAAAATAGTGGCCGGCGTCGAGCATGGCGTGGAAGAAGCGGTTGAAAGCCTCCTTGTCGCATTGCATGACCTCGGCGTAGGACGTGGGGCAGGCCGGGCTGAAGTAGATGCCGAACATGCCCCCCACGGATTGCGCGGAGAGCGGCACGCCGTGCCTGGCTGCTGCGGCCGTCAATCCCTCGCACAGTTGCCGGGTGCGCGCGGCCAGCGTGTCGTGGAAGCCGGCTTGCCGCACGAGCCGCAAGGTGGCGAGGCCGGCTGCCACCGCCACCGGGTTGCCCGAGAGCGTGCCGGCCTGATAGACCGGGCCGAGCGGTGCGATCTTTTCCATGATCTCGCGCTTGCCGCCGAAGGCGCCGACCGGCATGCCGCCGCCGATCACCTTGCCGAGCGTGGTGAGGTCCGGGGTGATGCCGTAGTACCCTTGGGCGCACTGTGGTCCGACACGGAAGCCGGTCATCACTTCGTCGAAGATGAGCACGGCGCCGTGGCGCGTGCATAGGGTGCGCATGCTCGCAAGGAATTCCGGCTTCGGCGCGATCAGGTTCATGTTGCCGACCACCGGTTCGACGATCACTGCCGCGATGCGCCCGCCATGCGCCGCGAAAGCGGCCTCGAGCTGCGCAACGTCGTTGTAGTCGAGCACCATGGTGTGCTGGGCAAGGTCGGCCGGCACGCCCCCCGAGCTGGGATTGCCGAAGGTGAGCATGCCCGATCCGGCCTTCACCAGCAGGCTGTCCGAGTGTCCGTGGTAGCACCCCTCGAACTTGATCAGCACGTCACGCCCGGTATGGCCGCGTGCCAGCCGGATGGCGCTCATCGTCGCCTCGGTGCCGGAGGAGACCAGGCGGACCATGTCGAGCGAGGGCAGCAGCTCGCAGAGCAGATCGGCCATCTCCACCTCGATTTCGGTCGGCGCACCGAACGACAGGCCACGTGCCGCTGTTTCCTGCACCGCGCGCACCACGTCCGGGTGGGCATGGCCGAGGATCAGCGGTCCCCAGGAGCCGACGTAGTCAAGATAGATCTTGCCGTCGGCGTCGGTGACGCGCGGGCCCTTGCCCTCGACGAAGAAGCGCGGCACGCCGCCGACCGAGCGGAAGGCGCGGACCGGCGAATTGACGCCACCCGGGATGTGGCGCTGGGCGCGTTCAAAGAGTTGCTGGTTGCGATGGCTCATGGATTCTCCTCGAACAGACGTTGATAGGCGCGGGCGCGGCGTTCGATTTCCGCACTGTCCGCTACCGTGAAGAGGTCGCTGATCACGGCGATCAGGTCGGCGCCGGCGGCGACCAGCGACGGTGCATTGTCCAGGGTGATGCCGCCGATGGCGCAGGCTGGCACCCCCAGTTCTTCCCGGCTGCGCGCGAACAGGCGGTGCGGCGCCAGCGGCGCCAGCGGCTTGGTCGGCGAGGGATATGCCGCACCGAAGGCGACGTAGTCCGCACCGGCAGTTGCTGCAGCGCGGGCGCGCGCGAAATCGGCATAACAGGAGGCGCCGAGCAGCTTGCCGCGGGGCAAGGCCCGGCGGGCGTCGGCCAGGTCGCCGTCGTCCGCGCCGAGATGGAGGCCGCCGGCGTCGATGGCCAGTGCCAGGGTCAGGTCATCGTTGATGACGAGGATGGCGTCATGTCTTGCGCAGAGGTCGCGCAGGGCTTCCGCCGCACGCTTGCGGCCGGCGGCGTCGCGGCGTTTGTCCCGGTACTGCAGGAGGCGGACGCCGCCGCGCAGGGCGGCGTCGACCCGGATCAGCAGCTCGGGCAGTGCCATGTCGTCGGGCGTGATCGCGTAAAGGCCGCGCGGAACCGTTTCTGCTGCGTCAGACATCCTCTTGCCCGTCACCGGGCGCGCGCGCCCAGAAAAAACGGTCCGGGATGAACTGTCCCATGCCGGGCCGGAAGCCGGCTGCCAGGGATTGCCAGGTGTAGTCCTGCGCATCACGGACCGCTTCGGTGACTGACAGGCCGTTGGCCAGATTGGCGGCAATGGCCGAAGCCAGCGTGCAACCTGAGCCGTGGTAGCTACCCGGAAGGCGCTCCCAGCTGTCGCAGCGGACCAGGCCGCTCTCGCCGTAGAGGGTGTTGACCACTTGGGCGGTGTTTTCGTGGGTGCCGGTGATCAACACGTATTCGCAACCCAGGCCGATCAGCCGGCGGGCGCAGTCGTCCAGTTCCGGCTCGCTTTCCTCGTCGTCGGCCAGTCGGCGGGCTTCGAGGCTGTTCGGTGTGAGGATCGTCGTTTGCGGCAGCAGCAGCTCGCGCAGGGCGGCGATCATCTCCTCGTCGGCCAGATCATCGCCGCGCCCGGACGCGAGGACGGGATCGAGCACCAGCGGGATCTCCGGGTAGTCGGACAGGATTTCGGCGATCACGGCGATGTTTTCGACGCTGCCTGGCAGGCCGATCTTGAAGGCGGCGACCGGCATGTCCTCGAGCAGCGCGCGCGCCTGATCCTCAATCCATTCGGCGTCGATCGGGAGGATTGCCTCGACACCGGCGGTGTCCTGGACGGTTAGCGCGGTGATCACGGACAGCGGATGGCAGCCCATCGAGGACAGGGTCAACAGATCGGCCTGGATGCCGGCTCCGCCGGAAGGGTCGCTGGCCGCGAAGGAGAGGACGATGGGGGGAACGAGTTGCAGGAGCGGCTGGGCTGGGTCCATGGCGATGCGTATCCGGTGCCGGCTGGCGACGGCGGGGCTGTCCGGCGGAAAGCGGGAGGAAGGCGGATTCTAACCGAAATGGGGGCGAGGAGCCTTTTGCCGCAAGCGGGCGGAGCTTCTGCGGTGCAGCAAAAACAGGGGATTTCCCCAAGTGAATATTCGGTTATAGTATCGCGCAAACGCGTCATCTACCGGGTTCCTGGGCCCGCCATAACAATTCGAACCCGGGGCCTACAGGAGGAAGAATTGGCTGACACTGCAAACTTGGCAGGCGTCAAGGTCATGGTCATCGACGATAGCAACACCATCCGGCGCAGCGCGGAAATCTTCCTCGTGCAGGCCGGTTGCCAGGTGCTGCTCGCCGAGGACGGCTTCGACGCGCTGGCGAAAATCGC
>JAPKHL010000039.1 GCA_026646875.1 Rhodocyclaceae bacterium | reverse complement strand
GTGGCCGCGGACCGCGATTATCGCGCAAAGACGATCCCGGCAAGGCACGGGCTCAGCGCACGCTGATCTCCACCCGGTCGTAGCGCCCGGATTCGTCCATCACCGTCACCGCATGCCGCCCGGCCTCGGGGAAGGCGTGGTGCAGGGCCTTGCCGGCGGGGGCGCGGCCGACCTGGCGGCCGTCGACCAGCCAGATCAGCTCCTGCTGGCCGCCGCGTGCTTCCAGCCGCAGCGACGGCGCCGCAGCACCCACACCGCCCGCGCGGCGGATCGTTTCGCCGTTCGTGATGCTGACGATCTTCAACCCCGCTTCCGGCGCCTGCGCCCTGGCACAGGGGGGCGCCCAGGCCGGCGGCAATGCGCGTTCGCGTGTCGCTGCATCCAGCCACGGTTCCAGTGCGGCGGGCCAGCGGGCCATCTCCACGGCTTTCATCTCGCCCGGCGCGCAGGCCGTGCGCACGCGCTGGCCGGTGGCGGCGTCGCGGTAGTCGGTGTAACGCGCCGCGCCTTCGCGCAGGCGGTCGGGGAAGGTCGGCGGCGCCGCGTCGTTCAGCAGCCACGCGGTGCGCTCGTGGTGGCACAGCGCGGCCGGCACGGCGTCCGCGCGCAGGCCGAGCGGCCAGCAGACCCTGGCCTGCGTCACACTTGGCGGCGGCATGCGCTGAATTTGCGTACTTCGGGGGCGCGAATCATCGATGGCCGAGAACACATCGACCAGCATCGGCGCCGCGACGTTGGCGCCGAAGAAGCCAGGGTTGGGCGTGCCGTCCGGGCGGCCGACCCAGACGCCGACCGTGTAGCGGTCGCTGACGCCCACCGCCCACGCATCGCGGAAGCCGAAGCTGGTGCCGGTCTTCCACATGATGCCGCGCCGCGCGCCGACGCCGCCCTCCACCTGCCGCGCCACCGGGCCGCCGGATTCGAGCACGTCGCGGATGATGAAGGCCGCGCCCTCGCTCATCAGGCGCGCCTCCTCCACCGGCGCGTCACTCACGTAGCGCGGCTTGCCGGCCACGCCGCCGCGCGCGAAGGCCGTGTAGGCGCCGACCATGCCTTCGAGGTTCACCGCCACCCCGCCGAGGATCACGGAAAGATTCGGCTCGGCGCCGCGCGGCAGATCGAGCTTCAGCCCGCCACGCCGCAACAGCGAAACGAAGCGCTGCGGCCCGAGGCGGTCGAGCACTTCCACCGCCGGCACGTTGAGCGATTTCTGCAGCGCCTCGGTCACCCCCACCGGGCCGGAAAAGCTCGCCTGGAAGTTGCCCGGCTGGTAGCCGGCGAAGGACTGCGGCACGTCGGAGAGCAGCGATTCGGAATGGATCAGCCCCTCGTCCAGCGCCAGGCCGTAGAGGAAGGGCTTCAGCGCCGAACCGGGCGAGCGCCGGCCCTGCACCATGTCGACATGCGAGAAACGCTCGGCGTCGGAGAAATCGGCCGAGCCGGCGTAGGCGCGCACCTCCAGCGTGGCGTTATCGACCACCAGCGCCGCCATCGACACGCGCGGCGGCAGCACCGCCAACCGCGCCGCGACGAGCTGCTCGACGCTCGCCTGCGTGCCGGCATCGAGCGTCGTATCGACCCGCTGCGCCTTCGGGTAAAGCTTGCGCACGCGCTCGGCGAAAAGCGGCGCCAGCAGCGGTTCGCGCAGCGTCTGCGCGATCACCGGCTCCTGCTTCGCCTCCTTCACCGTCGCGCTGTTTTCACTATCCCACTCGGGCACGAGGCGATCGAGCACCTTGTCGCGTGCCTCGCGGGCCCGCTCGGGAAAGCGGTCCGGCCGCAGGCGCGAGGGCGATTGCGGCAGCACCGCCAGCAGTGCCGCTTCCGCATGCGACAGCGCCAGCGACGGCTTGCCGAGATAGGCGCGGCTCGCCGACTCGACGCCTTCGAGCACGCCGCCCATCGGCGCATAGGTGAGGTACAGCTCGAGAATCTCGGTCTTCGAAAGGCGCAGCTCCAGCTGCACCGCCCGCGCCATCTGGCGCAGCTTGCCGGCGAGCGAGCGCGAGGTGGAGGCCTCCGGCTCCAGCATGCGCGCCACCTGCATGGTCAGCGTCGAACCGCCCGAGACGATGCGCCCGTGCCACAGCCACTGCCCCGCCGCACGCAAGAGCGCGAACGGATTCACGCCGGGGTGCCAGCGGAAGAAGCGGTCCTCGTAGGCCAGCACCGCCGCCACATAGCGCGGCGACACCTCCGCCACCCGCACCGGGTGCCGCCAGATGTGCGCGCGATCGGGAAAGGCCCGCAGCGGCGTGCCGTCTCGGGCGAGGACGACCTGGGCGTGGGGGGCGGGGTTGCTGCTGCCGGGGAGCGGGGGCGGGAGGAGTTGGTCGGCGAGGAGGAGGCCGGCGAGCAGGACCGCGACTGAGAGTCGGAACTTTGTTGCTGACCGCACAACGCTATTGTCTCCCGTCGGTGACGAGGTTGTCCGTATCGCCCCCACCTACGGAAATGCCACGACGAGCCTCACGAAGATCGTTGATCGCCTTCGCCACATCGACACTGTCTGAAGCCCCGGCCTCGCAATCGCCACGATCCAGCTTCTCGGCAATCGCCTTCAGGATGAACTCATGCTCGGACAACCCGCAGCGCTTGGCCGCGCCGACGAGGCGCGACTGAAGTTCATCAGGCACATCAAGGTCGATATCCGTCATACAAAATCCTTTACCCAGAAGCGATGCAGGAGCAGCAGTTGCCAATGTTGGCGAATCAATCAGGTAGCGCTGTCAGCGCTTGCCCATTCGTCTCGCAAGCGCTGCTGCACAGTCAATCCGTCCTCGCGACGCCGCAGCCCGTTGGGCTGGCACGCCAGCTCTGCGAAAGATTGCCGCGCCGCACTTCCCACTCTCTCCCGGTAGAGTCGCAACGCGCGGCGTACCACTTCGCCTCGCGGCACATGCTCACGCTGCGCCTGCTCGGCAAGCCATTCGCGACATTCTTGCTTCAAGCAGATGCTGATCCGGATCAACTTCACGCCCTCGTTTGTCGCAGGACCGCGAGCGGCAGATACAGGCACAAGGTATTGTCCAGCGTCGGCCTGAAACCCAGTTTGCGATAGAAACCGGCCGCCCGATCATCCTTGGCATCGACCTCCACCGCGTAGATCCCCACGCGCTCGGAAAAATCGAGCGCAAGATGCAGCGCAAACGCCAGCAACTCGTGGCCGACCCCCTGCCCTTGCAAGCGCTTATCCACCGCCAGCCGCCCAATACGCAAAATCGGCACCGGGTAGCGCGGCAGCTTCAGGTCGGGAGGAAGTTCGGTGGCAGCTACTTGCCCGACGCTCACCGTGACAAAACCGGCGATGACATCCTCGCCATCGCCCAAGGCTACATAGGTCTTGCCGAAACCCTTGCGCTGTTGCTGTCCGGCCTGCCGGGAAAGAAAGTCGTTGAGCGCGGCGACACCGCAATCGAAGCTGTCGCGACCGGCATGGCCGTCCAGCAGTTCGATGCGAAGCGCCATCTAGCGCCGCGCCATCAGGTCGCGCAAAGCCTTGGTCGGCTTCGCCGGTTTTTCGCAGGCAGCCACGAATTCATCGAAAGCCTTCTGCGACAACGTGAGCGTATCGCTCTCGGCCACCACACGGCGAGCGGCCTCATACGCGTTCTGCAGCATGAACGACGACACCGTTGTCCCCATCAGCGCAGCGGCGCGTTCGATCAGCGCCTTGGCCTCGGGGCTGGTACGAAGGTTGATGCGGGTATCGGCTGCGTGGGCGGTGGCAGGCATGAGCGGCTCCTTTGGATTTACGAACAAATTGTACGTCAAATTGACACACAAATCCAAAACAAGTTTCTTGCGCCTGCATCAAGACGAAGCGTCACAACTTCGACAAACTCACAGCGCCACAGCATTTCCGCCACTCCGCAAGCTACCAAGTCCCGCGCCGCCCGCGTCATCGCAAAAGGGAATTGATGCTGACCCCTTATAGCTTCCCAGCGTCTTTTAGAGGAAGAAGAAAAAACTCTCGCCTTGGGTTAACCCGATACAAGTGCAATCGCTCGTGAATTATGCGTTCTGCCAGTTCACAATCAATCACTTCCTCTTCGTAGATCACCTCATATTCATAGGGCACCCCTGTCGACTTTGAGAGGGCTGACGCTCGCAACTCTGATGATGTTCTCGTAAAGCCGATCTTCACAAGCGCATCTTTATGCAGGGGATTCCGCAATATGTAGATGTACCCTGGTCGGATATCTGCTTTCGTAAGTCTCATCATAGTTAGGTGTCGGCAATAGGGGTCTGCCCCCTATTACCCACTCTCCAGCTTAGACTCAAGCCGCTCGGCCAGGCGGCGCTCGCCGCCGCTGTCGAAGGTGCAGCTACCGATGGATGGAATGAGTATGGCCATTTTTCAATCCACGCCAAATGAATTGGCCGCTGTGAAAAACCAATTCATGCTGACCCCTTATTGCTATCGTTCTTGCTCTTTCGACTGTCACATTAATTTTTCGAGCTTTGTCGAGAGTATGCCTAACCCAACCGCAAAAACAGCACTAGCCAAAAACTTAATGATTATTAAGACCTTTCTCTGCTTGAATTCATCAACCAGATTGCAGTCTCCTTTGTTTAGCTTCAGATAAGACAGAATCGGATATCCATCAATCGCATCTTCAATAAGTCCACCTACGGCAGCTGCTAGCGTGACAATGATGAAAGCGCCTCCTCCATATACGACGAGAAACCGAGCCAATACTTCAAACGACGGTGACTCAGAAAGAATGGAGGGAATTGCCTGAAATGCAAACCACGTCAATAGACTCGCAGCAGCCACCTTCGCCAGCCCGGGAACAGTATGGGACCAGCCTCGGCAAATATTTAGCCATGGCTTAGCCGGTGTTTTTTTACACCCCCGAATCCACTCATCCACAGCCTCAAGAAACCCCCGAGCAATTACGTAATCAGCATAGTCAACCGTCACCTCTACGGTATTCGTTGCAACAAGCCCCGCCAACCTTCCTCTCATAAAAGGGGGGGCCTCTTGTTCAATTTGCTGAAGCATTGCCACTCGGGAAGTGATGCGTATAGAAACCGCATACTCTTGTGGTTTTTGCAAGCCGGCAGGTACGATAGAAAAGTTGTATTTCAGTACAACGCTAACCGTAGGGCTTACGGCATTTGAATTGTAAAGACGGAATCTCTCAAAAGACGTGAATTGTTCTTTTCTCTCTTTGTCGTGAAAAACAGAGATTACTTCGTTACCGGCAACCACCTTGTGAACTGAGCAGAGTTGCCCAATCTTGAAATGTAGTTGCTCAATTTCTGCAAACTCCACGAGCAAATTATCTGAATATCGTTTTCTAATCTGCTCTGTGCGGCCAGTGACCTGATGATAGATATCCTGATAAACCTTAAGTGAAACTTGAGTTTCAGAATCTCCAACCTTGATTACCTCTAGCCGACCATCCCCGTTGTCAGGCTGCTCAATGATTGCTCCCAATTAACGACTCCTAATAAAAATTAAACAACATTCCAGCAAACACATACGGTTTCATTACATTTACGACAGAGCCTTCCTAATCACCTATTCCCATCCCCCACACTCACCATTTCCCCGCCCCCCGCCAACCCATAAACCATCGGCTGATACATATCCTCCGCGTAGGTCGGCGGCATCACGAACTTGCCGGGAGTGACCACGCGCACGCGGTAGAAGAAGTTCATCTCGCCCTCAAGGCGGGCGGCGACGACGAAGCGGTCGTCGCGAAACTCGACGTGCTTGATGCGCGTGTCCTGCATGGCCTGGCGCATATCCACCTTGGCGATCTCGACGCTGCTCTGCTCGCCCTGCACGATGTTGGCGTTCTCGATCTCGACGCCGGCCGGCACGTAGTCGACGACGAGGCCGTTGGCGTAGCGGCCCTTGCTCTTCACGTTCAGGCGCACGATCAGGGTTTCGCCGACTTTCAGCGCCCTGTCGCCTAGCGCCTTGCCGTCGGCGGTGTACCACTCGCGCTTGATGTCGAAGGCGTCGCGCCGCGCGGCGGGGGCCTTGGCCGGGTTGCCGGCGTAATTGAGCTCGACGAAGAGGCGCTCCTTGTGGGTGTTCTTGAGCTTCACCCCGCTGGCGAGTTCGCCGGCGGCGAGCGACTGGAACTGCGTGCCCTTGCCGCCAACGTTCTGCGGTTTGCCCGCCAGCGTCATCTCGGCCGCCCAGTCGCCGCCTTTGTCACCACTCTGCTGGTTGGCGAAGCTGCGGCCGAGCAGGAAGAGCGAGAGCTTTTCCTGCGTGCTGATGTAGCGGTTCTTCTCGATCTCGCCGGCGACCATGCCGACGAGGTTCTCCGTGCCTTCCGGCGCCTTTTCGTTGCCTGCGTGCTTCTGCAGCAGCACGTACATCTGAGCCCAGTCGCGCAGGGGGGTGCCGTAGTCGCCCCACCAGTACCAGCGGTCGCCGACGCGCGGCTTCTTGAGACCGGCGTCGATGGCGGCCTTGCTGCGCGCTTCGTCGCCCATCAGCTTGAGTGCGAGGCCGAGGTGCACGAGGCCCAAGCCCGAGTGCGCCTGTTCGCTGGCTTCGGCCAGCGTGCGCAGCGTGGCCAGCGGCGCCTTGCCCTGCCGCGCCAGCACGTAGGCGCCGTAGGCGAGCACGCCGAAGCGGCCGGAGCCGGCGTAGCGCCAGTCGTTCCAAACGCTGTTCTCGTTGTAGTTCACCGGGCCGCGCGGCAGGCCGGCCACCCCCTGCTGCAGGCCGGTGAGCAGGAAGTCGACGGCCTTCTTCTCCATTTCCGCCGGCACCGTGAAGCCCTGCTCGCGCGCGTCGAGCAGGAAGTTGGTGATGTAGGCAGAGAGCCAGTACTGGTACTCGTTGACGTTGCCCCACAGGCTGAAGCCGCCGTTCGGCGCCTGCATGCCGGCGAGCCGGCCGATAGCCTTGTCGAGCATCTCGGCGCGCTGTGCCTGCGTGTAAGCCTTGAGCCCGAAAGCCTTGGCTGCCGTTTCGTCGATGAAGACGTGCGGGTAGGCGGTGCTGGTGGTCTGCTCGGCGCAGCCGTAGGGGTAGGTGAGCAGCCCCTGCACGGCGCTGCGCACGTCGATCGGCGCCTTGTCGGAAACCGAGAGGGTGGCGTTGACCGTCTGCCTGAGGAAGCCCGCGAGATCAGCCTCCTTCACCTCCAGCGTTTCGCCGGGGTTAACCGTGTAGCGTTTCAGCACCGTTTGCCGCGGCGTCGGCGCCTGCACCTGCAGCGGGAAGGTGCGGTCGAGCTTCATCAGCGGGCTTTCGATCTTGACCTGCACTTCGGTGAGGCCGATGGCCGTGCCGGCTTCGAGCGGGATGCGCAGGATGCGCTTCTGCTGGTCCTTGAGGCTGAGCTTCTGCTCGCCGTTCTTGATGACGAGGCCGTCGCCGTTGCTGACCTTGATCTTCACTTCCTGCTCGGCGCCGGCGAGGTTGTGCACGTCGAGCGCGAGCAGCGCCGAGTCGCCCACCGAGAGGAAGCGCGGCGTGGCGAGCTCGACGACGAGCGGCGCGGCGACGGTGACTTCCGACTCCTGCATGCCGAAGCGTTCGCCGCTGGCGGCCACCGCCATCAGGCGCAGGCTGCCGTTGAAGTCCGGCACCGGGAGGCTGACTTCGGCTTCGCCGTTGGCATCCAGTGCCACCGGGCCGCTGAACAGATCGACCAGGCGCACCTTCTTCGGCAGGCTCCTGGTCGGCTTGGGCGCGGCGTCGCCACCCCACTTCAGCTTGCCCTTCTGCCCGGCCATGCTTTCGATGAGGCGGCCGTAGACGTCGTAGAGGTCGTGCCCATAGCGCAGCTTGGCGAAGAAGAAGCCGTGCGGGTCAGGGCTCTTGAAGCTGGTGATGTTGAGGATGCCGACATCCACTGCGGAGAGCGTGACCATGGCCGGCTGACCCGCTTTTGCGTTGGCTGCGTCGGGCACCTTGATCTTCACCTTCAGCGGCTGGTCGGGCGCCATCTTCTTCGGCGCTTCCATCGCCACGTTCAGCTTGCGGTTGCCGCGTTCGAGCGGCAGGTAGGCGAGGCCGAGGGCGCGGGCCGGGGTGACGCCGGCGCCGCCCTTTTCACCGGCGCTGCCGGGGCGCAGCACCATGGCGGTGACGTAGAGGTCGTGCCGCTTCCACTCGGCGGCGATGGGGATGTCGAGGGTGCCGCCATCCGCCGGGAGGCTGATGCGGCGCGACCACAGCAGCTTGTCGCCTTCCACCGTGATCAGCGCTTCGCCGGCGTGCGGCGGGGTGATGGTGAGCCTGGCGGTATCGCCGTCGGCGTAGGCGGGCTTGTCGAGCTTCAGCGCGACGCGGTCCGGGCGCACGCCCTGGGTTTCGTCGTCCTTGGCGGACCAGCCGGCGTAGAAGCGGAAGCGCGTGACGAGCCTGGTTTCCGGGTTGAGCACCTCGACGCGGTAGCGGCCGTACTTCACCGGCACCAGGAGCTTGCCACGGCTGCCGGCGGGCACCGAGACCTGCGTCGTGGCGACCAGTTCGTCGGTTTCGTTGTAGCCGGAATGCCAGCCGCGCTGGTCGTCGAAGCGCCAGTACCAGTGGCGGTCCTCGCGGAAGACGCGCACCGGCAGCGCGGTGGCGGCTTTCAGGTTGGCGGCGGCATCCGCAACGGCCACTTCGAACTCGGCGTTCGAGCCTTCGCGCGCATAGGCGCCGACGAACATCGGGCGCAGGCCGACCAGCACCGGCGCCGGCCACCAGGTGCGCTCGATACTGCGCACCACCGGGCGGCCGCCGCTCTCCAGCAGGCTGAGCGTGGCGCGCACGGTGAAGGGCGAGCGGCGCTTGTGCACCGGCGAGAGGTCGACCTCGACGCGGGTCTTGCCTTCGTCGTCGAGCGCGCTTTCGGGGAGTTCGCTGCGCGAGCGCACGGTGTCTTCGTCGGCGTCGCCGAAGACGAAGCCGGGCAGCTTCTTCTCCAGCGGGTTCCGGTTGCGCTCGGTGTTCACCACGCCGAGCAGCGTGTTGCCGGCGGCGGGCGCGCCGTAGAGGTAGTTGCCGCTGACGTCGATCTGCCAGCCCCCGTCCGGGGCGAGCTGTTCGGCCTTGGTGGCGAAGTCGAGCTTCATGCGCTCGGGCAGGAATTCCTCGACGCCGATGCGCATCACCGTGCTCGCCACCTTGGCCGCCGGGTCGGCGCGCAGTTCGAGGTTCCAGAAGCCGGTGGCGGCATCGGCCGGCAGTTCGACGGTCTTGCGGTAATAGCCGGCGAATTTCTCTTCCGGCGCCCAGGTGGCGGTCCATTGCGCCTTGCCGTCCGGGCGGCGCAGGAGGGCCTGCACGGGCTGCGCCGGCACCGGGCGGCCGTCGGCGTCGCGCGCCATCACGGAAACGTCGAAGGTCTCGCCCGGGCGGTAGAGGTTGCGACCGGCGTAGGCGAAGAGGCGCACCGGCGCCGAGGTGAGGCCGCCGATGTCGAACTCGGCGAGGTCGAGTGCCGGTTCCTTGAGCGCGATCAGCGAGAGCTGCTCACCCTTCCTGGCCACCACGACCCTGGCGTCCTTCGGCCGCTCGGCGAAGCTGGCGCGGCCGTCGCCATCGGTTTCGGCACGGCCGAGGATCTTGCCGTCGGCCCCGAGCCAGCTGATCTCGACGCCACCGACGCCCTTGCCGGTGGTGAGCGAGCTGACGAAGGCATCGGCGCCCTTGCTGGCATAGTGCCGCACGTGCAGGCCGAGGTCGCTGACGTAGTAATAGGTGGTCTGGTATTCGTGGCGGAAGCGGTTGGGCTGCGACATCACGGCGATGTAGACGCCAGGCTCCTTGAGCGCCGGGATGCCCTCGACCGGGATGAAGGTGACGCTGCGGCGGTTGGGCTTCTGCTCGGTGAGGAAGCGGCCGGCGAAGGCGCTGTCGGTCATCTTGTGGAAGCTGTCGAGCGTCCAGCCGTTGATCGCGCCCTGCAGGCGGGTGCCCGGGTCGTGCCAGTAGCCGCCGTCATCGCCCTCCTCGCCATCCTCATCCGTGCTGCCTTCCCCGCCTTGCCGGGGCCGCGCCTGCGGCGCGCCGGCGATGACCTTCTCGAGGAACTTCGGCAACTGCTCGGTCTTCACCTTGAGGAACTGGATGTCCACTTCCGGCACGTTCACCGTGCTCACCGGCAGCCCGCCGTTCTGCGCGGCCGGCAGCACCATGCCCTTGCTGGCGAAATGGAAGGCCGGCGCCACGGCGGCGGTCTGGATCGAAAAGCGCTGCTCCTCGCCGGCCAGCTTCACGCCGCTCCGGGCCGGCAGGCCGGGCAGCACGCGCACCACGTAGCGGGCGCTCGGCTTGATGTGCGGGAAGAAAAGCAGGCGCGGGTTCTCGCCGACGACCCAGGCGCCGGACACCGGCTTGCCGTCGTCGAGCCGGGTATCCTCCGGCGCGCGGCTCACCGTGGCGTCGGCAGCGCCGGGGGAGACGTCCTCGCCCTCGCCTTCACCGGTGTCGGGGCGTTCCTCGGGGGCCTTGCGCGGATCGCCGCGCGACGGCATTTCCAGAACCGCCAGGTATTTCCCGAGCTCCGCCCGCGCGTCGAGCGGCAGGCTGAAGGACAAGGCCAGCGCCGGCGAGCCGTCCAGCTCGCGGTGCGCGCCGTCGACCACCTCGAAGGGGACGCCATCGTCGGATGCCGCCGGCGCCGGATCGCCACCGCCCGGGCGGCCAAGGAAGAAATAGCCGGCCAGCGCCAGCGCCACAAAAACCACGACCAGCGCCGGCCCCGCGCCGACCCCCCTGCCCGACTTGCCGAATGCCATGACATCCCCCCTGAACATGCCATCGGATTGTAGCGCCGCGACGGCCGGCCGCCGCGCGCGGCCGTGGAAAAAACCATCGCCGCCGCGCGCCGGGGTGCGCCGAAGCGCAGTCGGTGCGAAAATGGCGCCTTCATCGCCCGTCCGCGGGCAACCGCCGTCCCAGGAGACCCCATGAGCTTCATCGATACCCTTGCCGCCGCCTGGAAACGCAACGATTCGCTGCTCTGCGTCGGCCTCGATCCCGATCCGGCGAAATTTCCCGTGCATCTGCAGGACCAGCCGGACGCGATTTTCCATTTCTGCACCGCCATCGTCGACGCCACCGCCGATCTGGCGTGCTGCTTCAAGCCGCAGATCGCCTACTTCGCCGCGCATCGCGCCGAAGACCAGCTGGAAGCGCTGATCGCCCACATCCACGTGCGCTATCCGGGGATTCCGGTGATCCTCGACGCCAAGCGCGGCGACATCGGCAGCACCGCCGAGCAGTACGCCATCGAGGCCTTCGAGCGCTACCGCGCCGATGCGGTGACGGCCAATCCCTACATGGGCCGCGATTCGGTCGAGCCCTATCTGGCCTGGAAGGACAAGGGGGTGATCCTGCTCTGCCGCACCTCCAATCCGGGCGGCAGCGACCTGCAGTTTCTCGATGTCGGCAACGGCGAGAAGCTCTACGAGCGCGTCGCCCGCCTCGTCGCCGGGGAATGGAACGGCAACGGGCAATGCGCGCTGGTGGTCGGCGCCACCTTTCCGGCCGAGATCGCGCGGGTGCGCGCCATCGTCGGCGACATGCCGCTGCTGGTGCCGGGCATCGGCGCGCAGGGCGGCGACATCGAGGCCACCGTCCGCGCCGGCTCCACCGTGCATTCGGGCATCCCGGGCAGCGGCCTGATGATCAATTCCTCGCGCGCCATTCTCTACGCCGGACGCGACGAGCGCTTCGCGGAGGCCGCGCGCCGCGTGGCGCAGGAAACGCGCGACGCGATCAACCGCCATCGCTGACGCCGACGGACCGCCCCGCCCGCACCCGGCCATGGACAACCTGATCCGCGACAGCGTGCCGCTCGAGCTCTTCGCCTGGCTCGACGCCGATGCCGAGCTGCCGGACTGGGACATGCTCAAGGGCTGCCCCTTCGGCGCCACGCACGGATCGCCGACCGGGGGCACACCGCTGCCGGGGGACATGCTGTCCTCGGTGCAGAATTACTTCGCCGAGTACCACCTCGAGTATTTCCGGCAGCGCCGCTTCAATCACTTTCCGAGCCGCCTGCACGCCCTGCTGCTGTTCGCCACGCGCACCGATGCGGACACCTTCCGCAGCAAGCACGCGGCGAACGTGTACGGCAAGTACCGGGTCTGTGCGCGCACGCGCGGCGCCTACGTCTGCTCCTTCCACGACGCGAGCTGGCTCGATTACCTGCGCCTGCCGCACAGCCTGAGCATCGCCGCCCTCGACGAAATCGCCGACCACTACTGGTCGGGCCGCACCGTCGAGGAAATCGGCCTGACCTTCATGAACGAGCCCTGGCGCGAGCCGCCGGTGATCGAGGCGCTCTTCCAGGGGACCCTCGAGGCCGTTCCCGGCCGTCCGCGCACCGGCTACCTGCCCGGCTTCGCCTGAACGCCCCCCCGGTTTCCCCAGCCCCCGCCCTCCGGACCCCACCATGCCCGCTCCCCGCCTGCGTCGCCTCATCCTCCCCCTCGTCATCGTCGCGCTGATCGGCGGCGCCGTCTGGTGGGCCGGCCGCCCCAAGCCGGTGAGCGTGGTGCTGGCCGAGATCGCCCGCGGCCGCGTCGAGTCGACGATCGCGAACACGCGCGCGGGCACCGTCGAGGCCTGCCAGCGCACCAAGTTGTCGACGATCATGGGCGGGCGCATCGAGCTGCTGACGGTGAAGGAAGGCGACCGCGTGCACAAGGGGCAGCTGCTGATGAAGCTGTGGAACGACGACCAGCAGGCGCAGAGCGCGCTGGCGCAGGCACAGGTGGAAACGGCAAGGAAGCGGGTGGTCGAGGCCTGCGCGCTGGCCGCCAATGCCGAGCGCGAAGCGGAACGGCAAACGTCGCTGCGCGCGCGCGGCTTCGTTTCCGGCTCGCGCGAGGAAACCGCGCGCAGCGAGGCGCAGGCCCGCCGCGCCGGCTGCGAAGCGGCACGGGCCGACGTGGCGCAGGCCGAGGCGCGGGTGCGCGCCACCCGGGTCGAGCAGGGCCGCACGGTGCTCTACGCCCCGTTCGACGGCACGGTGGCGAAGATCGTCGGCGAGGTCGGCGAATATTCGACGCCGTCGCCGCCCGGCGTGCCGACGCCGCCGGCGATCGACCTGATCGACGATTCCTGCCTCTACGTCGAGGCGCCGATGGACGAGGTCGATGCGCCGAAGATCGCGCCGGGGCAACCGGTGCGGATCAGCCTTGACGCGCTGCCCGGGCAGACCTTCCCCGGCCGCGTGAAGCGCGTGGCGCCCTACGTTTCGGCAGTCGAGAAACAGGCGCGCACGGTGGACATCGAGGCCCGTTTCGACGACCCGCAGGCGCCGGGCAAACTGCTCGTCGGCTATAGCGCCGACATCGAGGTGATCCTCGCGGTGCGCGAGGATGTCGTCCGCGTGCCGACCTCGGCGCTGCAGGAAGGCGGCCGTGTGCTGGTGGCGGGCGGCGACGGCCGCCTTGCCGAGCGCCAGGTGCGCACCGGACTGGCCAACTGGGAATACACCGAGGTGCTGGAAGGGCTCGCGGCCGGCGACCGCGTGGTGGTCTCGCTCGAGCGCGAGGGCGTCCGGGCCGGCGCGGTCTTCACCGCCGAAGCCACGAAATCCGCCGCCTCCGCTGAAGCCGCCCTGACCGCGGGCGGTGCGCGCAAGTGACGGCCGCTGCGTCCGCCCCGCTGATCGCGCTTGCCGGCATCGAGCGCGTCTTCCGGCTCGGCGACAGCGAGGTGCATGCGCTGCGCCGTGTCGACATCGACATCGCCGCCGGGGAATACGTGGCAATCATGGGGCCCTCCGGCTCCGGCAAGTCGACCCTGCTCAACCTGCTCGGACTGCTCGACCGGCCGGATGCCGGCACCTACCGCCTGGCGGGGCGCGATGTGACGACGCTCTCGGCCGACGAGCAGGCGCGCGTGCGCAGCGAACGCATCGGTTTCGTCTTCCAGAGCTTCCATCTGGTGCCGCGCTTGTCCGCGGCGGAGAACATCGCGCTGCCGATGACCCTGGCCGGGATCGCGCCGGCCGAACGCGCCGCGCGGGTGGCACAGGCGCTGCGCGACTACGGTCTGGAGAACCGGGCCGACCACCGGCCGGACCAGCTGTCCGGCGGCCAGCGCCAGCGCGTGGCGATTGCCCGCGCGACGATCATGCAACCGGCGGTGATCCTGGCCGACGAGCCGACCGGCAATCTCGATCGGGCCACCGGCGACGAGGTGGTGCGGCTGCTTGAAACGCTCAACGCGCAGGGGGTGACGCTGATCGTGGTGACGCACGATGCGGCGCTCGGCGGCCGCGCCCGGCGGCAGCTGCGCATGGAGGACGGATCGTTGCAGCACGATTCGGCCCGCGCATGATTTTCCGACTGCCACCGCCATGCGCCTCCCCGACCTGATCCGCTTCGCCCGCGACGCGGCGGGCGGAGCACCGCTGCGCACCGGCCTGCTGGTGCTGGCCATGTCGATCGGCGTGGCCGCCGTGGTGATCCTCACGGCACTCGGCGACGGGGCGCGCCGCTACGTGATGAACGAGTTCTCCTCGCTCGGCAGCAACCTGGTGATCGTGCTGCCCGGCCGTTCGCAGACCGGCGGCTTCAACCCCGGCAATGCGGTCACCAGCACCCCGCGCGACCTGACCATCGCCGACGCGCAGGCCTTGCTGCGCGCGCCGGCGGTGCGGCGGCTGGCGCCGCTGGTGGTGGGCACCTCGGAAATCAGCTTCGGCGGCCGCCTGCGTCAGGTGATGGTCGCCGGAACGACCGCCGAATACATCGAGGTGCGCAGCCTGAAGCTTGCGCAGGGCCGCTTTCTCGCCCACGGCGACTGGGGGCGCGGCGTCGCCGAGGCGGTGATCGGCGCGCGGATCCGCGACGAGCTGTTCGGCGTCGAGCCCGCGCTCGGCCGCCTGGTGCGCATCGGCGACCGCCGCTTCCGGGTGGTCGGGGTGATGGCGGCAAGCGGACAGGGACTGGGCATGAACACCGACGAGCTGGTCATCGTGCCGGCAGCCCTGGCGCAGGCGATGTTCAACACCAACACGCTGTTCCGCATCCTCGTCGAGGCCACCGGCCGCGAGGCCATCGAGCCGGCCAAGCGGCAGATCGCCGAGATCGTCCGGCTGCGCCACGACGGCGAGGAGGACGTGACGGTGATCACCCAGGACGCCGTGCTGGCCACCTTCGACCGCCTGCTCGGCACACTGACGCTGGGCGTCGCGGGGATCGCGGCGATCAGTCTGGCGGTGGCCGGCATCCTGGTGATGAACGTGATGCTGGTCTCGGTGACCCAGCGCACCGCCGAGATCGGCCTGTTGAAGGCGCTCGGGGCGAGCGCGGGAACCATCCGCACGGCCTTTCTCGCCGAGGCGGCGATGCTCTCGCTGGCCGGGGCGCTGCTCGGCTACGGGCTCGGTCAGGCCGGTGCGGCGATCATCCGCCAGCTTTATCCGGCATTTCCGGCCTGGCCGCCCGACTGGGCGGTGATCGCCGGGCTGGCGACCGCACTGCTCACCGGCATCCTTTTCGGCGTGCTGCCGGCGCGCCGGGCGGCACGGCTCGATCCGGTGCAGGCCCTGTCCAGACGATGATCCGCCCGGCCGACTCGATCCGCCTGGCCCTGCGCGCGATCACCGCGCATCGCCTGCGCAGCTTCCTGACGTTGCTCGGCATCGCCGTGGGCATCGCGGCGGTGATCCTGCTCACCTCGATCGGCGAGGGAATACACCGTTTCGTTCTGGCGGAATTTTCGCAGTTCGGGACCAACGTGATCGGCATCGCCCCCGGCAAGGTGAAGACCTCGGGGCCGGCGCCGAGCGGCATTCCCACCTCGGTGCGGCCGCTGACGCTGGACGATGCGCGTGCGCTGGCACGCCTGCCGCAGGTGACCGGGGTGACGCCGACCGTCTGGGGCAATACCGAAGTCAACGCCAATGGCCGCCTGCGGCGCACCACGGTGTATGGCGTCGGCGCGGAGATGACGCGGGTGTTCAACATGAAGGTGCGCAGCGGGCAGTTCCTGCCCGCCGACGATGCCGAGAACGCGCGGCCCTTCGTGGTGCTCGGGGCGAAACTGAAGCAGGAGCTGTTCGGCGCGGCCAACCCGCTCGGCGCCCGGGTACGCATCGGCGGCCTGCAGTTCCGCGTGATCGGCGTGCTCGAAAGCAAGGGGCAGTTTCTCGGCATCGACCTCGACGACACCGCCTACATCCCGGCGGCGCGCGCGCTCGAGCTGTACAACCGCGACGGCCTGATGGAGATCAACCTGACCTATGCCGAGGGCGCCCCGGCGGCGCGCGTCGGCGCGGCGGTCAAGGCAACGCTGCTGGCCCGCCACGGGCGCGAGGATTTCACGATCACGACGCAGGAGGACATGCTGCGCACGCTGTCGAACATCCTCGACATCCTGACCATGGCGGTCGGCGCGCTCGGCGGCATCTCGCTGCTGGTCGGCGGGGTCGGCATCGTCACCATCATGACCATCGCGGTGACCGAGCGAACCGGAGAGATCGGCCTGCTGGTCGCGCTCGGCGCGCCGCGCCGCACCATCCTCGGCCTCTTTCTCGGCGAGGCGGTGGCCTTGTCGGCGCTCGGCGGCGTGCTCGGTCTCGCGCTCGGCATCGGGCTGGCGCAGCTCGTCCATCTGCTGCTGCCGGCACTGCCGGTGCATACCCCGCTCAGCTTCGTGCTGCTCGCCGAGGGGGTGGCCGTGAGCATCGGGTTGCTGGCCGGCGTGCTGCCGGCCCGTCGGGCGGCACGCCTCGATCCGGTCGAGGCGCTGCGCGCCGAGTAGCCGGCGACGGCCTCAGTCGAGCAGGCGGCGCAATTCGCTGCGCACCCGGGCGGCGTCGCGCAGGGCGCGGACGTTGACCTCGCGCAGTGCCTCGAGCTGACCACTGCGACAGGCGGCCAGCCGCTCGTTGCAGGAACAGGCGCAGGCGCTCAAGGCCTCCTTGAGGGGGCGCAGACCCGCGTCAGGCTCGACGTTGAGACGCGCCATCACTGCAAAGGCGCCGCAGCCCTGCGGCGGCGGCGTCTCCCACGCCCGCCGCAGCACGTAGGCGGTCTGGTGACAGTGCGTAGCGACGCAGTTGAGGTTGAGCATCGACAGCTCGTAATTGCTGATCCTGGACATGTCTCGTCTCCTCCCTTTTTATTGCTCAGTCAACGCACGGCAAAAGCCGGCGGAGTGAACTAGAATTCTGGAACGCGTCGACATCGTTTCCGGGCTCGGCCCGGCACCGGGCGGGCGCCCGGCGATCACGATGTCGGTAAGATCAGGTTAGCCGGCCGGCATGCGATGCGCAAGCCTCGCCGGCCGGGAAATTCCGGATGAAGGAACAGGCATGGCGGCAGGTGGTGGCGGCTGGAGTTGTCCGCACGATGTGGACGGACGGTGCGGCAAGGTGAACATGCTGCCGTGCGATCCCGGCATGAAGGGATGCGAGCTTTACGGCCGCTTTGCCTTCTTCAACGACGACAAGAACGCACGGCTGCGCGAGAAGCGCGCCCGCGAGGCGCGGGCGGCCGGGCCGGAGGGCGGCGGCATGAAGCCCGAAGGACCGGCGGGCGCCGACTAGGGCAGCGTTCCCGCGCCCCGCCCTGCTCCGCGCGGGCGCACAAACAAAACGCGGCGACGTGCCGGAGGCACGCGCCGCGTCTGCTGCAATACCGGCAAGTCAGGTCTTGGGCTGGGCCGGGGTGCTCATCTCACCTTTCCCGTCCTTGGACTTCTCGCCCGGACAGGCTGTCGCAGAGACACTCGCAAGCGCCATCGCCAGCGCCAACAGGCCGGCAGTCAGTTTTCCCATACGCTTCTCCTTGTCGCAGCCGACATCGGCACGGACCACTTTAGGCCGATGCGGGGCGAAACTCAAGCATCCGCGCACGCCCCGCAGCGGCTGCTCAAAAGGATTCGTCCTCGCGCAGGAAGCGCCACTGCCCTGCCGGCAGGTCGCCGAGACGCACGTTGCCGATGCGGATGCGCTTCAGCCCGACCACCTTGAGCCCGACCAGCTCGCACATGCGGCGTATCTGCCGCTTCTTTCCCTCGCGCAGGACGAAGCGCAGCTGATCCTCGTTCAGCCACTCGACCCTGGCCGGGCGCAGCGGCTTGCCGTCCAGGCTGAGGCCGTGGTTGAGCAGGGCGAGGCCGTTGGCGGCAAGCGAACCCTCGACGCGAACGAGGTATTCCTTTTCCACCTTCGAGTCCTCGCCGATCAGCTGGCGGGCGACGCGCCCGTCCTGGGTGAGCACCAGCAGGCCGGTGGAGTCGATGTCGAGACGGCCGGCCGGAGCCAGCCCCTTGAGATGGGTGGGATGGAACAGCGGGGTATCCGGAGTACGGTACTGATTCTCCGGCTGGATCAGCGTGACCGCCGGCGTGAAGCCGGGCTCGGGCTGACCAGAGACGTAGCCGACCGGCTTGTTGAGCAGGATGGTCATCTGCCGCTGCTGGTTGGCCCGCGCCTCGCGGGCCAGGGTGATGGTGGCGGCGGGATCGGCGCGCGTGCCGAGCTCGTTGATCCGCTGGCCATCGACGAAGACCCAGCCACGCTCGATGAATGCGTCGGCCTCGCGTCGCGAGCAGAGACCCCGTTCGGCCATCAGCTTGGAGACTCGCACACCGGTCGGCGGCGCACCGCTGGCGGCCGGGGCCGGCGTGACCGGACGCGGGCTTCCGGAGCGGTCCGGTGCGGTACGTTCGGCGACCACCTCATCGCGTCTGCGCACGGACGGTGCGGACTTGCGCCCCGGGGGGACGGCTTCACCGGGGCGGCGTCCATCATCGGCACCGACGATGGCACGCGGTGCACGTTCCGGACGGTTGCCGGCGAGGGGACGCGCGGGTTTGCCGGCGGGCCGTTCGCCATCGCGCCGGGCCGGCGCGGCGGTCGTGCTTCCTGCGGCGCGCGTTTTCCGCTCGCCGGACTTTCCACCGGGTTTCCTTTCATCCGGTTTATGCGCGGCCTGCGGTCCCCGCGCCCGCGCTTCCGGCGGCCGCTTGCCTCCCGGTTTTGCCGGAGTCTCGCCGGCCGCTGCGGACGGACGTCCGGCATTCGGGTGCGGGCCGGGCTTGCGGGCACCGACCCCGCCGCGCACCGGCTTGCGACGGGGGTCGACAACCGGAGCCTCGCCTTCCGGACGCGGCGGCAGTCCAAGCGTCTTGCGCGGGCGTTCGGCCATGGCTCAGCGCACGTCGAGGAGTTCGACCTCGAAGACCAGCGTGGCATTCGGCGGGATCACGCCGCCGGCACCGCGCGCACCGTAGCCGAGCTGCGGCGGAATGGTCAGCTTGCGCACGCCACCGACCTGCATGCCCTGCACGCCCTCGTCCCAGCCGGCGATGACGTGACGCATGCCGAGCGGAAACTGGAAGGGATCGTTGCGGTCCTTGCTGGAATCGAATTTGCGGCCGTCGGTCAGCCAGCCGGTGTAGTGCACGACGACGTGCTTGCCGGCGGAGGCGGTGGCGCCATTGCCAACGGTGAGATCTTCGATTTGCAGGCCGCTTTCGGTGGTGACGACGGACATGATGTTTCCCTTGTGATTCGGAGTGGATCGAAGGCCGAATTCTAGACCAATGGTGCGGCTGGAAATGTGTTTTACAATCGGACAGGACCTTTTCGCGGATGAAACGACCATGATGAACGTATTTCGCCCCCTGTTTCCGGCGCTTCTCCTGCTGCTTTCCGCCTTCGGCACCCCCGCCGGCGCCGCCGACACCATCCGCATCGGCGTTTCCTGCCCGATGACCGGTGGCTCGGCGGACATGGGCATCAGCATGCGCAACGGCGTCCGCCTGGCAGTCGAGGAAATCAACACGATGGCCGGAGGCGTTGCCGGTCGGCAGATCGAGCTGGTGGAACGCGACGATCAGGGCAATCCCGATCTCGGCAAGAGCGTGGCCGAGGATCTCATCGCCAGGGAGAAAGTGGTCGCGACGATCGGGGTCTGCAATACCGGGGTCGGCCTGGCGACGATTGACGCTTACCAGAAAGCCAAGGTGCCACTGCTCGTTGCGGTGTCCACCGGCACGCCGCTGACGAAGAAATACGCCGCCGAACCAGAACACTACATTTTCCGGGTCTCCCCGCGTGACGAGGTGCAGGCGCCCTTCGTGGTCGCCGAGGCGCTCAAGCGCGGCTTCCGCAAGATCGCGCTGTTCGCAGACACCACGGGATACGGCGAGGCCGGCAAGAACGATGTCGAGAAAGCGCTCGCGGCGGCCGGGCTGACGCCGGTGTCGGTGCAGCGCTTCGCGGTCGGCGTCAAGGACCTCGCCGCCCAGGTGCGCGAGGCGCGCGCCGCGGGCGCCGACGCGGTGATCAGCTACACGGTCGGGCCGGAGGCGGCGGTGCTGGCGAAGGCCATCGAGAAGGAAAAGTGGCCGGTGCAGATCATCGGTAGTTGGCCGCTGTCCTGGCGCAATTTCATCGATGCGGCGGGCAGCGCCGGCGAGGGGGCGCTGGTGGCCGTCTCGTTCATCCAGCAGGCCAGCTTCCAGCGCCGCAATGCCTTCATCGCGGCCTACCGGCAGAAATACAACACCCCGGTGATTCCGGCGCCGATGGCCGCCGCCCAGGGCTACGACACGATGCTGCTGCTGTTCTACGCCCTGCACCAGGCGCAGAGCGTGGAGCCGGCGAAGATCCGGGCCGCGCTGGAAAAGCTAGAGCGTCCGGTCGCCGGCGTGATCACCACCTACGACCATCCCTTCTCGAAAACCGATCACGACGCGCTGAGCGGCAACATGCTGGTCATGGGCGTGGTGCGCAAGGGACAGATCGACTACGCATACAGGGAAGACGCGCAGAAAAGCTTTGTGGTCCAGCGCAAGAAGCCCTGAGGATCCGAGACCGCAACCGCTGCGCCTTTCCGGGTAAACTGGCGCAAACGATATCGCCGGGGAGGCGCCTGATGGATGCTCATTCGCTGCTGTCTCCTGTCGTCGCCGACAGGGAGGCCTTGCTGGAATTCGTCGATGCGCTCAGCGACCATGCCGCCAACGTCGAACGCTGCATCGCGCTGATCCGCAACGCGCCCGAGGACCGCCACCGGATCGCCGAGCTGTTTCGCGCGGTGCACAACATCAAGGGCGATGCCACGCTCTGCAAGGTCGCCGTGGCCATCGCCATCGCACACCCGATCGAGACCGTGCTGTCCCGCTTCCGCGAGGGGGAGATCGGATTTTCCGACGTGCTCGCCGAAGCCATCCTGCTGGCCATCGACCGCCTCGAACTGGCCGCCGAGGCGCTGGCCGGAGGCCGCACGCTCGACGGCCTGCATCTGCCGCCGCTGGTGGAAGGCCTGGAGCGACTGGCGCTCGCGCTGCCGGCGCAGATCGACGCCCGGGCGGGCGACCTGATCGAGAGCGTCACCGGCTTTCGCCCCGCCACCGCGCTGTCGGCCCACCTGCGGGGCCGGGCAGCCACGGCGCCAGCGGATGCCGCCACGCAGGCGGGTGAGGATCTGCGTTTCTTCCGCTCGCTGGCGGCGCAGTTCGAGGCGCGCTCGCCGCTGTTCCGTGGCCGCACGACGCGCATCCTGCGCCTGGCGCAGGAAACCAACCTCGCGGCCGGCAAGCGCATCGACCCCCTGCAGCTGGAAGCCGCCGTGTATATGCACGATGTGGGCATGATGCTGCTGCCGGAGTCGATCTGGCTCAAGGTCGAGCGGATGAGCGATGACGACAAGCAGGCGCTGCGCACCCACCCCGGTTTCGCTGCCGGCCTGCTGGCGCGCATGGACGGCTGGTCGGCCGCCGCCGAAATGGTGGCGCAGCATCACGAAATGCCCGACGGTGCCGGCTATCCGCTGGGGCTGAAAAATCCGCAGATCTGCGACGGTGCGCGCGTGCTGGCGATCGTCGACGCCTTCGAGGCGGTGATGCTCAAGCACATCCACCGCGGCAAGAACCGCTCGGTGCTGCGCGCAATCGCCGAGATCAACGCCTGCGACCGGCAGTTCGCGCCGGAGTGGATCGAGCCGTTCAACCGCGTCATCCGGCGCACGGTCGAGGCGGGATGACGGAATCCGGCGATTTCGATGCGGCGCGCCGCTTTGGCGGAGTCGCGCGCCTCTACGGCAGCGAGGCGCTGCGGACCTTCGCCGCCGCCCATGTCTGCGTCGTCGGCATCGGCGGGGTCGGCTCGTGGGCTGCGGAAGCCCTGGCGCGCTCGGCCGTCGGGCATCTCACGCTGATCGATCTCGACATGATCGCCGAATCGAACGTGAACCGGCAGATCCATGCCCTTGGCGATGAATTCGGCAAGGCCAAGGTCGGCGCAATGGCGGCCCGCATCCGGGCCATCAACCCGGACTGCGTGGTGCGCGAAATCGAGGATTTCGTCACCCCCGACAACCTGCCCGACCTGCTCGGCGG
>JAPKHL010000038.1 GCA_026646875.1 Rhodocyclaceae bacterium | reverse complement strand
ATCTGCGCCTCGCGCACGGCGTGGTTGTCGATGTCGAGAATCTCGATCGGATCTTCCTTGGCCAACTTGTACTTGTTGACGCCGACGATGACATCCTTGCCGGAATCGATGCGCGCCTGCTTTTCGGCGGCGCAGGTCTCGACCTGCATCTTCGCCCAGCCCGATTCGACCGCCTTGGTCATGCCGCCCATGGCCTCGATCTCCTGAATGATGCCCCAGGCCTTGTCGGCCATCTCCTGCGTCAGCTTCTCCATCATGTACGAGCCGGCCCACGGGTCGACAACGTTACAGATGTGCGTCTCTTCCTGGATGATCAGCTGCGTGTTGCGCGCGATGCGGGCCGAGAACTCGGTCGGCAGCGCGATCGCTTCGTCGAGCGCGTTGGTGTGCAGCGACTGCGTGCCGCCGAAGACCGCGGCCATCGCCTCGATCGTGGTCCGGACCACGTTGTTGTACGGATCCTGCTCGGTCAGCGACCAGCCCGAGGTCTGCGAGTGCGTGCGCAGCATCATCGACTTCGGGCTCCTGGCGTTGAAACCGCTCATGATGCGGTGCCAGAGCAGGCGCGCGGCGCGCATCTTGGCGATCTCGAGGTAGAAGTTCATGCCCACCGCCCAGAAGAACGACAGGCGGCCGGCGAAGGTGTCGACATCCATGCCGGCGGCAACGCCGGTGCGCACGTATTCCATGCCGTCGGCGAGCGTGAAGGCCAGCTCGATCGCCTGGTTCGCACCGGCTTCCTGGATGTGATAGCCGGAGATCGAGATCGAATTGAACTTCGGCATGTGCTGCGCGGTGTAGCCGAAGATGTCGGCGATGATCTTCATCGACGGCTTCGGCGGGTAGATGTAGGTGTTGCGGACCATGAACTCCTTGAGGATGTCGTTCTGGATGGTTCCGGAAAGCTTGTCCTGCGAGACGCCTTGTTCCTCCGCGGCGACGATGTAGCCGGCGAGGATCGGCAGCACGGCGCCGTTCATCGTCATCGAGACGGAAATCTTGTCGAGCGGGATGCCGTCGAAGAGGATCTTCATGTCTTCCACGGAATCGATCGCCACCCCGGCCTTGCCGACATCGCCGACGACACGGGGATTGTCCGAGTCGTAGCCGCGATGCGTGGCCAGGTCGAAGGCCACCGAGACGCCCTGGCCACCGGCGGCGAGCGCCTTGCGGTAGAAGGCGTTGGAGGCTTCGGCGGTGGAGAAGCCGGCGTACTGGCGGATGGTCCACGGCTTGCCGGCATACATCGTCGCCTGCGGCCCGCGCACGAAGGGGGCGAAGCCGGGCAGGGTATCGGTATACTCGAGGCTTGCCAGATCCTGCCGGGTATAGAGTGGCTTGACGGTGATCCCTTCCGGCGTCACCCAGTTCAGCGCATCGACGTTACCGCCCGGCGCCGACTTGGCGGCGGCCTTGCTCCAGGCATCGAGATTCGAGGAATCGGGAAGCGCTGCATCATTTGCGTTGGACATGTTCAGACCTTTCAGGATGCCGTGGGGGTTCGAGCCGGCGTTGCCGCCCGAGTGTGCCGGAAACGCGTGCCACCGCCGCGGAGGAAGCGCCCCCCGCGGAGCTTGACACACTACGCCGGTAATAATACTGTATCCATAATTATGAATGCAAGAGCCGGAAAACTTCGGTATACTTCGCACAGGATTTTGAAGACAAGCGCATGATTCCCAGCCGCATCGCCCAGACCGCCCTCTACCAGGAAGTTGCCGAACGACTGCGGCAACGCATCTTCGCGCACGAGTTGCCGCCGGGGACGTGGATCGACGAACAGGCGCTCGCCGTGGACTACGGCATCAGCCGCACGCCGCTGCGTGAAGCTTTGAAGGTCCTGGCCTCGGAGGGCCTGGTGACGCTGAAGCCGCGCCGCGGCTGCTACGTCACCGAAATTTCCGAGCAGGATCTCGACGACATCTTCCCGCTGATGGCCATGCTCGAGGGACGCTGCGCCTTCGAGGCGACCAGCAAGGCCCGTCCGGAGGACGTCGCCAAGCTCGAGGCGATCCACGGAGAACTCGAACGCTTCGCCCAGAACAACCAGATCGACCGCTTCTTCGAGGCCAACCAGGAATTCCACCGGCAGATCCAGGGACTCTCGGGCAACCGCTGGCTGCTGCAGGTGATCCAGGACCTGCGCAAGGTACTCAAGCTCACCCGCATGCATTCACTGACCATCGAGGGCCGCCTGCAGCAATCGCTGGTCGAGCATCGCGCGATCATCGCGGCAATCAAGGCGCACGACCCGAAGGCCGCGGAAAAGGCCATGCACGACCACCTGCTCGCCGGACGCGCCGCGCTCTCGCGCGCGCAACCGCCCCGCGCCGCCTGAACATCGTGGCCGGCACCCTGCGCTGCGTACGCGACGGTGCGCTCGCCACCGTCGTCCTGAGCAATCCCGGGAAGCTCAACGCCGTCGACTTCGCCATGTGGGAGCGGCTGGCCGGCATCATGACCGAGCTGTCGGCGGACGACACGGTACGCTGCGTCGTCCTGCGCGGCGACGGCGAACAGGCTTTCGCTGCGGGCGGTGACATCGAGGAATTCCTGAGCCGCCGTGACACCCTCGAGCGCGCCATGCAGTATCACGCCCAGGTCGGCGCCGCGCTGCGCGCGGTGGCGGACTGCCGGCACCCGACGCTCGCCTGCATCCACGGCGCCTGCATCGGCGGCGGGCTGGAAATCGCCGGCAACTGCGATCTGCGCATCTGCGGCGAATCGGCGCGCTTCGGCGCCCCGATCAACAAGCTCGGCTTCTCGATGTACCCCGGCGAAATGGAAGGCCTGCTGCGTCTCGCCGGCGCCGCGACGCTCGCCGAACTGCTGCTCGAGGGCCGCATTCTGGGCGCCGCCGAGGCCCTGGCCAAGGGGCTGGTGACCCGCGTGGTCGCCGACGCGACGGTTGACGATGAGGTCGCCGCCACCGCCCGCCGCATCTGTGCCGGCGCGCCGCTGGTCGCGGCCTGGCACAAGCAGTGGATCCGCCGCCTGCAGCACGATGTGCCGCTCACCGGGGACGAACTGCGCGCCGCCTTCGCCTTCCTCGACACCGAGGATTACCGCGAGGGCCTGGCCGCCTTCCTGGCCAAGCGCGCTCCGCAATTCACCGGGCGCTGACCGCACGGCGGGACCGTCTTAGCCGAACACGCCCCACAGCATCTTGAGCACCAGCAGGATCAGCACGCCGGCGAACACCCGCTTCAACGTCGCCACCGGCAGCCGGTGCGCCAGACGCGCACCGAAGGGCGCCACCAGGGTGCTCACCACCGTCACCATGACCAGCGCCGGCAGGTAGATGAATCCGAGCGTCATCGGCGGCAAGCCGGGATGGCCCCAGCCATTGACCAGATAGCCGAGGGTGCCGGCCAGCGCGATCGGCAGGCCGATCGCCGCCGAAGTGCCGATGGCGTTCTGCGTCTTCACGTTGCACCAGGTCATGAACGGCACCGACAGCGAACCGCCGCCGATCGCCACCAGCGCCGAAACGCCGCCGATGCCGAGGCCGACGGCGGTCATGCCGAACGGACCGGGCAATTCGCGCTGGGCCGTCGGTTTGCGGCTGCTCAGCATGCGCAGCGCCACCCAAGCGATGAAGGCGGCGAAGAACAGCGTCAGCGCGCGCGTCGGCAGCAGGGCGGCAACGAAGGTCGCGCCGAAGGTGCCGCACAGGATGCCCGGCGTGATCGCGCGCACCACCGGCCAGAGCACCGCGTTGTGCGCATGGTGCGCGCGCAGCGAGGAAACCGAGGTGAAGACGATGGCCGCCATCGAGGTCCCGAGCGCAAGGTGCACCACTTCGGTTTTCGGAAACCCCTCGGCAATGAAGATCGAGGTCAGGATCGGCACCATGATCGCACCGCCGCCGACGCCGAGCAGGCCGGCGAAGAAACCGGCAAAGGCGCCGAGCGCCAGATAGGCCCACCAGAATTCGCTCACGTCAGTCCCGCAGCAGATGGTCGTTGATGAAAAGCCACTCGGCCGCGCTCACCGGCGTGATCGACAGCCGGTTGCCACGCTGCAGGATCGCCATTCCAGCCAGCGGCGCCTGCGCGCGCAGCAGCGACAGCGGCAGGAAGCGCGTCTTCTCCACGAAGGCCACGTCCACGCACAGCCAGCGCGGGTTCTCGCGGCTGGCGCGCGGGTCGTGGTAGGGACTGGCGGGATCGAACTGCGTGTCGTCCGGATGCGCCGGCGCGCAAACCTCGCAGATTCCGGCGATGCCCGGCGTCGCGCAGCCCGAGTGGTAGAAGAAGGCACGGTCGCCGACGCGCATCCCGTCGCGCATGAAGTTGCGGGCCTGATAGTTGCGCACGCCGAACCAGGGCACCGTCCGCCGGGCCGCCAGATCGTCGATCGAAACCTCGTCGGGCTCCGACTTCATCAGCCAGTAGCGCATGCCGCCCCCCAAAGAAAACAGCGCGGAAGAAACTTCCGCGCTGTCGTGTATGGTCCCCGCGAGTGCCGTCAGGCCGGCATCCTGAACCTGGGTTCAGAGTGGTCACATCCCGTCCGCATCAGGCACGCCCGACCGAGGGGCACGCGCAACAGCGGTTTGTCTGGTCCGCGACCGATGCCAATCAGCATTGGTTCAAGGAATATATGACCTTAACGAACACCGCAGGGAACGCCTGGCGGAGGCTCAGAACAACTGCTCCTGCGGTGCGATCACCGCGTCGAGCTGTGCCTCCATGTCGGCGATTCTACGCCGAACGGCAACGATGTCCAGCCCGGCGGGACGACTCGCGCCGGCGGCGCCGGCATGTCCCGTGAGCAACTCGTGGGCGATATTCAGCGCGGCCATCACGGCGATCCGCTCGGCGATGTTGCTCTTGGTCTTCTCGGCGATTTCGTGCATCTTGCCATCGACATAATCGACGGCAGCACGCAGCGCCTCCTGCTCCTCGGGCGGGCAGGCCACGCGGTACTCCTTGCCGAGCAGGGTGATGTCGAGGTGATTCGCGGAAGGGGACGATTCGCTGCTCATGCCGCGTTCCTCAGGACTTCGCTTCGGGAATCTGCTGCGCCAGCTGCTCGAGCCGGGTACGCGCAGCATCCATGCGCTCGACGAGGACGCGCCGCTCGCTCTCGGCGGCGGCGAGTTGCTGGCGAAGCTCGGAATTCTCGGCGCGCAGGTTGCGGCAAAGCGTCGCAACCTGGGCGATCCGGTCTACGAGCGCATCGAGTTCATGAACCATGGCGCGGACTATAGTTTCAAAAACCAAGACAGGTCAAGGACTAAGGGAACATTCTCAATGTGATTTGTCCCGCGAAGCCCGGACCTTTTCCGGAAAGCCGGCGTTCGGGCGTATAATTATGAATTCCGCCGCAGTCCGCTGCGACGGAAATACGTGCAAGGTGCCGCACAGCCGGGACATTCCGCAATCGATTCGTCATGCGTCGTCCCCGCCGCGGTTAAACGGGAAACAGGTGCGCGTCCCCCGGACGCAAGGCCTGTGCTGCCCCCGCAACGGTCAGCGAGTGTAGTTCGCAGGTGTGTCGAATGCCACTGGGCGCAAGCCTGGGAAGGCGACCCACCGATGCTCGCAAGCCCGGATACCGGCCTTCGCACTCGTCAGCGGAAGTGCCGCGGGGAAGCGGCCACGGAAAGCACGGCGCGCCCGCCCAGGCCGGCGCCCGACCGATCCAGGTTCTCCCCCGGTGTTTCCATCCATCAGCCTGCCGGCTTGCGGGGACGCTCGCCGGCATCCGGGAGAAACCGCATGTCCATCCGCCCCACCGCCACCCACCGTCCGGCCGCGCTCGCGCTCGCCCTTGCCGTGCTCGGCCAGCCGCTCGCCCAGGCCGCCGAGGAATCGCTCTCGCCGGTGGTCGTCACCGCCACCCGTCAGCCGATGCGCGCCAACGAACTGCTCAGCGACGTCACCGTCATCGAGCGCGCCGAGATCGAGCGCGCCGGACAATCGACCCTCGAGGAGCTGCTGGCCCGTCAGCCGGGCATCGAATACACCGCCAACGGCGGCGCCGGCACCAACAGCAGCCTGTTCATCCGTGGCGCCAACAGCAACCACACCCTGCTGCTGATCGACGGCCAGCGCGTCGGCTCGGTGAGCTCCGGCATCGCCGATTTCTCGCGCCTGCCGCTCAGCCAGATCGAGCGCATCGAGATCGTGCGCGGCCCGGCCTCCTCGCTCTACGGCGCCGACGCCATCGGCGGCGTCATCCAGATCTTCACCCGCCGCGGCGAGGGCCCGATGCGCTTCAATGCCAGCGCCGGTTACGGCACGCACGGCACGACCGACGTCAGCGCCGGCGTCAGCGGCGGAACCGAGCAGCTCTCCTACAACCTGCAGGCCGCCCATTTCGAGACGCGCGGCATCAGCTCGCTGCGCAATCCGGGCAACGCCAACTACAACGCCGATCGCGACCGCTTCCGCAACCAGAGCGCCAGTGGCCAGATCGCCCTGCGCCCGGCGCCCGGCCACGAGATCGGTCTTTCCTTCCTGTCGACGCAGGGCCTCAGCCACTACGACGGCGGCCCGGGCAGCGACCCGAGCAACGACCAGTCGGTCGGCAGCATTTCCCTGTACTCGCGCAACCGCCTGAGCGAGGACTGGACGAGCACGCTGCGTCTCGGGCGCAGCACCGACGACGCGACCAACCGCACCGACGGCATCGCCGACAGCGTCTATCACACCGACCAGGACCAGATCTCCTGGCAGAACGACATCCGCCTGCCGCTCGGGCGCGCCCTGATCGCCGCCGAATACCTGCGCCAGCAGCTCGCCGGCTCCTCCGAACTGCCGGTCGACTCGCGCAACATCCGCTCGCTGCTGGCCGGCTGGAACGGCGCGCTCGGCAAGCACCGCCTTCAGTTCAACGTGCGCCGCGACGACAACTCGCAGTTCGGCGGCAAGACCACCGGCCAGGCCGGCTACGGCTACCAGCTCACCCCCGCGTGGCGTGTCCACGCCAGTTACGGCACGGCCTTCAAGGCGCCGACCTTCAACAACCTCTACTTCCCGCTGACCTGCTACGGCCAGTGGGGCTGCTTCGGCGGCAACCCCGACCTCAAGCCGGAAACCGCGCGCAACGCCGAAGCCGGCCTGGCCTGGGAGCAGGGCAGCCGGCGTGCCTCCCTGGTGCATTTCCGCAATCGGGTGAGCAACCTGATCGACGCCACGCTGCCGATCCCGATGAACGTCAGCCAGGCCACCCTGAGCGGCACCACGCTGAGCTACGCCGCCAGCGCCGGCGCCTTCAGCGGCGGACTGACCCTCGACCTGATGCGCGCGCGCGACGACCTCACCGGCAGACGCCTGCCCCGTCGCGCCGACGAGCAGCTCAAGGCCCATCTCGCCTACGCACGCGGACCGCTGACCGTCGGCGGCGAGCTGAAGCTCGTCGGCGAGCGCTTCGACAACGCCGCCAACACCCGCCTGCTCGGCGGCTACGGACTGCTCGACCTGTACGCCGACTATCGCCTGGCCGCCGGCTGGGCACTGTTCGCCCGTGCCAACAACCTGTTCGACAAGGAATACGAGCTGGCGCGCGACTACGGCACACCGGGCCGCACCCTGTTCGTCGGCCTGCGCTACCAGCCGAAGTAAGTCTCCATGCCCACCCGGCGCCGCGCCCTGCTGATCCTCGCCGCCCTTACCGGGCTGGCGCTGGCGAGCATCGTCCTGGCGCTCTGCGTGGGCAGCATCCGGGTCCCGCTCGCCGATGTCCTGGCCACGCTGGCCGGCGACGGCAGCGGCATCCCGGGCGAAGTGGTGCGCAGCCTGCGCCTGCCGCGCGCCCTCGCCGGCTTCGCCTGCGGCGGCCTGCTCGCGCTGGCCGGCGCACTGCTGCAGGTGCTGCTGCGCAACCCGCTGGCCGACCCCTACGTGCTCGGCATTTCCGGCGGCGCCGGCGTCGGTGCCCTGCTGGCGATCCTCCTCGGCCTCGCCAGCACCGGCATCAACGCCCTCGCCTTCCTCGGCGCGCTCGCCGCGATGCTGCTCGTCTTCGGCCTCGCGCACGGCGACGGCGGCTGGACGCAGACCCGCCTGCTGCTCACCGGCGTCATCGTCGCCGCCGGCTGCGGCGCCACGGTGGCGCTGATGCTCTCGATCGCTCCGGAACACAAGTTGCGCGGCATGCTCTTCTGGCTGATGGGCGACCTCTCGCAGGGCGCCAGCCCGACCCTGCCGCTCGCCATGCTCGCCGCCACCCTGCTCGTCGCGCTGCCCTTCGCGCGCGAGCTCAACCTGCTGGCGCGCGGCGCCGACACCGCGCAGACGCTCGGCGTCGCCGTGCCGCGCCTGCGCCGCGGCGTCTATGTCGTCGCCTCGCTGGCCACCGCCGCCGCCGTCACGCACGCCGGGTCGATCGGCTTCATCGGACTGATCGTGCCGCACCTCGTGCGCCTCGCCACCGGCAACGACCAGCGCCTGCTGCTGCCTGCCTCGGCGCTTGCCGGCGGCGCCCTGCTGGTGATCGCCGACACCCTGGCGCGCACCGTGCTCGCGCCGCAGCAGCTGCCGGTCGGCGTGCTCACCGCGCTGATCGGGGTCCCCGTCTTCCTCTTCCTGCTCGGTCGCGACGGACGAGGACGCAACGCATGAACCCGCATCCGGCCGTACCGCTGCTCGAAACCCGCCGGCTTGCCGTGAGCATCGGCGGCAGCGTCGTCTGTCGCGAACTCGACCTCGCCCTGCGGCCCGGCGAACGGCTGGCCATCCTCGGCCGCAACGGCGCCGGCAAATCGACGCTGCTCTCGGTGCTGGCCGGCCTGCGCCCCCCGCAATCCGGCCAGGTGCTGCTCGCCGGCACGCCCTACGCCGGACTCGCGCCCCGCGCTGCGGCGCGGATCCGGGGCTGGCTGCCGCAAGCGCGCGGCGACGCCTTCGCCGCGACCGTGCTGGAAACCGCCCTGATCGGCCGCCACCCGCACCTCGACCGCTGGGACTGGGAATCGCCGGAGGACGCGCGCCTCGCGCGCGAGGCGCTGCACGCCGTCGGCCTGGCCGGCTTCGAGACGCGCAACGTGCTGACCCTTTCCGGCGGCGAACGCCAGCGGCTGGCCATCGCCACCCTGCTGACGCAGGCCCCGCGCCTGCTGCTGCTCGACGAACCGCTCGCCCACCTCGACCTCAACCACCAGATCGCCATGCTCGAACTCTTCGCCGGCGCCGCCCGCGACTGCGGCGCGGCGGTGGCGATGGTCCTGCACGAACCGGGGCTGGCCTGCCGCTTCTGCAACCGGGCCCTGCTGATGCACGGCGACGGCAACACCGAACTCGGCCCGGTCGACGCGGTGGTGAACGCCGACGCGCTGGCCCGTCTCTACGCCCATCCGCTGCGCGAGCTTCGCGACGGCGAGCACCGCTGGTTCATCCCGGCCTAGGAGATCCCATCATGACCGACGGCAAGTCCGGACGCGACGCCCGCCACCAGGCACGCATGCAGCGCAAGAAGGCGCTGATCGACGAGAGGATCGCCGCCGCGCAGGCCGCGCGCGGCGTCCTGCTGGTCAACACCGGCAACGGCAAGGGCAAGTCCTCGGCCGCCTTCGGCGTCGTCGCGCGCGCGCTCGGGCACGGCCTGCGGGTCGCCGTGATCCAGTTCGTGAAGAGCCGCAGCGACACCGGTGAGGAAGCCTTCTACCGGCGCTTTCCCGAGCTCGTGGACTGGCACGTGATGGGCGAGGGCTTCACCTGGGAGACGCAGGATCGCGCGCGCGATGCCGCCGCTGCCCGCGCCGCCTGGGACACCGCGCGTGGCTACCTGGCCGACCCCGATTACGGCCTGGTGGTGCTCGACGAGATGACCTACGCCTTCAAGTACGGCTGGCTGTCGCTCGACGAGGTGCTGCCGGCGCTCGCCATCCGCCCGCCGCTGCAGCACGTGATCGTCACCGGCCGCGCGGCGCCCGACGGACTGCTCGCCGCCGCCGACACGGTGAGCGAGGTGACGCTCGTCAAGCACGCCTTCCAGGCCGGCGTGCCGGCCATGCCGGGCCTCGAGTTCTAGGGCGCATTCACGGTGAATCGCCCGGAAGCCATGGCGCACGACCGCCCCGCAACGCTGCGCTGCCCCGCCCTGTTCGTTGTCGCCCCGGCCTCCGGCCAGGGCAAGACCACCGTGGTCGCCGCGCTGGCCCGCCTGCACGCCCGGCAGGGCCGCCGGGTGCGCGTCTTCAAGGTTGGCCCGGATTTTCTCGACCCGCAGATCCATGCCATCGCCAGCGGCGCCCCCTGCCACAACCTCGATCCGTGGATGGGCGGCGAGGCCGACGCTGCCTGGCGTCTCGCCGCCGCGGCACGGGACGCCGAGCTGATCCTCGTCGAGGGCGTGATGGGCCTCTTCGACGGCTCGCCGCCCGCCGCCGAGCTCGCCGCGCGGCTCGGCATTCCCCTGCTCGCCGTGATCGACGCCGCGGCGATGGCCGGCAGCTTCGGCGCCATCGCCTACGGCCTCAAGCATTACCGGCCCGGCACCCCGCTCGCCGCCGCCTTCGCCAACCGCGTCGGCAGCGCCTACCACGCCGAACTGCTGCGCCAGAGCCTGCCGCCCGACATCGCCTGGCAGGGCCATCTGCCGCGCGATGCCGACGCCGCGCTGCCCGAGCGCCACCTCGGCCTGCTGCCGGCCGCCGAGATCGCCGATCTCGCCGCGCGCATCGACCGCATGGCCGACCTGCTCGCGCCGACCGCGGCCGCCGCGCTGCCGCCGCCGGTCGACTTTGCCGACCTCCCGCCGCCGCCGCTGCCGCCGCTGCTTGCCGGCCGGACGATCGCCGTCGCGCGCGACGCTGCCTTCTGCTTCCTCTACCCGGCCAACCTCGACTGCCTCACCGCGCTCGGCGCACGCCTTGCCTTCTTCTCGCCGCTGGCCGGCGACCCCTTGCCGCCCTGCGATGCCGTCTGGCTGCCCGGCGGCTACCCCGAGCTGCATGGCGCCGCGCTCGCCGCCCGGAAGCCGCTGTGGACGGCCCTCGCCGCGCACGTCGACAGGGGCCGGCCGCTGCTCGCCGAATGCGGCGGCATGCTGGCGCTGCTCGGCGCGCTGACCGACGGCGCCGGGCAGACACACGCGCTGGCCGGTCTGCTGCCCGGCACGGCAACGATGCAGCCGAAGCTCGCCGCGCTTGGCATGCAGGCGCTCGACCTGCCCGAGGGCAGCCTGCGCGGCCACACCTTCCACTACTCGACAGCCGCCATCGACCTGCCGCCGCTGGCCCGCGCCACGCGCCCCGACGGCCGCCCCGGCGAAGCGGTCTACCGCCGCCAGCGCCTCACCGCCAGCTACATGCACCTGTATTTCCCGTCCGCCCCGGACGCCGCCGCGCGCCTCTTCCTCGAAGCGCCCTGACCTTCCCCTCCCTGCCCTGCGAGCCCGCCGATGACTCCGCCCGCCACCGATCCCCGCTACAGCGACGCCGAGATCGCCGCCCTCTGGCGTGCCCTGCGCGAGCGGCGCGACATGCGCCACTTCACGCCGCGCGCGCAGGCCGAACCCCTGCCTGACGGCCTGCTCGAACGGCTGATCGAAGCCGCGCACCTGGCGCCCTCGGTCGGCTTCATGCAGCCCTGGCGCTTCATCCGCGTGCGCGACGAGGCGCTGCGCGCGCGCCTGCACGCCGAGGTCGACGCCGAGCGCCTGCGCACCGCCGCCGCGCTCCCCTCGCGCAACGAGGAATTCCGCCAGGTGAAGATCGAGGGCATCCGCGAATGCCAGGAACTGCTGGTGGTCACGCTGATGCCCGGGCGGACCTCCCACCTCGTCGGCCGGCGCACGTTGCCGGAGATGGACATCGCCTCGGTCGGCTGCGCCATCCAGAACATGTGGCTGGCGGCCCGTGCCGAGGGCATCGGACTCGGCTGGGTCTCCTTCTTCGACCCGGGCAGGGTGGCCGCGCTGCTCGACCTGCCGGCCGACGCGCAGCCGGTCGCCATCCTGTGCATCGGCCGCGTCCCGGCCTTCTACCCGCGGCCGATGTTCGAAAGCGCCGGCTGGGGCGCGCGCCTGCCGCTGTCGGCGGTACTGTTCGACGACCGCTGGCCGCACGACGGCCGCGCCGCACCGACGCCGACCGCCTACTGAATCCGGCTGCCCACGCCCGCGCGCATCTGCCGCCAGGTCAGCCAGGGGCCGGCCAGCGCAACCCCGCCGAGCAGAGTCCACGCCAGCCCCCAGGCAAGTCGCGGCTCCTCCCCGGCGCCGTCGAGCACCAGACCGAACAGCCAGGGACTCAGCGCGCCCATGCCGAAACCGAGCACCGAACGCAGCGCGTAGGCCGTCGCCAGGTGCCGTGCCGGGACGACCTCGGTCAGCGTCGCCGAATGGATGGCCGAATCGCCGACCGCGGCCAGGTTGTAGAGCACGGCGAACAGCGCCAGCAGCCAGAGCGGGACGGCGATCAGCCAGCCGAAGAGCAGCGAGCAGAACGCACTGGCCAGTGCCAGGCCGAGGATCACGCGCTGGCGCCCCCAGCGGTCCGAGGCCTGGCCGCCGAGCAGGCTGCCGGCGGTGCTGACCAGATGCGCGAGGGCGGCGAGCGCCGCGCCGGCGACCGGCAGCGCCTCCACGCCCCCCCGCTGCAACGCCAGGGCGGCGGCAAGATAGGCCGGCAGCCAGGCCCACAGGCCGAGCAGCTCCCAGGCGTGGAAGCTGTAGGCAAGGATCGAGCAGCGCGCCGGGCGGTGCCGCCACAGCCAGCGCAGCGAAAGCGCCAGGGCGCGCGGCGAGCGCGGGGGATGCGCCGCCGCCACGAGATTCGGTGTGGCGCGCAGCGTCCACCCGGCCAGCATCTGGCCGCCCAGGGTGCCGCCGGCGGCCAGCAGCAGTGCGCCCCCCGGCGCCAATCCGCCGGCCAGGAGCCCGGTGCCGGCGAGGCCGAGGGCGTAGCCGAGCGAAGCCGCCGCGATGTAGGCGCCCATGGCCCGCCCCCGCCGGGCCGGCGGGAAGCGTTCGGCGATCAGGGTCAGCCCGGGCACGTAGGAACCGCCGGCACAGAGTCCGGCCAGGCCGTACAGCGCAAAGGCGGAGGTGAAGTCGCGGGCACCGGCGGCGAACAGCAACGCCGTCACGACGGCGGCCCAGCCCATGCCGAGGAAGGTACGCCGCGCGCCCCAGCGGCCGGCGAGCACGCTGGCGACGACCAGCGACACCAGATAGCCGGCGTGCCAGGCCGACTGCACCGCGCCAGCCTGCCCGGCGGTCAGCCCCCAGGCCGGCTGCAGCACCGGGATCAACGCCGCCCAAGCGGTACCGATCAGCGCGAAACCGGTGCGCGACAGGCAGAGCAGCAGCAGCCAGCGCGCATCGCCCATGGCCGGGCGGCCTTCCTCCGCAGTCATGCTTTCCCTCCGCGCAAGTGACTGTTTTCGACAATGGATCGTCCCAGCCTCGCGACGGATATTCAAGCGATCATTCGGCTACCATTGCATGAGAAAAACTCAAGCGAAAGATTGAGCATGACCTTGCCCCCCCTCGCCGCGCTGCGTGTCTTCGTCGTCGCCGCCCGCCGCCTCAGCTTCCAGGACGCGGCCGCCGAGCTGTTCGTCACGCCGGGCGCGGTCAGCCGGCAGATCCGGGCGCTCGAAGCGCACCTCGGGGTGCCGCTCTTCGAGCGCCGCCACCGCGCCGTGGCGCTGACCCAGATGGGAGCGCTATACCTCGCCCGCTGCGGGCCCGCGCTCGACGCCGTCGACGCCGCCAGCCGGCAGGTGCGCGCGCTGGCCACGGCGCCGCCGGAACCCGGCAGCGGGCTGGTGCGCATCGACGCGACGCCGACTTTCGCGATGCACTGGCTGATTCCGCGCCTCGCCGAATTCCGCGCGCTGCACCCACGCATCGAGGTCCGGCTCGGCACCTCGCAGGGACCGGTCACGCGCACGGCGGAGGTCGATCTGCACATCCGGCGCGATCCGGCCCATTTCGCCGGCCTGCACGGCGTCACCTTCATGAGCGAGCGCAGCGTGCTGGTCGGCAGCCCGCGCCTGGCCGACCCGACGTCGCCGGCGGTACCGCGCATCCGCATGCGCTCACGGCCGGACCTGTGGCCGCAATGGCTGGCGCAGGACCCCGCCGGCGCCGCGCCGCGCTTTCTCGACTTCGACAACACCATCCTGGCCATCCAGGCAACGGTCGAGGGACTGGGCATCGGCCTGATTCCGCTACTCTTCATCGAGGGGCTGCTGCAGGGCGGCGCCCTGCGCCGGCTGCCGGACAGCGCTCCGCTGACCACCGGCGCCTACCACCTGCTGCGGGGAGACGGCGGCGATTCGCCCGCGACGGCGGCCTTCCGCGACTGGCTGCTGCGCACGGCGGAGCGCTGACGGCCCGCCCGGGCCGGCTCACTCGGCGGCGGGCGGGGCGCCGGCAGCGCCTTCCCGGGCACCGTTCTGGCCGGCTCTTTTCGCCGCGCGCTCGGCATCCTTCCGGGCCCGCGCTTCCAGGCGCGCGGCCCGCGCCGCCTGCTCGGCGGCCAGGCGGCGGCGCCCCTCGGCGGCCTGCGCCGCCTTCTCCGCCAACTTGCGCTCGCGCTCCTCCGCCCGGCGGGCCTCCTCGGCGCGGTGGCGCTCGCCCTCGGCCTGTTGCGCCGCCTCGCGCGCGGCAAGATCGGCGGCGCGCGCGGCCTCCGCCGCCTCGACCTCGCGGCGATGCGCCGCCCGCTCGTAATCGCGCGCGCCGCGCTCGATCTCGCGCGCCTCGAGCAGGCGCTGGGTGTGCTGCCGTTTCGCCTCGTCGAGACAGTCGTTGACGAGAAAACGCGTCTGGCAGGCTGCCCGCGCCGCCGCCAGGGTCTCGTCGGCCGCCCGGCGCAGCCCTTCGGCGCGACTGCGCCAGGCGGCCGCCTCCTCGGCGCTGCGCGGTGCGGCGGAAGCCCCGGCCTCCGCCACGGGTGCGGACGCGCCGGCCGGCGCCTGCCCCCGGGCCGGCTGCACGGCCAACAAGGCGGGGGCGAACAGGATGATGAACAGCTGACGTGGGTGCATGACGATCTACCTCCGGGCCGTAAACTAATCGCTCCGCTTGTCCCGCGCCAGTCCGCCAGGCACGCCGCCGGGGCGTGCGGACGCCGGATTTGCTAGAATCCCGCGTTTGCCACACACCAATCACAGGGAGTTCTCCGTGCAAATCGTCTGCCTCGACCTCGAGGGCGTCCTCGTCCCCGAAATCTGGATCGAATTCGCCGAGCGCACCGGCATTCCGGAGCTGCGCCGCACCACGCGCGACGAGCCGGATTACGACAAGCTGATGAAGTTCCGTCTTGGCCTGCTCGCCGAGAAGAAGCTTGGCCTGCCCGACATCCAGAAGGTGATCGCCGAGATGGGGCCGATGCCCGGCGCACGCGAGTTCGTTGATGGCCTGCGCGAGCGCTACCAGGTGATCATCCTCTCGGACACCTTCTACGAATTCGCGCATCCGCTGATGCGCCAGCTCGGCTGGCCGACGCTGTTCTGCCACTCGCTCGAGGCCGACGCCAACGGCGTGCTGGTGAACTACCACCTGCGCATGGCCGACCAGAAGCGCGAGGCGGTCAAGCGCTTCAAGGAACTGAACTTCACGGTGGTGGCCGCCGGCGATTCGTACAACGACACGGCGATGCTCGGCGAGGCCCACGGCGGCATCCTCTTCCACCCGCCGGAAAACGTCGTGCGCGAGTTCCCGCAGTTCCCGGTAACGCGCGACTACGCCGCGCTGCGCGCCGAGATCGATCAGGCCTTCGCGCGCGCCGCCGCGTAAGGCGGACAGGGCGCTCATGCTCATGCACAGCCAACGCTTCTACACCCTGTCGGCCTCCTGCCCGGACCGGGTGGGCATCATCGCCCGTGTCGCCGGCTTCATCGCCGAGCACCGGGGCTGGATCCTCGAATCGAGCTACCACTCGGACGCCGGCGCCAACGGCGACACCGGCAGCCGCTATTTCATGCGCATCGAGATCAAGGCCGACTCGCTGCCCTTCCACCTCGCCGAGTTCCGCGAGCGCTTCCGCCCGATCGGCGAGGAGCTCGGGATGACCTGGAAGATCAGCGATTCGGCGGTGAAGAAGCGCGTCGTGGTGCTGGTCAGCAAGCAGGAGCACTGCCTCTACGACCTGCTGGCGCGCTGGCAGTCGAAGGAGCTGGACATCGAGATCCCCTGCGTCATCTCGAACCACGACACTTTCAAGGGCTTCGTCGAGTGGCACGGGATTCCCTTCCACCACGTGCCGGTCACCTCCGACAACAAGGACGCGGCCTACGCCGAGGTCCAGCGCATCTTCGACGAGGTGCGCGGCGACACCATGGTGCTCGCCCGCTACATGCAGATCCTCTCGCCGGCACTGTGCCGCGCCTACCCGGGCCGGATCATCAACATCCATCACAGCTTCCTGCCCAGCTTCGTCGGCGCCAAGCCCTACCATCAGGCCTGGCAGCGCGGCGTCAAGCTGATCGGCGCGACCTGCCACTACGTCACCGAGGAACTCGACCAGGGCCCGATCATCGAGCAGGACGTGATCCGCATCGATCATTCCGACTCGGTCGAGGACATGGTCCGCTACGGCAAGGACATCGAGAAGGCTGTCCTCGCGCGCGGCCTGCGCTACCACCTCGAGGACCGCGTGCTGGTGCACGGCAACAAGACGGTGGTCTTCCGCTAGACCCGCCACCAGCCCCGCCGGCAACGCCGTCCCCACTGGAGTTTCCCCCGCATGATCACCCTGAAGGGCGTCACCCTGCGCCGCAGCGCCAAGGTGTTGCTTGACAACGCCTCGGTCACCCTCAACCCCGGCGAGAAGATCGGTCTCGTCGGCCGCAACGGCGCCGGCAAATCGACTCTCTTCGCGCTGCTCAACGGCACCCTGCACGAGGATGCCGGCGACTTCCACCGGCCGCCGCAGTGGCGCATGGCGCAGGTGGCGCAGGACATGCCGGAGACCGACCAGAGCGCAACCGACTTCGTGATCGAGGGCGACACCGCGCTGCGCGCCGCGCAGGACGAGGTGCACGCTGCCGAAGCGAGCGGCGACGGCGAGCGCATGGGCAACGCCTACATGGCGCTGCACGACGCCGGCGCGCACGACGCGCAGGCCCGCGCGCAGGCGCTGATCCTCGGCCTCGGCTTCCGGACGACCGAGCTCAATCACCCGGTCAACAGCTTCTCCGGCGGCTGGCGCATGCGCCTGCAGCTGGCGCGCGCGCTGATGTGCCCGTCCGACCTGCTGCTGCTCGACGAGCCGACCAACCACCTCGACCTCGACGCGCTGGTCTGGCTCGAAGCCTGGCTCAAGCGCTACGCCGGCACGCTGGTGGTGATCAGCCACGACCGCGAGTTCCTCGACGCGATCACCGACGTCACGCTGCACATCGAGGGCGGCAAGTTGACCCGCTACAGCGGCAACTACAGCACCTTCGAGGAGATGCGCGCGCAGCAGATGGAACTGCAGCAGAGCGCCTTCGAGAAGCAGCAGGACAAGATCGCCCACCTGCAGAAGTTCATCGCCCGCTTCAAGGCCAAGGCGAGCAAGGCGAAGCAGGCGCAGAGCCGGGTCAAGGCGCTCGACCGCATGGAGAAGCTGGCGCCGGTGCTGGCCAGCGCCGACTTCACCTTCGAATTCAAGGAACCGGCCAACCTGCCGAATCCGATGCTGGCGATGGAAAACGCCAGCTTCGGCTACCCGCCGCCGGAAGACGCGGCGCCCGGCACGCCGCCGACGGTGATCGTGCGCAACGTCAGCAAATCGGTGATGGCCGGCCAGCGCATCGGCATCCTCGGCGCCAACGGCCAGGGCAAGTCGACGCTGGTGAAGACCGTGGCGCGCGCGCTGGCGCCGCTCGGCGGCACCGTGCAGGAAGGCAAGGGCCTCAACATCGGCTACTTCGCGCAGCAGGAGCTCGACGTGCTGCGCCCGCTCGACACCCCGCTCGAGCACATGGTGCGCCTCGCCAAAGAGAGCCTGCCGGCCGGCGCCAGCGGGCGCGAGCAGGACCTGCGCACCTTCCTCGGCACCTTCAATTTCTCCGGCGACATGGTCAAGCAGCCGGTCGGCACGATGAGCGGCGGCGAAAAGGCGCGCCTCGTGCTGTGCATGATCGTCTGGCAGCGTCCGAACCTGCTGCTGCTCGACGAACCGACCAACCACCTCGACCTGGCGACGCGCGAGGCGCTCTCGGTCGCGCTCAACGAATTCGAGGGCACGGTGATGCTGGTCAGCCACGACCGCTCGCTGCTGCGTTCGGTGTGCGACGAATTCTGGCTCGTCTCGCGCGGCGGCGTCGAACCCTTCGACGGCGACCTCGACGACTACCAGCGCTACCTGCTCGACGAGGCCAAGCGCGCGCGCGAGAGCCTGAAGGAAGCGCAGAAGGCGGCCAGCGTGGCGACGGCGGCCGCCCCGCCCGCACCGGCCGAGGCTGCGAAGGCCGCGCCGAAGCGGATTCCCGGCAAGCTCAAGCACGAACTGGGACGCATCGAACAGGCCATTCTCGACCTGCAGGCGCGCAAGCACGCCCTCGAGGCGCGGCTCAGCGGCACCCTGCCGGCGCTGGAAATCGGCCGCCTGGGCAGCGAGCTGCAGCAGGTGGACGCGGAACTCGCCGTGCAGGAAGAGCAGTGGCTGGAGGTTTCCGAACAGATCGAGGCCGCCACCCGCTAAGCGCCCGCGCCTCGCGGGCAAAAAAAACGGGCGCCGCGAGGGCGCCCGAAGGAGGAGTTTCAACAACTGCGGGGAAAACTCGGTGGAGGCGGGCCCTCAGTGGTGGTAGGCCGATTCGCCGTGCGAGGTGATGTCGAGGCCTTCGCGCTCCTCTTCTTCCGGCACGCGCAGACCGATCACCAGATCGACCAGCTTGAAGGCAACCAGCGAGACCACGGCCGACCAGACGATGGCGGTGCCGACGCCCCACAGCTGGCTGATCACCTGGGCGGTCATGTCGTACTCGCCGACGGCGTTGGCCACGTAGTCGTAGACCCCGGTGCCGCCCAGCGACGGCGCCGCGAAGACACCGGTGAGGATGGCGCCGAGGATGCCGCCGACGCCATGCACGCCGAACACGTCGAGCGAGTCGTCGGCGCCGAGCATGCGCTTCAGGCCATTGACGCCCCACAGGCAGACCACGCCGGCCAGCAGGCCGATGACGATGGCGCCCATGACGCCGACGAAGCCGGCCGCCGGGGTGATCGCCACGAGACCGGCGACGGCGCCCGAGGCTGCGCCGAGCATCGAGGGCTTGCCCTTGAGCAGCCACTCGGCGAGCATCCAGGAGAGTGCCGCGCAGGCGGTGGCCAGCCAGGTGGTCACCATCGCCAGGGCCGCGCCGCCCGAGGCTTCGAGCGCCGAACCGGCGTTGAAGCCGAACCAGCCGAACCACAGCAGCGAGGCACCGATCATGGTGAAGGTCAGGCTGTGCGGAGCCATCGATTCACGGCCGTAACCGACGCGCTTGCCGATCAGGTAGGCGCCGACCAGGCCGGCCACGGCGGCGTTGATGTGCACCACGGTGCCGCCGGCGAAATCGAGCGCGCCCTTCTGGAACAGGAAGCCCGCCGTCTTCGCTGCCGCCTCCGCGGCGGCGGCGTCGGTGTAGGCGTCCGGACCGGCCCAGTACCAGACCATGTGCGCCATCGGCAGGTACGAGAAGGTGAACCAGATGACCATGAAGGCCAGCACCGCCGAGAACTTCACCCGCTCGGCGAAGGCGCCGACGATCAGGCCGCAGGTGATGGCCGCGAAGGCACCCTGGAAGATCACGTAGATGAACTCCGAGATCACCACGCCCTTGGAGAAGGTGGCCGCCAGCGATTCGACCGTCACGCCCTTGAGGAACAGCTTGTCGAGCGTGCCGAAGAAGGCGCCGCCCTCGGTGAAGGCAATCGAGTAGCCATACACCGCCCACAGCACGCTGATCAGCGAGAAGGTGACGAAGACCTGCATCAGCACCGAAAGCATGTTCTTGGCGCGCACGAGGCCGCCGTAGAACAGCGCGAGGCCGGGAATCGACATCAGGATGACCAGCGCGGCGCAGATCATGATCCACGCGTTGTCGCCCTTGTTCGGCACGGGCGCGGGCGCCGCGGCGGCCGGAGCGGCGACAGCCGCCGGAGCGGCCTCGACGGCCGGGGCGGGCGTGGCCGCGGCCGGCGCCGCGTCGGCAGTGGCGGCAGCGACCGGAGCCGCCGGTTTTTCCTCGGCGAAGGCCGGCGCGCCGAGGGTGACGGCGCCGAGCAGGGCGAGGGTGGCAAAGATGCGTCTCATGGTGCGCTCCTTACAGGGCTTCCTCACCGGTTTCGCCGGTGCGGATGCGGATGACTTGTTCAAGCTCGAAGACGAAGACCTTGCCGTCGCCGATCTTGCCGGTGCTGGCGGACTTCTCGATGGCTTCGATCACCTGGTCGAGGATGTCGTCGCGGATCGCCGCCTCGATCTTCACCTTGGGCAGGAAATCGACCACGTACTCGGCACCCCGGTACAGCTCGGTGTGCCCCTTCTGGCGGCCGAACCCCTTCACCTCGGTGACGGTGATGCCCTGCACGCCGATCGCCGACAGCGCCTCGCGCACCTCGTCGAGCTTGAATGGCTTGATGATGGCAGTAACCAGTTTCATGTCGGGCTCCCGGTTCGCTCAGAAGGTTTTGGTGAAGGACAGGTGCGCACGGCCCTTGCCCAGGTCCTTGTTGAAGGCGTTGCAGTACACCGGCACGGCATCGCCACAGGCCTTGGCGTCGGTATCGATGTACGACAGACCGATCACGCCGACCCCGAGATCCTTGGTCACGCCGAGCTTCCAGTCGGTGTAGGAGGCGTCGCCGTTGTGACGGATCTTCTGGTGGCCGAGGTGGCCGAGCACGCCCCAGCCGTCGCCGAGGTCGTAGCTGGCGTTCAGCTCGTAGTAGGCCGAACCGCGCGTCTTCTCGCCGTTGCTGCCGGTGAAGCCGAAGATGTGGCTGGAGACGGTGTGCGAGTACTTGAAGCTCAGCCATTTCCAGCCGATCGCGCCGTACAGCTCGGTGGTGTCCGGCTTGACGTAGCCATCTCCCGGGTAGCTGCCCGGATAGTTGTAGGTCAGCACGCCGACGTCGTAATTCCAGTCGCCGCCGCCGAAGGTGTTCTTGAAGCCGCCGTAGATATCGACTTCCACCGACGAGCTGACGTCGCTGCGGCCATCGGAGAGCCAGGAAATGCTCGAGGCCCAGGTGCCGAGATAGAAGCCGCTGCTGTGCGCGTAGTCGAAACCGCCCTGGATCGCCGGCTCGCGGTTGGTCTGCCCGATGCCGCGATAGATGTATTCGCTGGCGAGGGTGACGTTGCCGGTGACGGTGTGCGGGCTGGCCGGCGCCGCATCCTGGGCGAAGGCAGAGGTGGCGGAAACGGCGAGCAGCGCGCTGACGACGATGGTCTTTTTCATGTGAGGCTCCTCAAGGGTGATAGGCAAACGAATACATGCACCCTCTCAATAGCATCAGCCGTGCCAGAAAGTTTTTTCCTTCAAAAACATCGTGTTGCACGCACAGCCCGCGCATCCGTCAAGGATTCGGCACTGTGCTGGCGCATCCCGGCGGCACGGCGCACCAGCACGGTGCGGCACCGGAGCGGGGCGGCGGCCATGCTAGACTGATGCCCTGCATCGCCCTTCACACCGCATCCGCAAGGCCGCTCCCATGCTCGATCCCAAGCGCTTCGAAGAACTCACCGCCCGCCTCGGCGCCCTCGTTGCCGCCAGCCCGGCGGCCGACCTCGAGAAAAACGCCCGCGCCCTGCTGGTCGGCTTTTTCGAGAAGCTCGACCTGGTCAGCCGCGAGGAATTCGACGTCCAGACGCAGATCCTGCTGCGCGCGCGCGAGCGCATCGCCGCCCTGGAAGCCCGCCTCGACGCCCTGGAAAAACAGCCGCGACAGTAACCCCCGGGCGGATAGCCACGCAGAGGAGAAACAGCGTTTCGAGCCGCTGCGACAAGACCGTCACCACGGCCGGGTGCATTGCGTCCACCATCACTTGTCGATGATGATGGCGTTTTTTGACGCAAACAGCGGATTCGCCCATGGCCATCTCCCGTTGCAACAAATGCTTCACCCTTGCCGAACACGACAGGGAAAACGTCGGCAGGTCGATCGCCTGCGATCGCTGCGGCACGCTCAACCCCGTCTACGACACGATCTATTTCGTCACCCGGCTGCTCGATCAGTACTTCACCCAGCGGAACGAGCTGAATGCCCTGCGTCAGTCAGTGGCACCGCAGGCGCCGGAGGGTGGGCAAGCGCCTGCGACAGCGACGTTCGACATTCACAATTCGGATCGACTGAGTTCCGAAAGCCAGCATCGCGACATCGTCGACTGGTTCCGCAGCAAGGGCGCCGCGACCACGGTGAACATGGACGCGGTCGATACCAGCGGCTTCTTCGATGAAGCCGCGGTTGCCGTCGGCAACGATTACGAATTGCTGGGGGAGGTCTTCGAGAAAATCCGCTATGCCCAGCTCAAGGAATTCAACAGCGCGCTCATACACCTCGACCGGAAAACGCCCGACGACGCCAAGGCCCTCGAATCGTTCTGCCGCAAGCTGCACGAGTATTCCCTGGTCGCCCGCTGCTTCAACAACAAACCGGAGAAGAACCTTCGCCTCGTGCTCCAGAATGCGCCCGGGGTCCGCCGCTTCTTTGCGGGGGAGTGGCTCGAGTGGTTCGCCCTGATGACCGCATTGCGGGTTTGCCAAGAGCGCAAGCAACCATTCTCCTGTGCGCGCAATCTGAACTTGGCCTTTGCGCAGGACGAACGGCGCGAACTGGACGTTTTCTTCCTGCTCGGCAATGCAAAACCGCTATGCATCGAATGCAAGACCGGCGAATTTCGCACCGATCTGGACAAATACGTCGCCCTGCGCAAACGACTGGCCATCGAATCCCGCTTCTTCGTGATCTGCGTCGCCGATCTCCCCACCGATCAGGCCAAGGGGTTGAGCGCAATGCACGGGCTGACGTTCACCAACACGCAAACGCTCGGGTCGCACCTCGCCTCGATCATGTGATCATGCCCCTCGCCATCGTCCATAGCCGCGGCCTCGACGGACTGTCCGCGCCGTCCGTCGCGGTCGAGGTGCATCTGGCCGGCGGCCTCCCGGCCTTCACCCTGGTCGGCCTGCCCGACGTCGAGGTGCGCGAGGCGCGCGACCGCGTGCGCGCGGCGCTGCAGAATTCGGGGTTCGAATTCCCCGCCCGGCGCATCACGGTGAATCTGGCGCCGGCCGACCTGCCCAAGGAATCCGGCCGCTTCGACCTGCCGATCGCGCTCGGCATCCTCGCCGCCTCGGGGCAGATTCCGGCAGCGGCGCTGGCCGCCCACGAATTCGCCGGCGAGCTGTCGCTGTCGGGCGAACTGCGACCGATCCGCGGCGCGCTGGCGATGACGCTGGCCGCCGAGGGCGACGGGCGCAGCTTCGTGCTGCCGGCGCAAAGCGCCGACGAGGCGGCGCTGGCCGATGGCGCCCGGGTGCTCGCCGCGCGCAGCCTGCTCGAGGTCTGCGCCCATCTCTGCGGCCGCGCGCCCCTCGCGGAATGCGCACCGGTGCCGGCCGCGCCGGGCGATTGCGGCGAAACGCTGCCCGACCTCGCCGACGTGCGCGGCCAGGCACAGGCGAAGCGGGCGCTGGAGATCGCCGCCGCCGGCGGGCATTCGCTGCTGTTCTGCGGGCCGCCGGGCAGCGGCAAGTCGATGCTGGCCGCGCGCCTGCCCGGGCTGCTGCCGCCGATGGCCCGCCCGGCCGCACTGGCGTCGGCGGCGCTGCTCTCGCTGGCCGGGCTGTTCCGGCCCACCGGTTTCGGCCGCCCGCCCTTCCGCGCGCCGCACCATACCGCCTCGGCGGCAGCCCTGGTCGGCGGCGGCAGCCTGCCGCGCCCCGGCGAAATCTCGCTGGCGCACGAGGGCGTGCTGTTCCTCGACGAATTTCCCGAGTTCGACCGGCGCGTCCTCGAGGCGCTGCGCGAGCCGCTCGAGAGCGGGCACATCCATATCTCGCGCGCCGCCCGGCATGCCGACTTTCCCGCCCGCTTCCAGCTGGTGGCGGCGATGAATCCCTGCCCCTGCGGCTGGCATGGCGACGCCTCGGGACGCTGCCGCTGCACGCCCGACCAGCTGCAACGCTACCGGACCCGGCTGTCGGGGCCGCTGCTCGACCGGATCGACCTGCAGGTGGAGGTGCCGGCGCTGCCCGTGGCCGCCCTGCAACAGCGCAACGACGGGGAGGATTCGGCCAGCGTGCGGGCACGGGTGACGGAGGCCCGCGCGCGGCAGGAAGCGCGCCAGGGCCAGCCCAACGCGCGCCTCGCGGCGGCCGGCATCGACCGTCACTGCCCGCTGGACGCCGACGCCGCCGGCCTGCTGGCCCAGGCGGCGGCCCGCCTCGCCCTCTCGGCACGCGCCTGCCACCGGGTGCTCAAGGTGGCGCGCACCATCGCCGATCTCGCCGCAAGCCCCGCCATCCGCCCGCCGCACATCGCCGAGGCCGTGCAGTACCGCCGCTTCGCCAAGGACTGAATTGAACCCCGCAACCGTGAACACCGCCGCCCGGCCGCCCCGCGGCATCGCCTTCCTGCTCGCCGCCCTGTCGGCGCTCGGCCCCTTTTCGATCGACACCTACCTGCCGTCCTTCCCGGCCATCGGCGAGGCGCTGCGGGCGACGCCGCTCGAGGTGCAGCAGACGCTGAGCGCCTACCTGCTCCCCTTCGCCGTGATGACGCTGTGGCACGGCGCGATCGCCGATGCACTCGGCCGCCGCCGGGTGATTCTCGCCGCGCTGGCGCTGTTCGCCCTCGCCTCGCTGGCCTGCGCCTTCGCCACGCGCATCGAGCACCTGTGGCTGCTGCGCGCGGTGCAGGGAATCAGCGCCGGCGCCGGCGTGGTGATCGGCCGCGCCATCGTGCGCGACCTCTTCGACGGTCCGCCGGCACAGCGCCTGATGGCGCAGATCACCATGATGTTCGCGCTGGCGCCGGCCATCGCGCCGCTGATCGGCGGCTGGCTGCAGACGCTGTTCGGCTGGCGCTCGGTCTTCGTCTTCCTGACATTGATGACCGCGCTGCTGGCGCTGACCTGCTGGCGCCTGCTGCCGGAAACGCTGCCGCCCGAGCGCCGGCAACCGCTGCACCCCGGCTACCTCGTGCGCAGCTACCGCGCGGTGCTCAGCTCGCCGCCCTTCCTGTTCGCCTGCGCGGCGCTTTCCCTCAACTTCGGCGGTTTCTTTCTCTACGTGCTGTCGGCGCCGGTCTTCCTGATGCGACACCTGGGCGTCGCGGAAACCGGCTTCCTCTGGCTGTTCGGACCGTCGATGAGCGGGCTGATGAGCGGCGCCTGGGTGGCCGGCCGGCTGGCCGGACGGCTCTCCCTGCCGCGCACCATCCTGGCCGGCTACGCGGTGATGGGCAGCGCGGCGCTGCTCAACGTCGGCCTGCACCTCGCGCTGCCGCCCGGGCTGCCGTGGAGCGTCGTCCCGATCTTCATCTACACCTTCGGGATGTCGCTGGCGACGCCCTGCCTGACCCTGCTGGCGCTCGACCCGTTCCCCCGGCAGCGCGGCCTCGCCGCGTCCTGCCAGACCTTCCTGCAGGCCGGCTTCAACGGCGTCGTGGCGGCCCTGCTGGCGCCGCTGCTGTGGGATTCGGTGCTGACCCTGGCGCTCGGCATGGCCGGCATGATGCTCGCCGGCGGCACCGCTGCCTGGCTGCACCGGCGCGGCAGCCAGGCAGCAGCCTGAAGACCGGGCGCCGGGCTCAGGCCTTCTGCCGGCAGCAGGTTTCCCGCGACAGCAGGATCAGGACGAGCGACAGCGCGATGCAGCCGAACATCAGGCCGAAGCCGGCCTGGTACGCGGCGGCGTCGTAGATGCGCGCGCCGCCCTCGCTGGCGCCGCGCCAGTGGCGGTCGAGGATGAAGCCGACGGCCGGTTGCAGCAGCATGCCGCCGAGCAGCGGCCCCATGTTGCAGACGCCGGCGGCGGTACCCATCAGGCGGGCCGGTACCGACTCCTTGGCGTAGGCGAAGCCGATGATCAGGTTGCCGGAAACGATGCCGGTAAGCACCAGTACGCCGGTCAGCAGCCAGAGCGGCAGCGGCAGGAAGACGACGACCCCCCAGCCGAGCAGCGTCGCCGCCGTGGTCGCCACGTAGAGTGGCTTGCGTCGGCCCAGGCGCTCGGAGAGCTGGCCAAGCAGCGGACCGCCGAAGGCCCAGGCGATCAGCAGCGCCGAGGTGATCGCGGCGGCACTGCGGGTATCCAGGCCGTGCACCTGGCGCAGGTAGGGCACGCCCCACAGGCCGGCGAAGGTCAGCACGGCGCCGGCCACGCCGATCGGCGTGATCAGCAGGATCCAGCTGTTGCGGTAGGAAAGCACCTCGACGAGTCCGCGCAGGATCGAGCCGTGCGCGCCACCATGCGTGCTGGCCGCGTGCGTGGCATAGCCGGCCTGCGCCGGATCGTCGCGCACGCGCAGCCAGATCGCCACGGCGAGCAGTCCGGTGAGCGCGGCGCTCACCGCCATCACCGGACGCCAGCCGAAGGCCTCGACCAGCATGCGCAGCGGCACGCCGGCGATGACGCCGCCGATCACGCCGCAGAGCAGCGCGAGGCCGGAGGCCAGTGCGAACTGGCGCGGCGCGAACCAGTGCGTGGCCAGCTTGAGCATGGAGACGAAGGCGACGGCGACCGAGGCGCCGATCAGCAGGCGGCCGGCGCTGGCCCAGGCCAGCGAGGGCGCGAAGGCGAACAGCGCGGTGCCGATGGCGGCCACGGCGGCGCCGAGCGTGAGCAGCCGGCGCGGACCCCAGCGGTCGGCGAGAACGCCGGTCGGAATCTGCATCGCGACGTACGAATAGAAGTAGAACGCCGAGAGGTTGCCGAGCGCCGCCGCGCCGAGGGCGAAGTCGTTCATCAGCCGGTCGGTGATCACCGCCGGGGCGACGCGCTGGTAGAAGCCGATCAGGTAGAGCAGGGCGCCCAGGCCCCACACGCTCCAGGCCAACGCAGCCGGCGGGTGTCCGCGTCCGCTCGCCGGGGCGCTCAACTCTGTTCCCAGGGCAGGCCGTCGACGCGCCAGCCGCTCAGGGTATTGCGGTGGTGGCTGGCGTCGCGCTCGCCCTCGAAGCCGTGCAGCACGTTGATGACCTCGGCGAACCCCGCCGCCTCCAGCGCCTGCGCCGCTTCGGCCGAACGATGGCCGCTGCGGCAGATCAGCACGACCGGACGGTCCAGCCCGTCGCCGGCCAGGCGCTTCACCTGCGGCACGAATTCCGGATTGATCTCCCAGTCCGGCCCGTCGCTCCAGGCGATGTGCTCGACGCCGATCGGATGGCCGACGAAGAAGTATTCGATCTCGCTGCGCACGTCGATGAACAGGGCCTCGGGAGTACGCTGCAGGAAGGCGAAGGTCTCGGTCGGGGTGAGGTGTTTCATTGTTCTATACTCCGTTTTTCGAGGGGTCATTCTAGCGGGGCGAAAATGATCGAGAAAGTGCTGGCCGGCCTGGGCGCGGGCATTCTGGCGGCAGTTCTGCCGGCCTGCGGAATGGTCGATCCGGAAACGCTCAGGCCCGGCATCACCACCGGCCACGAAGTGCGCGAACGCATGGGTGCGCCCGCGATGGAATGGCAGGAGGCCGACGGCGCACGGACCTGGGAATACCCGCGCACGCCCGAGGGGATCGAGAACTACATGATCGTGATCGGCCCCGACAACATCCTGCGCGAGGTCCGCCAGGTGCTGACCGAGGAGAATTTCGCCCGCGTCGCTCCCGGCATGCGCCGCGACGAGGTGCGCCGCCTGCTCGGCAAGCCGGCGCACGAGTTCTACTTCCCGCTCAAGAAGGAACACGTGTGGGACTGGAAAACCCCCGGCGAACCGGGGATGGACCGCTTCTTCAATGTGCACTTCGACGAGGGCGGCAACGTCGTCCGCACGAGCAGCAACATCGTCCAGCGCGGTTGAGCCCCCCCTGTTCGGCGACCGCCTTTTTGGCGATGATGTGCGGCACGCGGACACCGTGGAAGACGAGGAAGAAATCGTGGAATTCAAGTCGCTGTTTTTCCGGATGCGCCTGGTGCACTGGGTCGGCATCACCCTGCTGCTGGTCAATGCGGCATTCTTCACCGACAACGCGATCGGGCAGGCGGTCCAGGTCCTGATCGCCCTCGTCGTGCTGGTGCACGACCTCGACGAGAAGCGCTGGGGCGTGACGGCGCTGCGCGAGCTGTCGGACTACCTGCGCCACTTTGCGCAGCGGGATCTGTCGCGCCCCTGCGCGGTCAACACCGGCCTCAATTCGGAGATCGGCCGGGTCGCCGCGGTGATCGAGGATTTCCGCAACGCGGTCCGCGCGCCGCTTGGCGAGGCGAGAAACGCTTCGGACGAGAACGGCCGGATCGCCTCGGCGCTCGATGCGCGCACCGGGACGATCAGCCAGCGCCTGGAAGCGACTGCCGAGATCACCGGCGCGGCCACGCAGCGCATCGGCGCGGTCAGCGAGACCGTCGTCCGCCTGGCCGGCGAGGCGGAAAGCATGCGCGACGAGCTGCGCGAGGCGCGCGATTCGGTCGCCGGCAGCCGGCGCGAGATCGAGGAAATGCTCGCCTCGGTCGACGGCAGCGTGCGCGCCGGCAACCAGCTGGCCGAACGCGTGGGCAGCCTGACCGGCAACGTCGACGAGATCCGCAAGGTGCTCGGCGCCGTTTCCGAGATTGCCGCGCAGACCAACCTGCTCGCGCTCAACGCGGCGATCGAGGCGGCGCGCGCGGGCGAAAGCGGACGCGGTTTCGCGGTGGTTGCCGACGAGGTGCGCAAGCTCGCCGAACGCACCCAGCAGAGTCTCGACCAGATCAGCACCACCACCACCTCGATCGTCGCCGCCATCGACGACACCAGCCGGCAGATGCAGCTGCAGAGCGACATGCTCGCCGCGCTCTCGGGTGCCTCGGCGCGCATCGACACGATCATGACCGGCGCTGGCGAGATGATCGAGAAGTCGGCGCAACTCGCCGAGCGAACCGCCGCAGCCTCGGGCGAAATCCGCGGACAGATCGAGGGCGTCGACCGGCAGATGCACGAACTGCAGGCACTTTCCCGCTCCAACGCCGACGAGATCGAACACCTGGCCGGCGCCGCCGGCACCCTCCGCCAGTCCAGCGAGCGCAGCCGGCAGCTGCTCGGGCAGTTCGTCACCTGAGCGGCCTCCGCCCGCCCGGGTTCTTTCTCTTGGACGATCAGCCCCCTGGCGTTAGAATCCGTCCTTCGCGCCGATTTGAACTTCAGCTTGCGGGCGCGTAACAAATACGGCTAAAGCGGGCGTTCATTCCGAAACCCGTTCGCTCCCGACGCTGAACGGGTTTTTTGCTTTTGAGGTATCTCCATGCAGCCCGACCGTACATCCGAACTCTCCGCCCTGCTGAAACAGCGCCTGCTCGTCCTCGACGGCGCGATGGGCACGATGATCCAGCGCCACGGGCTGACCGAGAAGGACTACCGCGGCACGCGCTTCGCCGATCATCCGCATGACCTCAAGGGCAACAACGACCTGCTGCTGCTGACGAAACCCGAGGTCATCAAGGGCATCCATACCGAGTACCTCGCCGCCGGCGCCGACATCCTCGAGACGAACACCTTCAACGCGACGGCGATCTCGCAGGCCGACTACAAGCTCGAGCCCATCGTCTATGAACTGAACGTCGCCGGCGCCAAGCTGGCGCGCGAAGCCTGCGACGAGTTCACGGCCAAGAACCCGGCCAAGCCGCGCTTCGTCGCCGGCGTGCTCGGCCCGACCTCGCGCACCGGCTCGATCTCCCCGGACGTGAACGACCCCGGCTACCGCAACGTCACTTTCGACGAGCTGGTCGAGACCTACACCGAAGCCATCCGCGGCCTGGTCGATGGCGGTGCCGACCTGCTGCTGGTCGAGACGGTGTTCGACACGCTCAACGCCAAGGCGGCGCTGTTCGCCATCGAAGCTTTCTTCGACCAGGCCGTCCACGAGGGTGGCAACCGATTGCCGGTGATGATCTCGGGCACGATCACCGATGCCTCGGGCCGCACGCTCTCCGGCCAGACGGCGGAAGCCTTCTGGAATTCGCTGAACCACATCCGCCCGCTGAGCTTCGGCCTCAACTGCGCGCTCGGCGCCAAGGAGCTGCGGCAGTACGTCGAGGAACTGTCGCGCGTCTGCGATTGCTTCGTCTCCGCCCACCCGAACGCCGGCCTGCCCAACGCCTTCGGCGGCTACGACGAAACGCCGGAGCAGCTCGCCGAAGAGATCCAGGACTGGGCCAGGCACGGCTTCGTGAACATCGTCGGCGGCTGCTGCGGCACCTCGCCCGACCACATCGCGGCGATCGCGAAATACGTCGAGGGGATCAAGCCGCGCGCCATCCCGGTGATCGAGAAGAAGCTGCGCCTCTCCGGACTCGAGCCGTTCAACGTCGGCAAGGAATCGCTCTTCGTCAACGTTGGCGAGCGCACCAACGTCACCGGCTCCAAGGCCTTCGCCCGCATGATCCTCGAGGGACGCTACGACGATGCGCTGGCCGTTGCCCGCCAGCAGGTCGAGAACGGCGCACAGGTGATCGACATCAACATGGACGAGGCGATGCTCGACGGCCTGGCAGCGATGGATCGCTTCCTCAAGCTGATCGCGTCGGAGCCGGACATCGCGCGCGTGCCGATCATGATCGACTCCTCGAAGTGGGAAGTGATCGAGGCCGGCCTCAAGTGCATCCAGGGCAAGGGCATTGTCAATTCGATCTCGATGAAGGAGGGCGAGGCCAAGTTCATCGAGCAGGCCCGGCTGGCGCGCCGCTATGGCGCCGCGGTGGTCGTCATGGCCTTCGACGAGACCGGCCAGGCCGACACCTTCGCGCGCAAGACCGAGATCTGCGCACGTGCCTACAAGGTGCTGACCGCCAAGGTGGAAAACGGCGGCGTCGGCTTCCCGGCCGAGGACATCATCTTCGACCCGAACATCTTCGCCATCGCCACCGGCATCGCCGAGCACGACAACTATGCGGTCGACTTCATCGAGGCCTGCCGCTGGATTCGCGCCCATCTGCCGCACGCGCAGATCTCCGGCGGCGTCTCCAACGTCTCCTTCTCGTTCCGCGGCAACGACCCGGTGCGCGAGGCGATCCACACCGTCTTCCTCTACCACGCGATCAAGGCCGGGCTGTCGATGGGCATCGTCAACGCCGGCATGCTCGGTGTCTATGACGACCTCGATCCGGCACTGCGCGAGAAGGTGGAAGACGTCGTGCTGAACAAACATGCAGGCGCCGGCGAGGCCCTCGTCGAGTTCGCGCAGACGGTGAAGGAAGGCAAGGCCAAGGACACCGGCCCCGATCTGTCGTGGCGCGAACTGCCGGTCGAGGAGCGCCTGTCGCATGCGCTGGTCAAGGGCATCACCGACTTCGTCGTCGCCGATACCGAGGAATGCCGGGCCGCGCTCGCCGCCGCCGGAAAGCCGCCGCTGGCAGTGATCGAAGGCCCGTTGATGGCCGGCATGAACGTCGTCGGCGACCTCTTCGGCGCCGGCAAGATGTTCCTGCCGCAGGTGGTCAAATCGGCGCGCGTCATGAAGCAGGCGGTCGCCCACCTGATCCCCTTCATCGAGGAGGAGAAGCTGCGCACCGGCGCCGCCTCGAAGGGCAGGATCGTCGTCGCCACCGTCAAGGGCGACGTGCACGACATCGGCAAGAACATCGTCGGCGTCGTGCTCGGCTGCAACGGCTACGACGTCGTCGACCTCGGCGTCATGGTGCCCTGCGACAAGATCCTGCACGCGGCGAAGGAGCATGGCGCACAGGCGATCGGCCTCTCCGGACTGATCACGCCGTCGCTGGAGGAAATGGCGCACGTGGCGTCCGAGATGCAGCGCCAGGGTTTCGACGTGCCGCTCCTGATCGGCGGCGCGACGACCAGCCGCGCGCACACCGCGATCAAGATCGCGCCGAACTACGAATCGCCGGTGGTCTATGTGCCGGATGCCTCGCGCGCCGTCGGCGTCGTCACCAAGCTCTTGTCGATCGACCATGCCGCCGACTTCAAGGCCGAGGTCGCCGCCGACTACGAGAAGGTGCGTGCGCAGCATGCGAACAAGAAGGGCGTGACGCTGGTGTCGCTCGAAGCGGCGCGTGCCAACGCGCTGCCGTTCACGGGTATGCCAGTGCAGCCGAAGAAGACCGGCGTCACCGTGCTCAAGGACATCGACCTCGCCACGCTCGCCGAATACATCGACTGGGGCCCGTTCTTCCAGACCTGGGACCTCGCCGGTGCCTACCCGAAGATCCTTGACGACGCGACGGTCGGCGAAGCCGCACGCAACGTCTTCAAGGACGGGCAGGCGATGCTCAAGCAGCTGATCGCCGAGAAGTGGATCGGCGCCAACGCGGTGTTCGGCCTGTGGCCGGCGAACCGCGTCGGTGATGATGTCGAGCTCTACACCGACGAGTCGCGCACGCAGGTGCTGGCGACGACGCACCACCTGCGCCAGCAGCACGAACGTCCGTCGGGCAAGCCGCACTACTGCCTCGCCGACTTCGTCGCGCCGAGAGTTGAAAACGGCGGCGCGCCCGACTGGACCGGCGCCTTCGCCGTCACCGCCGGCCTCGGCATCGAGAAGAAGCTCGCCGAGTTCGAGGCCACGCACGACGACTATCACGCGATCATGCTGAAATCGCTCGCCGACCGCCTTGCCGAGGCCTGCGCCGAATGGCTGCACGAGCGCGTGCGCAAGGAATACTGGGGCTACGCCGCCGGGGAGGGGCTGTCGAACGCGCAGCTGATCCGCGAGGAATACCAGGGCATCCGCCCGGCGCCCGGCTACCCGGCCTGCCCGGATCACACCGAGAAGGGCACCATCTTCGCGCTGCTCGACGCGCCGGCCAACGCTGGCATGGGTCTCACCGAAGCCTACGCGATGACGCCGGCGGCAGCCGTCTCCGGCTGGTATTTCGCGCACCCCGGAGCGCAATATTTCGCGGTGCAGAAGATCGGCCGCGACCAGCTCGAGGACTGGGCCGCCCGGAAAGGCATGCCCGTTGACGAGGCAGCGCGCTGGCTGGCGCCGATCCTCTGAGCGGGAGGCGCCTGCTGGCCGGTACCGCAAGCGCGTCCGGCCGCCTACAATGGAGCCTCGTCCCCTTCACCGTCACCCCAGCACGCACACGGAATCCGCCATGACTTTCAAGGTATTCATCGACGGCCGGCACGGCACCACCGGCCTGAAAATCGACGAGCGGCTCTCGATCCGCCCGGAAATCGAAATCCTCGCGATCCCCGAGGCGCAACGCAAGGACCCGGCGGTCAAGGCCGAGTACATCAACGCCGCCGACGTGGTCTTCCTCTGCCTGCCCGACGCCGCGTCGAAGGAGTCCGTCGCGCTGCTGCACCCGGACAACAAGCGCACCCGCTTTCTCGACGCCTCGACCGCGCACCGCACGCACCCGGACTGGGTCTACGGCCTGCCCGAGCTCAACGGCGGCCAGCGCGAGCGCGTGCGCCAGGCGCAGAAGGTCGCCGTCCCCGGCTGCCACGCCAGCGGCTTCATCCTGCTGATGGCGCCACTGGTCGCCGGCGGCATCGTGCCGCGCGACTATCCGGTCAGCACCCATTCGATCACCGGCTACAGCGGCGGCGGCAAGGAGATGATCGCCAGCTACGAGGAGCCGGCGAACCTGCCCGAGACAATGAAGAGCCCGCGCTTCTACGCGCTCGGCCTGGCGCACAAGCACCTGCCCGAAATGCAGGCGCAGGCCGGCCTCGCGCACCCGCCGCTGTTCACCCCGATCGTCGGCAACTTCGCACAGGGGATGGTCGTCGCAGTGCCGCTGCTGACGCGCCTGCTGCCGCGAAAGGTGACGCCGGCCGACGTGCAGGCGTACTACGCCGAATACTACGCCGGCGAGACCTTCGTGAAGGTGATGCCGCTCGATGCCGCGCCGCTGCTCGACAACGGCTTCCTGCCGGCCACCGCCTGCAACGACACCAACCGCGCCGAGCTGTTTGTCTTCGGCCACGGCGAGCAGATCCTGCTCGCCGCGCGCTTCGACAATCTCGGCAAGGGCGCCTCGGGCGCCGCCATCCAGTGCATGAACCTGATGCTCGGCCTCGACGAGGCCAGCGGACTGGCGTACTGAACGGCCGCATCCCCCGCCGCCGCTGACACGGCAGCACGGCCGGCACAGGCACCCCCTGCCGGCCGCCATCCCTCCGGGCGGGCGCGCGAACGCGACCTCAGAGCGCGATATCGCTGCGCTCGCGGCATTCCGCGCGCAGCCGTTCGCACCAGGCCGCCTCGGGTTCGGGACGGCCATAGAGATGCCCCTGCCGAACCAGCGGATCAAAACCGCGCAGGAAGTCGGCCTGGGCCCGCGTCTCGACGCCCTCGGCAACGATTTCCAGTCCCAGGTTGCGCGCCACGGCGACGACGGTCTGCACCAGCGCGGCATCGCTCGGACGCGTCGGTGCGTCCTGGATGAAACTGCGGTCGATCTTCAGTTCCTGGATCGGCAGGCGCTTGAGGTAGGCGAGACTGGAATAGCCGGTGCCGAAATCGTCCATCGAGAAGCGTATTCCCCGCTGCGTCAGCGCGCTCATCCGGGCAATCGCCTCCTCGATCTGGCCGATCACCAGCCCCTCGGTGATCTCGAGCACCAGCAGGGCGGGATCGGCCCCCGTTTCGTCAAGGGTCCGCAGGACATGGTCGAGGAAGTCGGCGCGCTGGAAATGGCGCGGGCTGACGTTGGCCGAGATGCGCAGCGGGAAGCCCGCGCGCTGTTGCCAGGCGAGAAGCCGGCAGACCTGGAAGAGCATCCAGCGATCCACCGCGACGATCAGGTCGGATTCCTCCGCCTGCGGAATGAACTCGCCCGGCGCGATCAGCCCGGCGCGCGGATGCTGCCAGCGCACCAGGGCCTCCGCGCCGACGAGGGCGCCCCGCGCGTCCACCTGCGGCTGCAGGTAGAGACGCAGCCCGCCATCGCTGCAGGCCAGGCGCAACTCGCGCTCCAGCCGGTAGCGGTCGCGGATGCTGGCGGTCATGCCGGCATCGAAGAACACCGTGCGCGCGCCGCCGGCATGCTTGGCCTGATGCACCGCCGTTTCGGCCTGGCGCAGGATCTCCTCGGCGTCGAAGGCGGCATTTTCCGGGAGCAGGGCAATGCCGGCACTGGCTTCGAAATGGAACACCTCGTCGGCCACCTCGATCCCCTCGCGCAGGCGTTCGCGCAGGGTGTCCGCCAGGGACTGGACCAGCGCTGCGGCGCTGGCGGCATCCGCCGTCGCCTCGTCGCGGCCAGCCAGCAGCAGGGCGAACTGGTCGGCGGCGATGCGCGCCGGAATGTCGTCGCGGTCGAGCGTGCGCGACAGGCGGGCGGCGACGATCTTCAGGAGGGTGTCGCCGACAGCCAGCCCGTGCGCCTCGTTGACCAGCTTGAAGCGATCGAGGTCGATCAGCAGCAGGGCGGCGAAGCGCCGTCCGCCGCCCTCCGCCCGGCGGACCGTGCGCTGCAGCTCGCGCAGCACCTGCGCGCGGTTGGCGAGGCCGGTGAGCGGATCGTTCCAGGCAAGATGCTCGGCCACATCGCGGGCCCGGTGGATTTCGGTGTGGTCGGCGAAGACGAAGACGTAGTGGGTGACCTCGCCGGCGTCGTTGCGCACGCTACTGATGGTCTGCCACATCGGGAAAGCGTCGCCGTTCTTGCGCTGGTTCCAGGTTTCGCCGGACCAGCGCCCCTGGGCAACCACCTTGCGCCACATGCTCTTGTAGAAGACCGGACTGTGCTGGTCGGAGCGCAGGATGCGCATGCTGCGTCCGACCACGTCGGCCTCGCCGTAGCCGGTGATGCGGCTGAACGCCGGGTTGACCGCCAGGATCACGGCCCGCGCATCGCAGACCACGATCGCCTCGGCGGTGGTTTCGAAGACCCGCGCGGCCAGCCGCTGCCGGCTCTCGGCCTGCGACCAGGCGGCCAGGAAACGGTTGAAGGCGCGGGCAACCGTGCGGATTTCGCGGCTGCCTTCCTCGCGCACCGGCGCCGGCAGGACACCCGGCTGGACATTCTGCGCCAGTTCGCCGACCGACTGCGCCAGTGCGCCGAGCGGACGCACGAGACTGCGGAAGTACAGCCAGAGGGCCGGCGCGCAGAACAGGGCGAGCAGGAGGGTGACCAGCAGCATGCGCCGCTCCATCTCGGCCAGCGAGTAGAAGGCCTCGGCTTCGGGAATCACCGAGGCCAGCAGCCAGCCGTTGGTGCGCAGCCGCTTGTAGGTGTGCAGGCCGTGCCCGCCGCCGCCATCGCTGCCCTCGCCGGTACCCTCGAAGCCCTTCAGGGCCCGGTCCAGCAGCGCGTCGACCCCGGGTTCGGCGATCGGCCGGAGGATGCGCGCGCGATCCGGGTGCGCAATCACGGTGCGGTCAGGCGCCACCATGTAGAAATAGCCGTTCTCTCCAATACGGCGTTGCGACAGGGTGCCCAGCAGGTTGGGCTGATGCAGGTTGAGCACACCCGCAAGGATGCCGGCCAGCTCGCCCGAGGCATCGAGGATCGGTGCGGCCAGCACGACGATGGGCTGGCGCGTCGAGCGACCGATCACCGGCTGCGAAACGACCGCCATGCGCTGCTGCCGCACGCCCCGGATGTAGTCGCGCGAGGACATGTCGAGCCCCCGCCGGCCGGCCTTCTCCGGCCAGTCCACCCGCAGCACGCCCCGGGGATCGAAGATGTAGAGATCGTCGAACATCGTGAGCAGGGCCTTCTCGTTCGCCAGGAAGGCCTCCAGCGGCGGCAGGGGGCCGTCGATCGGCAGCCGGGCGCCGAGCGCGGCCTCCGACAGGGCCTTCAGCCGTTCCTCGATCTTCTCGTCGAGGCCCGCGGCGACTTCCGAAACCAGGGCGAACTGGTCGATCTCGATGCGCTCGAGCAGGCTGCCGCGCAGCACCGAATAGTGCAGCATGGACTGCACGAACAGCAGGACGACGCCGAGCAGCACCGCGCCGAGGGTGAGCTTGACCTTGAGGCTGGCGAAACGCGGGCAGATCCCCCGGCGGGAGCGCGATCTGGCGTCGATCAATGGCATGACGTCATGGCGAATGCCCCCGGCATCGCGGGGCGGTTGGCAAATTCACGGGAGCCTATCATTCCGTCCCGGCAGGGCGCCGTGATTTTTGTCACGGTGCGGGAAAAACCCGACAAAAAGCGGGGGCATGGCCGATGGGGCCGGCCCGTGGCGCGGCGGACGCTCAGTATAGCAGGACGGAACGGCGCTCCGCCGCCCAGGCCGCCTCGTCGGCGCCGGCCAGCGCGTCGAGGTCGCCGGGCTGCGCGGCGGGGTCGTCCACCCACTCGCGCAGCAGCGGCGAACCGTTGATCAGATCGATCGCCAGGCGGCCATGCTCGTACTCGTAGGGAAAATCGCGCCACAGCGGATAATCCGGCCGCAGCCGGCGCAGCGACTTGAAGGCGAGCGCCTGCAGGCGCCACGGACGGAAGGCGGCGTGATCGTAGTGCGCCGGGTCCTCGACGTGAATCTGCACGCCGTGACAGAGCTTGCCGGCATGCTTGTGGAAGGTCGGCTCGAACCAGCATTCGCGCAGCGCGCAGCCGGCCAGCCAGTGCGGCGCCAGGGCGCGCATGCCGGCGATCAGCGCCTGCGCGTCGAAGCCGGTTTCGGGCGGCGCCCCGAACAACTCGAGCGGCCGCGTGGTGCCGCGCCCCTCGGAGAGGGTGGTGCCCTCCAGCATCACGGTACCCGCATAGGCCCGCGCCATCCACAGGTTGGGCGCGTTCGGGCTGGGGTTGATCCAGCTGCGCTCGCCAAGCGGCCAGCCGTGGCCGGGCGCCGCGTCGGGCTGCCAGCCGTCCATCGCGATCACCTCGCAGTCGACGTCGAGCCCCAGCGTGGCGACGAACCAGCGCGCCAGTTCGCCCATCGTCAGGCCGTGGCGCATCGGCAGCGGCCCGGCGCCGACAAAACTCTCCCAGCCGGGCCGCAGGGTCAGCCCCTCGACCGGACGGCCGGCGGGATTGGGTCGGTCGAGCACCCATACCGTCTTGCCGTGCCGTGCCGCGGCCTCCAGCACATAGCGCAGCGTGGTGATGAAGGTGTAGATGCGGCAGCCGAGATC